>JAFEEA010000230.1 GCA_018241335.1 Pseudomonadota bacterium
CCGTCTTCGCCTTCGCCCGCCTGGACGAGGCCCGCTTCACCCGCTGCGACCTGACCCACGCCCGCTTCGAGGGGGCGGACCTCTACGCCGTGGTCATGGACGCCTGCAACCTGATGGGCGCGGCCTTCCCGCGGGCCAGCTTCACCCGCGCCTTCGGCCGCAGCGTGGTGCGCGCCGCCGCCACCCTGACCGACTGCAACTTCGAGCTGGCGGATCTGTCGGCCGTGCGCCTGCCGGCCTGCGACCTCTCCCGCTCGCGCTTTCGCGAGGCCGATCTCTCCCGCGCCGACCTCGAGGGCGCCCAGATGGCCGTCGCCGACCTCTTCCAGGCCATCGTCGACGAGGCGCGCCTGGCCGGCGCCGACCTGCGCGGCGCCGAGGTCAGCGGCCTCGACCTGCGCCGCCTCGCCTCCTACCAGGACCTCAAGATCAACCCCGACCAGCAATACCGCCTCCTCGAAGCCCTCGGCGTCGACGTCGAGCCGGAGTGAGGGGCGCGCAAGGCCGCCACCCGGTTCTCTTACCTCGCCCCTCGCCGAACGCCGCTCGCCCATTGACGCCCCGGCGACGCTTCCCTAGGGTCCGCGCCTTTCTCAATTTGCCGGCGGTTTTCCGCATGCCCCAGATTCTCGTCGAAGGTCTGGCGAAGACCTATCGCGTGGCCGAACGTGACCCCGGAACCTGGGGCGCGGTGCGCGGCCTCGTGCGCCGCCGCTGGCGGACCATCGAGGCGCTCAAGGGCGTCGACTTCAGCCTGGAGGCGGGCGAACTGCTCGGCTTCATCGGCCCCAACGGCGCCGGCAAGTCGACCACCATCAAGATCCTCTCCGGCATCCTGCAGCCCAGCGAGGGCCGCTGCGAGGTCGGCGGCCTGACCCCGTGGCGCGACCGCATCCGCCACGTGGCCCGCATCGGCGTCGTCTTCGGCCAGCGCACCCAGCTCTGGTGGGACCTGCCGGTGATCGAGGGCTTCGACCTGCTGCGCGACATCTATTCGGTCCCGCCCGACCGCTACCGCCGCACCCGCGACGAACTTGTCGGCCTGATGCGCCTGGAAAAGCTGCTCGACCAGCCGGTGCGCCAGCTCTCCCTCGGCCAGCGGATGCGCTGCGAGATCGCGGCGGCCATGCTGCACGAGCCGTCGATCCTGTTCCTGGACGAGCCCACTATCGGCCTCGACGCGCCGTCAAAGCTGGCCGTCCGCGATTTCGTCCGGGTGCTGAACAAGGAGCGCGGTGTCACCGTCATCCTCACCACCCACGACATGCACGACATCGAGGCCCTGGCCGAGCGCGTGATCGTCATCGGCAACGGGACCATCCTGGCCGACAGCCCCTTCGAGACCCTGCGCCAGGGCGTGCTGGCCGAGCGGCGCATGTTCATCGACTTCGAGGCCGACGCGCCGGACCTCGCCGGCCTGGACCTCGCCGGCGTCACCGTCCACGGCCGCGACGGCCGGGCGCTGGAGCTGGCCTTCGACCCCCGCGTCATCGCCGCGCCCCAGCTCATCAGCCGCATCACGGCCGCCCATTCCGTGGCCGACATCCACGTCGACGAGCCGGCCATCGAAGAGGTCATCGCCCGCTTCTACGACCTGCACGGCGCGGGGGAGGCGTGAGCCGTGGCCGCCAACCTTTACCCAAACGGCGCCCTTCGCCCCTACCTGGCGGTCCTCGCCGGCCGCTTCCAGCTGATGCTGCAGTACCGCGCCGCGGCCCTGGCGGGGTTCGCGACCCAGTGCTGGTTCGGGGTGATCCGCATCCTGGTGTTCGCCGCCTTCTACGCCGGCGGGGCGGCGGGCCAGCCGCTCAGCCTAAGGGACGCGGTCACCTACACCTGGCTCGGCCAGGCCTTCCTGGCCTTCCTGCCCTGGAACGCCGACCCCGACGTCGCCGACATGGTGCGCAGCGGGGCCGTCGCCTATGAGCGCCTGAGGCCGGTGGACACCTACGCCTGGTGGTACGCCCGGGCCCTCGCCTGGTCGACCGCCCGCGTCCTGCCCCGCGCGGCCCTGATGGTCGCCTTCGCCTCGGTGCTGCTGCCCCTCGTCGGCCTGGGCAAGTGGAGCCTGCCGCCGCCGCCCACCTGGAGCGCCGCCGGCCTCTTCGCCGTCTCGGCCCTGGGCATGATCCTGCTGTCGGCGGCCCTCACCGTGATCCTCAACGTGATCATGACCGCCACCATGAGCGACCGCGGCGCCAACACCCTGGCCGCGCCGTTCGTGAACCTGTTCTCGGGCATGATCATCCCGCTGGCCTTCTTCCCCGACGCCCTTCGTCCGTTCCTGCGCGCCCAGCCGATCGCCGGCCTGGTGGACATCCCCTTCACGATCTACTTCGGCGGCCTGACCGGCGCCGACGCCTGGCGCGCCATCGCCCTGCAGGCGGTCTGGGTCGTTGTCCTGGTCCTCGCCGGCCGCTGGTGGCTTGAGCGGGCGCTCGGCCGCCTGCAGATCCAGGGGGGCTGAGCCATGGACGCCCTTCGCCTCTACGGCCGCTACACCGCCGTCTCGATCCGCTCCCAGCTCGCCTATCCGGGCTCGTTCCTGATGATGAGCTTCGGCCAGTTCCTGGTCACGGTGATCGAGTTCGTCGGCGTCTGGGCCCTCTTCCAGCGCTTTGGCCACATCCAGGGCTGGCGGGTGGGCGAGGTGGCCCTGTTCTATGGCCTCGCCAGCGTCATCTTCTCGGTCGCCGACGCCGTCACCCGGGGCTTCGACATCTTCGGCTCGGTGTTCGTCAAGACCGGGAACTTCGACCGCCTGCTGCTGCGCCCGCGCACCACCGCCCTGCAACTGCTGGGCTACGAGCTGCGGCTGACCCGCATCGGCCGCCTGGCCCAGGGCCTCATCGTCTTTTCCATCGGCGTCCACATGACCGGCTTTTCCTGGACGCCCGCCTCGGCCGCCCTGCTCGCCTGGGCCCTGGCCGGCGGGACGGCGCTGTTCTCCGGGCTCTTCATCTGCCAGGCCACCCTGGCCTTCTGGACGGTGGAGAGCCTGGAGGCGATGAACGTCCTCACCTACGGCGGCGAGGCGGCGGCGGAATATCCCCTCGACGTCTACGCCCGCTGGTTCCGCGACTTCCTGATCTTCGTGGTCCCCATCGCCGCCGTCACCTACTTCCCGCTGGTCGCCGCCATGGGGCGAACCGACCCGCTCGGGACGCCCGCCTGGGCCTTGCCCCTGACGCCCCTGGCCGGCTTCGCCTTCCTGGCCCTGTCGCTGTGGATCTGGGGCTTCGGCGTGCGGCGCTACACGTCCACGGGCAGCTGACCTGACACCGCAAAGCCACGCTCGGGCGCCCGCGGTAAGCGTTTCCGTTCAATCGCTTGACCGCCGCAGCGCCAATCCGCGAAGCTTGTCTCGTCGCGTGGGAGGGTAGGGGATGCGTTTGTCGGCCCGTCTGAGCCGGGAATGGCGCTTCCTGAAAGGGCTGACGCGCACGCTCGCCCGGGTGCGCAGCATCGCCGCCGCGTCGACCAACCTCATCTGCGACGATCTCGAGGCCGCGGTCGACAAGTGGCGCGATCGCCCGGCCATCAGCTTCGAGGGCCGAACCGTCACCTATGGCGAGTTCGACGCCATGGCCAACCGCTACGCCCACTGGGCCCAGGACCAGGGCATCCATCGCGGCGACACCGTCGCCCTCTTCATGCCCAACCGGCTGGAGTACGTCGCCATCTGGTACGGCCTCTCCAAGGTCGGCGTCGCCACCGCCCTGATCAACAACCAGCTCACCGGCCAGACCCTGGCCCATTGCCTCAACATCTCCGGCGCCCGCCACTGCCTGGTGGACTCCGACACCTGGCCGCCGTTCGAGGCCGCCCGCCGCCTGCTGACCCACGACATGCAGGAATGGACCCTGGCCGAGGCGCACAGCGGCCAGCGCGACCTGGCCCAGGCGATGAAGGGCCTCAGCGATCTTCGCCCCGACCGCGCCACGCGCGAGGGCATGACCGCCCGCGACACCGCCCTCTTCATCTTCACCAGCGGCACCACCGGCCTGCCCAAGGCCGCGCGCATCACCCACATGCGCGCCCAGCTCTACATGCGCGGCTTCGCCGGGGCGACCGACGGGCGGCCGGAAGACCGCGTCTACGTCACCCTGCCGCTCTACCACGCCACCGGCGGCCTCTGCGGCGTCGGCGCGGCCCTGCTCAACGGCGGCTCGGTGGCGCTCAAGCGCAAGTTCTCGGCCAGCCACTTCTGGCAGGACATCGTCGACGAGGGCGCCACCCTCTTCGTCTACATCGGCGAGCTCTGCCGCTACCTCACCCACCAGCCGCCGGTCCCGGAGGAGACGCGTCACAAGCTGCGCCTGGCCTTCGGCAATGGCCTGCGCCCCGACGTCTGGGACCAGATGGTCGACCGCTTCAAGGTGCCCCAGGTGCTGGAGTTCTACGGCTCCACCGAGGGCAATGTGTCGATGTTCAACTTCGACGGCCGCCGCGGCGCCATCGGCCGCGCCCCGCGCTACATCCGCTCGGTGTTCAACATCCGCCTGGTCCGCTTCGACGTCGAAAAGGAAGAACCGATCCGCGGCCCGAACGGCTTCTGCATCGAGGCCCCGCCCGGCGAGGCGGGCGAATGCCTGGGCCAGATCCACGACGACGCCCGCACGTCCTACTCCGGCTACGCCGACAAGGCCGCCAGCGAGAAGAAGGTCCTGCACGACGTCTTCGCCAAGGGCGACAAGTGGTTCCGCACCGGCGACCTGATGCGCCAGGACGCCGACGGCTACTTCTATTTCGTCGACCGCGTCGGCGACACGTTCCGCTGGAAGGGCGAGAACGTCTCCACCGGCGAGGTCTCCGAGCGCCTGCTGGGCGCCCCCGGCGTCGCCGAAGCCAACGTCTACGGCGTCACGGTCGGCGAGATGGAGGGGCGCGCCGGCATGGCCGGGCTGGTGGTCGCCAAGGGCTTCGACCTGGCCGCCTTCGCCGACTTCGTGAACCGCGAGCTGCCAGCCTACGAACAGCCCCTCTTCCTGCGCCTGCTGCCGCAGATCGAGACCACCGGCACCTTCAAGTACCGCAAGGTCGACCTGGTCGCCGACGGTTTCGACCCCGGCAAGATCGCCCAGCCCCTCTACGTCAAGGACGGCGCGGCTTACGTCCCCATCACCCCCGAACGCTTCGCCGACATCCAGTCCGGCAAGCTGCGGCTCTAGGGCTGAAGCAATCCCGGCCTGAACCCTCATCCTCCCTCCAGGAGAAGGGATTTGAGCTGGGAACACCTCTCCCACAGGGAGAGGGAGGGGCCCGTTGCGCAGCAGCGGGAGGGTGAGGGGTTCCGCCCCGCGACCAAGCGCCCGCCTTCCGCCGCCGCCGCCGCTGGTCTAGGGTCCGCCGAAAAGAGGATGCGCCATGACCACCCCCGCCTTCCGCGACGCGGCCCTGATCGAGCAGAGCCTCGAGCTCTTCGCCGAGCGCTGCGAGGATCCCACGCCCCTGGTCTATGAGCGCCTGTTCGCCGCCAACCCGGCCATGGCGACCCTCTTCTGGCGCGACACCAACGGGGCCATCAAGGGCGAGATGCTGTCGCGGGTGTTCTCCGCCATCCTCGATTTCGTGGGCGAGCGCCGCTACGCCGACCTGATGATCGGCACCGAGATGATCACCCACGAGGGCTACGACGTCCCGCGCGAGGTGTTCGCCACCTTCTTCGCCACCGTCGCCGACACCGCCCGAGACACCCTCGGCCCCGACTGGACCCCCGCCATCGACGCCGCCTGGCGGTCGATGCTGTCCGAGATCGACGCCTTCGCGCGCAAGGTCCCCGTGGTGGCGGCCTAGGCGCCGGCCCGACCGTTCTCCGCCGCTGTCGGGAGCAGGGCAGGGGTCGACGGCCCCGCCCCCCTCAAGCTCCACGCTTGTCGCGGGTGCGAATCTGCTGTGAAGTTCACGGTATGTTCGCCGCCGCGCCAGCCCTCGACGCCA
>JAFEEA010000231.1 GCA_018241335.1 Pseudomonadota bacterium
CGCAACGCCTGCTTCCAGACCGAGGTCACCGAGATGCGGTGGGACGAGGCGGCGGCGCGCTGGATCATCCGCACCAATCGCGGCGACGCCATGAAGGCGCGCTTCGTGGTCATGGCCAACGGTCCCCTGCACCGGCCCAAGCTGCCCGGCATCCCGGGGGTGGAGACCTTCAAGGGCCATTCCTTCCACACCAGCCGCTGGGACTACGGCTACACCGGCGGCGACTCCAACGGCGGCCTGACGGGGCTGAGGGACAAGGTGGTCGGCGTCATCGGCACCGGCGCCACCGCCGTGCAGTGCGTGCCGCACGTGGGGGCGGGGGCCAAGCAGCTCTACGTCTTCCAGCGCACCCCCTCGTCCATCGACGTGCGCAACAACCGGCCCACCGACCCGGCCTGGGCCGCCTCCCTGGAACCGGGCTGGCAGCAGCACCGGATGGACAATTTCAACACCCTGGTCTCCGGCGGCTTCGCGCAGGAAGACCTGGTCAACGACGGCTGGACCGACATCATCGGCAACCTGCTGCTGCTGGCCCGCAAGCAGGGCGCGGGCCGCACGCCCGAAGAGCTGGCCGAGATGATGCAGCTCGCCGACTTCCAGAAGATGGAGCAGGTGCGCGCGCGGGTGGATTCGGTGGTCAATGACCGGCGCGCCGCCGAGGCGCTGAAGCCCTGGTACAACCAGTTCTGCAAGCGGCCCTGTTTCCACGACGAATACCTCGACGCCTTCAACCGGCCGAACGTCACCCTGGTGGACACGCAAGGACGCGGGGTCGAGCGGATCACCGAGAACGCCGTGGTCGCCAACGGCCAGGCCTACGAGGTCGACTGCCTGATCTACGCCACCGGCTTCGAGGTCGGCACCAGCTACGCCCGCCGGGCCGGCTACGAGGTTCACGGGCGCGACGGCGTCACCCTGACCCAGAAGTGGGCCGAGGGCGTCTCGACCCTGCACGGCATGCACAGCCGCGGCTTCCCGAACTGCTTCATCATCAGCAACAGCCAGTCGGGCTTCACCGCCAACTATCCGCACATGCTGAACGAGCAGTCCAAGCACGCCGCCTACATCATCGCCGAGGCGACCTCCCGCCAGGCGTCGACCGTGGAAGCCGCCCAGGCGGCCGAGGACGCCTGGGTCCAGACGATCGTATCGTCCGCCATCCTGCGCCAGCGGTTCCAGGAGGAGTGCACGCCCGGCTACTACAACAACGAGGGCAAGCCCTCGGCCCTGGCGGCCCGCAACGGCGCCTTCGGCGGCGGCCCCATCGCCTTCGTCAAGATCCTGGAAGACTGGCGCAGCCAGGGCGATCTGGCGGGCCTGGAGCTGGGTCGGGCCTAGGGTCTCCGCTGGAGCCCCCGTCCCGGCCTTCGGCCGTACTTCCCCCAGAGGGGGAAGAGAGACAGCGTCTCGGCCCGCTCGCACCGTTCTCTTCCCCCCTTGGGGGAAGTACCCGCGAAGCGGGGGAAGGGGGCCAGCCGCCGGCTACGCGTCGGCGACCGACCGCGCCAGGGCGTCGCCCAGCTTGTCCAGCAGGTCGCGGGTGCCTTCTTCGCGCATCTCGGGGTGATCCCAGCCGTCGAGATAGGCGCCCTGTTCGGTGAAGGTCAGGTGGGTGCCCGTCGCGGTGGGCTTGAGCTCGATGGTGGTCACCGAGACCGAAATGCGCCGGTCGTCCAGGCACAGGTCGTACGAATAGATGATCCGCTCGTTCGGCACGATGTCCCAGTAGATCGCCTCGAAGCGGTGCGTCTGGCCGCCGGGCGGGCCGCCGGCGTTGACTTCGCGCCCGCCGATGCGGAATTCCATCGAGCGCTCGCCTTGGTCCCACTCGGGCGGACCGCCGAACCATTGCGCCTTGGCCTTGGGATCGGCGAAGGCCTTGAACACCCGCGCCGGCGAGACGGGGTAGTCGCGGTCGATGCTGAAGGTGGCGTGCGTCGCGCTGCGTTGCGGGGCGTCGGTCATCGGAGGTCTCCTTCTTCGTCTTCGGGGTGGTCCGCCAGGTACTGGCCCAGGCGGTCCAGGCGGCGCTCCCACTCGGTACGCCGGGCGCTGATCCATTGTTCCGCGAGGCTGAGGGCGCCGGGCCTGATCTGGCAGGTCCGGACCCGTCCCACCTTCTGCGAGGCGACCAGGCCGCTGGCCTCCAGCACCTGCAGATGCTGCACCACCGCCGACAGCGACATGGCGTAGGGGGCGGCGAGCTCGCTGACCGAGGCCGGCCCGAGGGTCAGGCGCTCGACCATGCCGCGGCGGGCCGGGTCGGCGAGGGCCTGGAACATCAGGTCCAGCGGCTCTGGCGGCGCGATGGGGCGCCCCGCAGGGTTCATCGCGGAACCATGTGCATGAAGGGCTCGGCCTCCTTCATCGCCCTCGCCAGGCCGGGACGTTCGGTGAGGCGCTTCAGATAGGCCAGGGTGTTCGGCCGGCCCTCGCCGATCGGATGCTGGAAGTTTCCGTAGAACAGGGCCGGTCCCGCCGCGCAGTCGGCAAGGCTGAAGGCGTCGCCCGCCGCCCACGTCCTGGAAGCCCCTGTCTTGGCGGACATGTCGGCCTCGATCATGTCGTAGGCGACGTCGAGTTTCGCCCGCGCCTCGGCGACGCCGGTGGGGTCCTTGTCGCCGGCCGGGCGCAGCAGGTCGTTCACGATGCGCTGCATGTGATGATGGACGTGAAGGTCGAAGAAGCGATCGGCCAGGCGCACCTGGCGCGCGGCGTCGCGGTCGTCGGGGATCAGCTTCACCGGCCCGGGATAGTGCTGGTCCAGGTAGTCGATGATGATGGTGCTCTCGGGCACGATCCGATCGCGCGCGGAATCCTTCAGCAGCGGAAACTTGCCGACGGGCCACAGCCTGGCGAACTCCGCGCCGGCCTCCGGATTGTCGGGGCTCAGGACCGCCATCTCGAACGGCGTGCCGTTCTCATAGAGGGCCGCCAGGACCTTCCAGCAATAGGAGGACAGCGGATGGGCGAAGAGAGTGAGCGACATGATGGGCTCCAACACTGAAGTGATCACTTAAGTATTGCCTCGAGCGCCGGCTGTCAACGGCGCGCGGCGCCGGGCGGTCAGCCCGCGATGCTGAGGCCGATCAGGGTCTCGCGCTCGTCGGCGGTGATCGGGCGCCAGCGGCCTTCGGGCATGTCGCCCAGGGTCAGGTTGCCGATCCGGGTCCGGAACAGGTCGACCACCTTGAGCTCCACCAGGTCGCACATGCGGCGGATCTGGCGATTGCGGCCCTCGGTCAGGACGAAGCGCAGCCGCCGGTCGCCGACCACCTCCACCTTGGCCGGCCTCAGCTTGCGGCCGTCCAGCTCCAGGCCGTGGCGCAGGAGGCCCAGCTTGCGCTCGTTGAGCTCGCCGCGGACGGTGACCAGGTACTCCTTGTCCAGCGCCGACTCCGGCCCGATCAGCGCCTTGGCCAGCACCCCGTCCTGCGACAGGATCAACAGGCCGCGCGAGTCCATGTCGAGCCGTCCCAGCGGCGGCAGGCTGTCATGGGCGCCGGGGATCGGCGCGGGCGGACCCCACAGGCGCTCGCGGGTCAGCAGGCGGGCGGCGGGGACCTGCTTGCCCTCCGGCTGGGCCGAGACGACGCCCACCGGCTTGTGGATCAGGACGCTGAACGCCGTCTCGCGCTTGGCGCCGGCGGCGTCGCTCAGGACCAGCGTCTGGCCGGGCTCGATCTTTCGGCCCAGGTCGGTCACCACCTCGCCGTCGATGGAGACCAGGCCCTGGCCGATCAGGGCCTCGGCCTCACGGCGCGAACAGACGCCGCTCTGCGCCAGCCAGCGATTGACCCGCTGCGGTTCGGCTTCGTCATAGGTGCGGGTCCAGGCCAAGGCGGGTCTCGAGTGTTGAAGGTCAGGCGCCTCTCTAGCCCAGCATCCGCGCCCGCGCGAACACTGGCCCGCGGGTGCGACTAGGCCTAAGGTCTAGGTTGGGCCTAAAGTCTATTTTGGGATTGAAAGGTCGCCGACGGTTGGCGGCGGGCAGGGCGAAATGAGCGCTCGTCAATGAACAGGCCCATTGTATCGCGGGCGGGCGCCACCCCGGCGCGCCTCGCGCCCCATCCCGACCGGCGCCTCGCCGCGTTCGGCAAGCCCGGCCCGGTCCGCTGATGGCCGGTCACGAACAGTTGGACGGTCGCCGGATGCTCGTCGTCGAGGACGAGACCCTGGTGGCGATGATGATCGAAGACATGCTGGCCGATCTCGGCTGCGTGGTGGTCGAGGTCGCCTCCACCCTGTCCGAGGCCCTGTCGCTGGCGGACAATGCGGATCTGGCGCTGGACGGCGCCCTGCTGGACCTCAATCTGGGGGGCGAGAAGGTCTATCCCGTGGCCGAGCGCCTGGCGGCGCGGGGCGTGCCCTTCATCTTCTCCACCGGCTACGCCATGGCCGGGATCGTCGACGGCTACAGCCATGTGCCGGTGCTGACCAAGCCGTTCAGGCCGCACGCCCTGGAACACGCGCTGATGACGGTGTTTGGCGGCCTGGGCGCCTGAAGCCGTCGCCCCAGGCAGCGCAATCGCTATATGAGCGGCCGCGAACCCCAGAGAGAGGCCGCCTTGGACCACTACGATGTCATCGTGATCGGCGCCGGCGCCGCCGGCATGATGTGCGCCGTCGAGGCTGGCCGGCGCGGACGGCAGGTGCTGGTGCTGGACCACGCCCGCGCCGCCGGCGAGAAGATCCGCATCTCCGGCGGCGGGCGCTGCAACTTCACCAATCTCAACGCCGCCCGGCCCCAGGCCGGCTTCCTGTCCCAGAACCCGCGCTTCGCCCTGTCGGCCCTCAGCCGCTACCAGCCCAAGGACATCGTCGCCCTGGTCGAGCGCCATGGGATCGCCTGGCACGAAAAGACCCTGGGCCAGCTGTTCTGCGACGAGAGCGCCCGCCAGGTGGTCGACTTGTTCCTGGCCGAGATGGACGACGCCGGCGTGCGCCTGCGCCTGGAGACCACGGCCAGCAGCATCACCCGCGATGGCGACGGCTTTCGTCTGTCCATCACCTCCGGCGGCGAGGTCTCCTGCGCCTCGCTGGTCATCGCCACGGGCGGCAAGTCGATCCCGAAGATGGGCGCCACCGGCTTCGCCTACGACGTCGCCGCCCAGTTCGGCGCGCCGGTGGTCGCCACCCGCCCGGCCCTGGTTCCGCTGACTTTCGAGGTCGGGTTGCTGGAACGGCTTAAGCCGCTGGCCGGCGTCGCGGTCGACCCGGCCCGCGTGTCGGCGGGAAGGACGCACTTCGACGAAGCCATGCTTTTCACCCATCGCGGCCTTTCCGGCCCGGCGATCCTGCAGGTGTCGTCCTACTGGCGCGAGGGCGAGGCGATCACCGTGGACATGGCGCCCGGCGTCGACGTCTTCGCCGACCTCAAGGCCGCCAAGGCCGGCCAGCCCAGGCTGGCCCCCCAGACGGCCCTCTCCGCGCACGTCCCCCGGCGCCTGGCGCAGCTTCTGGCCGAGACCGAGGGCGTCGCGGCCAAGAACCTGGCCGACTGCCCCGACGCCGCCCTTCGCCGCCTGGCCCAGGCCGTCAACGCCTGGACGGTCAAGCCCGTGGGCTCGGAAGGTTATCGCACGGCCGAGGTGACCCTGGGCGGCGTCGACACCAAGGCCCTGGATTCCCGCACGATGGAGATGCGCCAGACGCCGGGGCTCTATTTCATCGGCGAGGCCGTGGACGTGACCGGCTGGCTGGGCGGCTTTAACTTCCAATGGGCCTGGGCCAGCGGCTGGTCCGCGGGCCAGGTGGCCTGACCTCCCGCGGAAATTTGTGCTGGCCGATGTCGGCGCCGGGCCTAACCTTGCGTCCTTGGACCAAGACGGAGACCCGCCATGCTCTACGCCCTGCTTTGCTACAACGCCGAGGACGTCGTCTATTCCTGGACCCAGGCCGAGGACGACGCCGTCATGGCGCGCCTGCACAAGGT
>JAFEEA010000232.1 GCA_018241335.1 Pseudomonadota bacterium
CCCGGCACGCTGCAGCACCTGGCCTTCGGGGTCGCCACCGACGCCGACCTGATCGCCCTGCGCGACCGCATCCGCAGCCACGGCGTCAATGTCATCGGCCCCATCGACCACGGCATGTGCCGCTCGATCTATTTCGCCGGCCCCGACCGCATGACCCTGGAAGTCGCCACCTCGCACGAGCCGGTGGACCCCAAGGTCTGGATCGATCCCGCGGTCCTGGCGCGGGCCGGCATTTCCGACGCCGAGGCCGCCCTCTACAAGGCCCCGCCGGCCTATATGGGGCCAAGCCCCGTGCCCCAGCCGCCCTATGATCCCGCCAAGCCGCACATGGCCTATCCCATGGCGGTCTATGAGCGGCTGCTGGCGATGTCGGACGAGGACTTCACCCGCGCCGCCTCCTACGCCGAACCGCCCGTCCGCCAGCCGGCCTGAGCCCGCGCCATGACGACGACATTGGCCGATCCGCCGCTGGCGGACCGACGCATCCCCGCGGGCGGCGACTGGCTCTCGCCCCAGGCGCTCGCCGAGCTGACACCCGAGGTCCTACTGGAGCGGACCCGCGCCCTGGCCCCCCGCGCCGCCGCCGCGGCGGCCGAAGCGGAGGGCCTGCGCCGCCCCGTCGACGACGTCTGGAACGCGCTGCGCGCCAGCGGCTATTTCTACATGTACGTCCCCCGGCGCTTCGGCGGGCTGGAGGTGACGACCGACCAGTTCATCGACATCACCCTGCCGCTGGCGCAGGCCTGCCCCTCCACGGCCTGGGCCGCCGCCTTCTGCGCCGAGCACAACTGGTTCCTGTCCCACTTCCCGGAGGAGACACAGCAGGCCCTGTTCGGCGACGCCTTCCCCTACATCGTCGCCCCGGTGGTCAGCACGCCCATCGGCAAGGCGGTTCCCGTGGACGGCGGCTACCGCCTGACCGGCCGCTGGAAGTGGGGCACGGGGGTCATGCACGCCGACTGGATCATGGCCAGCGCCCTGGTCGTGGCCGAGGGCGGCGCGCCCGACGTCCTGACCTTCCTGTTCCCGGCCGCCGACGCGGCGGTGCTCGACACCTGGCGCGTCAGCGGCATGGTCGCCACCGGCAGCAACGACATCGCCGTCGACGACCTCTTCGTGCCCAAGGCGCGCGCCATCCCCCTGGCCTCGCTGCTCAATGGCCGGGGGCCGGGCTCGCGGCGCTACGACAATCCGCTCTACAGCATGCCGATGCTGCCGTTCCTGGCCATGACCGCGGCGATCCCGGCCCTGGGCGCGGCGCGCCTGGCCCTGGCCGACTACCGCGAGCGCCTGGCCGGCCACGTGCGCATGGGCGCCGCCGCCCGCCAGGCAGACCGGCCTGCGGCCCAGATTCGCCTCGGCAAGGCCGACGCCATGATCGCGGCGGCCGAGCAGCTCATCCGCCAGGCGGGGCGCGACAACGTCGCCTCGGGCGCCCTGGACGGCGAAGCCCAGCTGCGCGCCAGGGTCTCCAACCGCGCGCGAATCGCCTACGGCGTCGCGCTCTGCCGAGAGGCGGTGGCGTGCCTGGCCGAGGCCGCCGGCTCCAGCGCCCAGATGCTCGACCAGCCGTTCCAGCGGGCGGTGCGCGACCTCAACGTCATCGCCACCCACGTGGTCTTCGATGTCGACACCGCCTTCGAACTCAACGGCCGCGCCCTCGTCGGCCTGCCGCCGAACGCGACCCTGGTGTGACGGTCGGCGCCGGCGCGCGGGCGGCTTGACGCGCTTCCAGAAACGCGGCGCAAATCGGCGCACCGCCGCCGAGGACGTCATGACCGAGCACCGTGTCTACCGGATGCCATTCGCCAGGATCTATCCGGCGCTCGTCGCCAAGGCCGAGCGAAAGGGCCGCACGCGGACCGAGGTCGACCAGATCATCGCGTGGCTCACCGGCTACGACGCGCCGGCTATCGCACGCCTGCTCGGCGGCCAGACGGACTATGAGACCTTCTTCTCGCAGGCCCCGGCGCTGAACCCCGCGCGCGATCGGATCAAGGGCGTCGTCTGCGGCGTGCGCGTCGAGACGATCGATGACCCGGTGATGCGGGAGATCCGCTACCTCGACAAGCTCATCGACGAACTGGCCAAGGGCAAGGCGATGGACAAGATCCTGTCGCGCTGACCGCCGGCGCGTCGCTCTGATCCAGCCGGGCTCGAAACACGAAAACGGCCCCCGCGCGCTCAGAAGTCCGCCCTGAATCCCATGTTGAGATAGTAGCCCAGCGTCGTGTCGTGGCTGACCTGGGACCGGTCGACGGTCCATTCGCCGCCGCTCTCGAGTTCGATCTGATAGTGCTTGCGGAAGTAGTAGTTCACGCGGATCGAGGGCTTGGTCGAGAATTCCGTCCCCGGCGTGACCTTGTTGTCGCGGTAGCTGAGGATCAGGCGCGGATTGACCCTGAGCGCCCGGCTGATCGGATAGCGGGTGTTGAGGTCCAGGATGTAGCGGTACGACGCGCCGGTGTTGGCGAAGCGGAAGCCGACGATGCCGAGGTCGCCGCTCTTCAACAGCCCGCTGCCGATCAGCTGGGCCGACAGATATTCCTCCGTGCCGGTGCTGGGTCCGGCGGCCACGCCGCCCGAGGCCGGCGTCGGCCCGATGTTGGACACCGTGGCGTCGGCGTTGAACGAGAACTTCTCGTTGAAGGGATGGGCGACGCTGACCGTCACCGACTTGCTGGTGGCGCTGCGGTCGGCGGCCAGCTGGTAGATGCCGTCGGCGCCGTAGATCGGCTCCAGGTCGACGATGTTGGTCAGCGTCTGGCCGATCAGGGCGTTGTTCGAGGTCAGCAGCGGCGACTGGCGATAGTCCACCGCGACGCTGACGCTGGTGCGGTCCTTGAAGGTGGTGGTGGCGTTGAGCAGCGCCAGGTTCACCCGCTTGAAATGGACGTCGTAGTCGATGGAGGCGAACACCGAGCGGCTGCTGTCGAGATAGCGCAGCTCGCCGCCGATGGCTTCGCGGTCGATCAGGTTGTGGTTGTTCTGGCGCACGAAATAGATGTCGGCGTCCCAGGCCTTGCGGAAACGGCCGAGCGCCAGGCTGGTGGCCACGAACGGCCGCGACGTGTCCACGTGCAGGACCTTGGAGCTGTCCACCGGATAGCCGCCCGCGACCTCGAACTTCACCTCCGGCGCGACCTTCAGGCTGAACAGCCCGCCGTCGAAGCGGCCCAGCACGCCGCCGGTGCTGCGCGTCTGGCGGCCGAAGCGCCCGAACACATGCTGACGGGTGTCCATGGCCTCGATATAGAGGGCGCTGACCGTGCCCTGGTTCTTGGCGCCGGCCAGCATGTCGTCGGTGAAGGTGGCGCTGACCCGGCCGCGGGCGACGTAGCCCGGGCCGCGCGCGGTGGCGATGCCGTCGACCGTGGTGAGCAGCTGGTCCTGATTGACCTGGTTGTCGGTGATGGTGTGGCCCGAGGTGATGTCGTCGGTCCTGTGGTAGCCGTCGTCGTAGAGGAAGTACTCCGAGACGCTGCCGCCGAATTCCCAGGCCACACGGGGCTGCTGGGGCGTCGCGGGCTGGCCGGGGCGGCGCAGCTCGGGCTTGGGCGCGCTGCCCACGGCCAGGACGCCGGCCAGGCGCTGGCGCACGCGATCGGCGGCGTCGCCCTTGGGATAGCGGCGCAGGAACTCCTCGTACTCGGCCTTGGCATGGGCCAGTTGGCCGTTGCGCTCACGGGCCAGGCCCAGAAGTTCCAGGGCCTCCGGCGTCAGGGCGCTCTCGGGGCCTTCCACCACCGCGGTGAGCAGCTGGATGGCGCGTGGATAGTCCTTGCCCGTCAGGGCCGTGCGGGCGTCCTGCAGGCGGCTGACCGACTGAGCGCTGGCGTTGGGATCGGCGGCGCGCAGCGGCAGGGGCAGTTCGCCGGCCGCATTGCGCGGCTGAGGCGGCGCGACAGCGCCGTTCGCGGCGATCGGCGCGCTGGCGATCGGCCGGAAGTCCGGGGTGCAGGCCGTATCCGCATGGTCGGAGATGGCCACGATGATGCTGCGGAAGTCCGCGCCCTGGCCGACGTGGAAGAAGACCGGACGGCGGAAGCTGATGTCCAGGGTCGGCCCCTCCGGCCGGTCGCCCTCGTAGGCGATGCCGGTGATGGAGGCCAGGGTGCTGGACGGCGGGTGCAGGGATTCGCGGGTCTGCATGGCGCTCGGCGGCACGCTGCCCGGCGCGCTCTTGACCCGGATCCGCAGCTCGTCGCCGGTGTCGAGCGGGAAGCTCGAGACCATGTTGACCGGCATGTTGAAGCCGATGCGCACCACCGCGCACTGCTCGCTGTCGATGACGTCGGCCACCGACAGGACACGGTCGATGCCGTCCTGGGCCCGCGCCACGGAAGCCGACGCCAGGGTCGCGGCGGCCAGCGCCGTCACGCCCAGCGGCCGCGCGGCGCGCCGGGTCGCGCGAAAAGATTGGTTCATGAGATAGGTCCGCCCCTTGGGATTGTTCTGGCCCCCGCCATCCCGCCTCGCCTGCTCTTTTGTCCGGTCGATTGGCGCATCGGTCAGTCAAAGCTTCCCGAGCTCGCCCGGTGGTGCGAGTTTCTGTAAGTCTTTACGGTCGTCATCGAGCTGTCGGTATAGATGTGGCACGAGCCGGAGCAGTCCCTAAGCTCTGAAACCGTGTAATTTACCTGGTTCGGCGACGTATATTTTGGATGCTCTCCGGCCCTGAACTGGCTGGCATGGCAACCGGCGCAGTTCGGCGCATAGGCCGGCGTCTTGTAGGTGATGGTCTGGGCGTTGGTCGTGTGACAGTCGGTGCAGCCGACGCCGGCGTTGTGCGTGCCCGGGAAGTTCGCGCCCGTGTGGTGATAGACCACCGTCGTCCAGTTGCTGGTGTTGTGGCAGTTGTCGCACTGCAAGGTCGTGCCGAAGTGATTGGCCGGCTTGCCCGTGGCCGACGTGCCGTTGTGGCAGGACGAGCACCCGCCGGAGACGGTGCTGTGGTCGAACTTGGCCGGCAGCCAGGCCAGGGTGCTGTGGCAGCTGTCGCACTGGGCCGAGGTGGTGATGTGGGTCGCCGGCTTGCCCGTCGCCGTCGTGCCGTTGTGGCAGGACGAGCAGGTGCCGGTGACGTCGTTGTGGTCGACATGGACCGTCGTCCAGTTGGTGGTGACGTGGCAGTCGTCGCAGACGTTGGTGGTGGCGATGTGGGTCGCCGGCTTGCCAGGCGCGGTCGTGCCGTTGTGGCAACTGGCGCAGGTTCCCGTCGCATCGGCGTGATCGAAGTGCACCGTCGTCCAGACCGAGGTGACGTGGCAGTCGTCGCAGATGTTGGTGGTGGCCATGTGCGTGGCCGGCTTGCCGGGCGCCGTGGTCCCGTTGTGGCAGCTGGCGCAGGTTCCCGTGGCGTCGGCGTGATTGAAGTGAACCGTCGTCCAGACGCTGGTCACGTGGCAGTCGTCGCAGACGTTGGTGGTGGCCATGTGCGTGGCCGGCTTGCCGGTGGCCGTCGTGCCGTTATGGCAGCTCGCGCAGGTCCCGGTGACGTCCGCGTGGTTGAAGCGGACGGTCGTCCAGGCGCTGGTCACATGGCAGTCGTCGCAGGCGCCGGTGGTGGCGATGTGCGTCGCCGGCTTGCCAGTCGCCTTGGTCCCATTGTGACAGCTCGCGCAGGTCCCCAGAGCGTCGGCGTGGTTGAAGCGGTTGGACGTCCAGGTGGTGGTGACGTGGCAGTCGTCGCAGGTGTTGGTCGTGCTGAGGTGGGTCGCCGGCTTGCCGGTCGCGGTGGTCCCGTTGTGGCAGCTGGCGCAGGTCCCGGTGACCGAGGCGTGGTTGAAGTTCGCCACTGTCCAGGTCGAGGTGGAGTGGCAGTCGCTGCAGGGCGCGCTGGTGGCGATGTGGTTGGCCGGCTTGCCCGGCGCCGTGGTCCCGTTGT
>JAFEEA010000233.1 GCA_018241335.1 Pseudomonadota bacterium
GCCCTGAGCATCTACTCGTTCGGCATCCCCCTCGGCACCATGATCGGCGCGGTCGCGGGTGGTTGGCTGGCCACCACCTTCAGCTGGCGCATGACGTTCGTGATCGTCGGCCTGCCGGGCCTGGCGATCGCCCTGCTGGTGCGCATGCTGATGCGCGAGCCGCCGCGCGGCCACGCCGACGTCGTCCAGTCCGAACATCCGGGGCTGGCCGAAGACGTCACCGCCCACGCCGCAGAACCGCCCGCCGCCGGATCGTGGATCGGCCGCGAGTTCAGCGAACTGGCCGCCGTGGCCAAGGTGCTCTTCACCAAGTGGCCGGTGGTCAACATGGTGCTGGGCGTCACCATCGCCTCGTTCGGTTCCTACGGCGGGGGCGCCTTCTCCAGCCAGTTCTTCTATGCCGGCTATCACTTGAGCCTGGCCCAGGTCGGCCTGATCACGGGGCTGGTCGGCGGCTTTTCCTCAGGAGTCGGCACCCTGGTCGGCGGCTTCCTGTCGGACCGCCTCTCCCAGCGCAGCCCGGCCTGGTATTCCCTGACCCCGGCCTTCGGCCTGGCCATCGCCACGCCGATCTACATCTTCGCCTATATGCAGCCGACCATGAAGCTTGCCGCGATGGTGCTGCTGCTGCCCGGCATCTTCCACTATACCTACCTCGGCCCGACCTTCGGGGTGGTGCAGAACATGGTCGAGACCCGGCGGCGCGCGACCGCCACGGCCCTGATGTTCTTCTTCCTCAACCTGATCGCCCTCGGCGGCGGCCCTCCCTTCATCGGCTGGCTGATCGACCAGCTGGCCGACTACAACTTCGCCCACGGCGGCGGCCAGGGAACCCTGGGCTCGGTGCTCGGCCTGTTCGGCGCCCACGGCGCGGATTTCCAGGCGCAATGCCCCGGCGGCGTCGCGCCGAAGACGGCCGGCCATGATCTCCAGTCCCTGTGCCTGGCCACCCTGGCCAACTCCTCTCGCCAGGGCGTGATCGTCAGCATCTTCTTCTACGCCTGGGCGTCCGTTCACTATTTCCTCGGGGCCATCGGCCTCAAGCGAGCGCTCGCCGAAGCCAGGGCTGAGCGCGGAGAGGCCTGATGGCCCGCCCCGACCCCGGGGCGCCTTTCCTCCCGGGGATCATGGGACTAAGAGAGCGCCCATGATCCCCCGCTACACCCGGCCCGAAGCCGCGGAGATCTGGTCGCCCCAGACCCGGTTCCGCATCATGTTCGAGATCGAGGCGCACGCCGCCGACGCGATGGCGCAGCTGGGGGTGATCCCCGAGCTCGCCGCCAGGACGATCTGGGAAAAGGGCGGCAACGCCATTTTCAACGTCGAGCGCATCGACGAGATCGAACGCGAGACCAAGCACGACGTCATTGCCTTCCTGACGCATGTCACCGAGATCGTCGGGCCCGAGGCGCGCTTCCTGCACCAGGGCATGACCTCGTCGGACGTCAACGACACGGCCCTCGCCGTGCAGCTCTCGCGCGCCACCGACCTTCTGCTGGAGGACATCGACCTTGTGCTGGCGGCCCTGAAGCGCCGGGCTTTCGAACACCGCTTCACTCCCACCGTCGGCCGCAGCCACGGCATCCATGCCGAGCCCACCACCTTCGGCCTCAAGCTCGCCGGCTTCTACGCCGAGTTCCAGCGCGCCAAGGAACGGCTGGCGATGGCGAAGTTCGAGATCGCCACCTGCGCCATCTCCGGTCCCGTCGGCACCTTTTCCAGCGTCGACCCGCGGGTCGAGGCGCACGTCGCCGAGAAGCTGGGCCTGGCCGTCGAACCGGTCTCCACCCAGGTCATCCCGCGCGACCGCCATGCCGCCTATTTCGCGGCCCTGGCCGTGGTCGCTTCGTCCATCGAGCGCTTCGCCGTCGAAGTCCGCCACCTGCAGCGCACGGAGGTGCTGGAGGCCGAAGAGCCCTTCGACGCCGGCCAGAAGGGCTCGTCGGCCATGCCGCACAAGCGCAACCCGATCCTGACCGAGAACCTCACGGGCCTCGCGCGCCTGGTGCGCATGGCCGTCACCCCGGCCCTGGAGAACGTCGCGCTCTGGCACGAGCGCGACATCAGCCACTCGTCGGTGGAGCGCGGCATCGCGCCGGACACCACGGTCCATCTCGACTTCGCGCTGCGCCGCCTGGCGAGCCTGATCGAGCGGCTCGTGATCTATCCGGAGAACATGGCCAAGAACCTCGAGAAACTGGGCGGCCTGGTGCATTCCCAGCGCGTGCTGCTGGCGCTGACCCAGAAGGGCCTCTCGCGCGAGGCGTCCTACGCGGCCGTGCAGCGCAACGCCATGAAGGTGTGGCGCGGCGAGGGCCGTTTCCTCGACTTCCTCAAGGCCGATCCCGAGGTCCGCCCGGCCCTAACCGACGCGGAGCTGGAGGGCCTCTTCGATCCCGCCTGGCACTTCGCCCACGTTGACACGATCTTCGCCCGCGTGTTCGGCGAGGAAACGGCCAAGGCGGCGCCGGCGAAGGCGGCCGTTCCGGCCTGACTCCGGCCTCACCTCACGACGTCAGCGCGCCGTCGGTCAGCCATTCGTCTTCCGGCATCCGCCAATAGACGTTGTTTTCTCGCGCCATCATCCGGTAGCCGATCATCTCTCGGCGCAGGGTGGCGCTGTCCCAGTAGTGCGCCTGGATGATCGCGTTCACCTCGGGCTCCGCATAGCGCCGCCCCTCTTCGAACTTGCGCGCCAGCCAGTCCAGCAGCACTCGCCGCTTGCGTCGGCTGGCCGGGATGGCGGTGAAGGTCCCGTCCGGCTTCATGAAGGTGGCCAACACCTTGTCCTCCCAGCTCGGCTTGGGGCCGGCCAGGGCCGCCACGGCCTGGTCGATGAACAGGCCCTTGCTGAGGTCGGACAACCCCTCGGGCTTCAGGGCATGCCAGTGCGTCACCCCTTCGGCCCTGGCGGTGACCAACCCGATCCCCTTCAGCACCGCCAGATGGTGCGAGACGGTAGGCTCCTTAAGCTCCAGGAGTTCGGCCAGTTCCTGCACGCTGCGCTCGCGCTCGGCCAAAAGGCCGACAATGCGCAGCCGGCTCTCGTTGGCCATGGCCTTGAAGAAGGTGAGCAGTTTCTCGACATCGGCTTCGGGCACCGGACCCTCCATAGACAGGCATCTAATTAGATACGCATCTATGTAAACCGCAACAGAAAAACGCCCCCCGAAGTTCCGAAGGGCGTCGTCCCGATCAAAAATGTAGCGGGGCGAGGGCCCGGAGCGTCAGCTTCCGGACTTCACCTGCTCGCGCGCGACGGCCAGCAGCTCGTCCATCTTGGCGCGAACCTCGCCCTCGTTCACCGAGAGGCCCGAGCCCGTCAGGTCCTTGAAGACCTTGCGCAGCACATCCTCGTCACCCGGCTGCTCGAAGTCGGATTTCACCACGGCCTGGGCGTAATCATGAGCGTTTTCAAGGCCCATCAGCCCCGCGGCCCACTCGCCGAGCAGGCGGTTGCGTCGGGCGGTTGCGCGGAATTCGAGCTCCTGGTCGTTGGCGAACTTGCGTTCGAAGCCCTTCTCGCGCTCGTCGAAGGTGGTCATGAGAGTCCTAGTCGGTATTTGGAGCGCGGTGAATATCGCGCGCCGGGCCGGCCCGCAATCATTCCCGAAGCGAAGTTTACTCTACCGCGTGGAAATGCGTGAAATCGATGACACGCCGGCCCGTCTCGTCGCGGCTGAAGATGTCCTTGAGGCGCCGGTTCCAGATGATCTCGTGGGGCGCGTAGGAAGCCCTGGCGTGGATCGTGCTGGAGAAGGTCTCGTCCAGCCCCCGCATGACCACGATGATCTCGGCGAACTGAGCCGCCAGGCTTTGCGCCGTATGCCCATGCAACGGGCTCGCCTCGTCGATCCGGTGCATCACCTGCCAGCTGAGAATGAAGAGCGGCGTGCGCGGCCGCATCACCGCCAGGTCGCGGAACGAGCGCATCCGGTGCCCCTCGCTGGACACCTGGTCCATCACCACCGAGACGCTGACCTCGGCCTCCACGATGCGGTTCCTGCGACGGTTGGCCGCCCTGAACATTAACGTCGGGCAGCCGTCGAAATCGGTGACGACCGCCACGTCCGAAAACATGATCCGCGCCGTCGGCCGCGATACCCTGGCGAACATCAGGCCGGTGGCGATCGCCAGCTGGAACAGGCCGACGAAGATCTCCACCGTCACGAGCAGGTTGGCGTAGAGGCTGCGCGGGGCGATGGCCCCGTAGCCCAGGGTGCCCAGCGTCTGGACCGAGAAGAAGAAATCGTCGGCGAAGCTGCCAGGCCGGGCGCCGGCGAGGCCGGTGGGGTCGAGATGATAGAGCGTGGCGAACAGCAGGTTCACCGCCAGGAACGCCCCCGCCATCACCCCGATGAAGGCCGCCACCGGCATGGTCAGCAGGGCGTGGTAGGTGTCGCGCCAGCCGTCGTTGCCAAGACCTTTGTAGATCAGGGCGGTGGAGGCCGACTGCTCCATCCGCGGATAGACGATCGGCGGCGCGGTCTGGCTCTCGTGCTGCGTCATGCCCATCGCGTCAAAGTAACCTGTCCTGTCAAAGAATCCCGTTCGCCCATCAGGCGGCTCATGTTTGCGCGACGGACGCCTTTCCGCTACCCTTGCGCAGCCTTGAAGAAGCATGACGCGACCCCGAGTCGGAACCCGCGCGCAGGATGTCGATCCGCGCGCGCTTTCATTTCCGAAGGCGCCGTCCAGCTGGAGGAAGGCTGATGATGACCCGCCGCAAGAAGATCTACGAGGGCAAGGCCAAGATCCTCTATGAGGGCCCTGAGCCGGGCACCCTGATCCAGTACTTCAAGGACGACACCACCGCCTTCGACGCCACCAAGAAGGCCGTGCTGGAAGGCAAGGGCGTCATCAACAACCGCATCAGCGAGCACGTGATGACGCGTCTGAACGCCATCGGCGTGCAGAACCACTTCATCAAGCGCCTGAACCTGCGCGAGCAGCTGATCAAGGAAGTCGAGATCATCCCGCTGGAGGTGGTGTGCCGCAACATCGCGGCCGGCTCGCTCTCCAAGCGTTTCGGCCTGCCCGAGGGCCAGGCCCTGCCCCGCTCGATCATCGAGTTCTACTTCAAGGACGACAAGCTGCACGACCCGATGGTGGCCGAGGAGCACATCACCGCCTTCAACTGGGCCTCGACCCAGGAGATCGACGACATGATGGCCACCACCCTGCGGGTGAACGACTACCTGTCGGGCATGTTCGGAGCCGTCGGCATCACCCTGGTCGACTTCAAGATCGAGTTTGGCCGCATCTGGGAGAACGACTTCTCGCGCATCATCCTGGCCGACGAGATCAGCCCGGACAGCTGCCGGCTGTGGGATACGGTCACCAACGAGAAGCTAGACAAGGACCGTTTCCGCCGCGACCTCGGCAACGTCATTGAGAGCTATACCGAAGTGGCGCGGCGCCTGGGCATCATGAAGGAGATGCCCACCGTGATCCAAGGGGGCATCCATTGAATTCCATGAAGGCCAAGGTCCACGTCTTCCTCAAGCCCGGCGTCCTCGACGTGCAGGGCAAGGCGGTGGAGAACGCTCTGCACGGCCTCGGCTGGGGCGGGGTCGGCAACGTCCGCGTCGGCAAGCTGATCGAATTCGATCTTGAGAACGGCGACAAGGCCGCCGCCGAGGCCGAGATCAAGGCCATGTGCGACAAGCTCTTGGCCAACCCCGTGATCGAAGGCTACCGCGTGGAGGTCGCGTGACCGCCCCGGGCGGCGAGCCTGGCTGGCAGGTCGCCCAGGTCAATGTCGCCCGCCTGGTCGCGCCGCTCGATCACCCCAGCATAGACGACTTCCGCAACGCGCTCGACCACATCAACCTGCTGGGCGAGAGCCAGCCGGGCTT
>JAFEEA010000234.1 GCA_018241335.1 Pseudomonadota bacterium
ACGACCGATCCTCGGCGCAAATACGCCCGAACTCAGCGCGCCGGGGTCAGCTTGAAGGTCTCGCTGGTGGCGCGGCAGCCGCCGCCGCGGACGCAGCCCGACACGTGGTCGGTCAGGGTGATGACGCCGCCGGCGCCCGGCTGCATGCGCCAGGTCCCCTTGCCGCTGCCCGTCGCGCCGGAGCCGGCGATCGTATAGCTGACCGCGCCGGTGAGGGCGCCCTTGGAGTCGGGGGTGAAGGTGAAGGTCGCCGTGCCGCCGATGATCGTGCCCTGGACCGTGAAGGGGCGGCTGATGTCGGCCACCCGGCCGGAGACCTTCAGCCCGTTGCCGCCGCCGACGATGGTGTAGGCCCCCCCCGCGGCGCCGCCGGCCGGACAGGCCGCCTTGGCGCGCACGGGCTGGCCGAGACCGGGCGCCATCCGGCCCAGGCTCGCCGCAAGGTCCGCCGCCGCCTTGGTGGGCGGGCACTTGGCCAGGGCCTTGCCGTAGGCGATCCCGAACAGGTCGACGGCCGCCGCCCGCGCGCCCGGCGCGGCCCTGGGCCCGGTCGAGGCCTGGACCAGGTCCTGAAGCTGGCGCAGCGCCACGGCCAGGTCGGCGGCGTTGTCCTGCGCCAGGTCCCGGTCGATCCGCTGCGACCAGCCGGCCCGGTCGGGCACGGGCGCCGCAGCCGCGCCGCTGGAGGCCAGGCCGATCACCGCCGCGCCGGCCGCCGCGGCCCACCCCGATGACGCCATGTTCCAATCCCCCTGCTCGCTCGCTTGCCGCGTTGGTCGCGAGACTAGGGGATCGCCGGGCCGCGGGCGACAGGACCGGTATCCCAGGATTTGGCCGGCGACGGTTCGTCCATCGGTAGTCTCCCGCGCGCCTACGGCCCGCGCCGTCCGTGCGCGAAATGGAAAATCCGCCTCGCTGGGCGGCAAGACGGTCCGGGCGGCGCGGCGAAAATCGGCGTCGTCCAGCCGAACCGCGAGAATCCCATGCGCCCGCGCCTTCCGTCCCACGCCTTCATCCGCACCGCCGCCGTGGCGGCCCTGGCCGCTTTCGCCGCGCCGTCGCCGCTCTCGGCCGCCAATCCCGTGCGGGAGACCCCCGCCAGCATGGTGGCGGCGCTGCACACCGCCTTCGGCGAGCACCACGCCCGCGCCGTGCACACCAAGGGGGTGATGTTCGAGGGAACCTTCACCCCCGACAAGGGCGCCGCGGCCCTGACCCGGGAACCGATCTTCGCCGGCGGCGAACGGCCGATCCTGGCGCGGTTCTCCCTATTCGCCGGCCTGCCGGACCTGCCGGACAACGACGTCGCCGCCTCGCCGGCCGGACTGGGGATCAAGATCAAAGCCGCCGATGGCGACGACTTCGACATCGAGGCCAACCAGCACAAGGACTTCATCACCGCCACCTTCGACGAGTTCGCGGTGTTCCTGCGCGCCCTGCCGGCCAGCGGGCCCGAAGCGGCGCACCCCAACCCGGCGGAGACCTTCCTGGCCGCCCACCCGCACGCGGCGGAGTTCCTGGCCAGCCGCACCTATCCGGCCTCGTTCGCCCAGGCGACCTACTTCGGCATCAATGCGGTGAAGTTCACCAACGCCAAGGGACGCTCGGTGTTCGTGCGCTACCAGTTCATCCCTCGCGCCGGCGAACACTACCTGAGCCCCGACGAGCGCAAGGCCGCCGGCGGGTCCTACCTGCACGACGAGATCGCGCGCCGCATCTCCGAGGGGCCGGTGACATTCGACTGGTACGCCCAGGTCGCCGGACCGGGGGACAAGGTGGACGACCCATCCGTCGCCTGGCCCGACAGCCGCAGGCTGGTGCCGCTGGGAACGTTCACCCTGGTCCACGCCCCGGCCGATCCCGAGACCGCCCAGCGCACCCTGCTGTTCCTGCCCGGTCAGCCGCATCCCGGCGTCGAGCCGGCCGACCCCATGCTGGTGCTGCGCAACGGCGCCTATCCGATCTCGTTCCGCGAGCGCCAGTAGGAGCGGGCGGTTCAGGACCGGACGGTGCGCCGCCACGTGCCGGGCGGGACACCGACCATCCGCGTGAAGGTGCGCGTGAAATGGCTCTGATCGGCGAAGCCGCAGGCGCCGGCGATGTCCGACAAGGGCTGGGCGGTCTCGCGCAGCAGGCTCTTGGCCTTGTCGACGCGCCTGTTGAGCAGCCACCGATGCGGCGGCGCGCCGGTGGTGGCCCGGAAGGCGCGGGCGAAGTGCCCTGGCGATAGGCCGCACGCCCGGGCGATCTCGACATGGCTGACCTCGCCGTCCAGCTGCGCGGCGAGCATCTCGGTGGCCCGCCGCGCCTGCCAGGGCGCCAGGCCCCCGCGCGCCGGCCCTTCGTTGCGCATGCCGCCATAGGCGCGCGCGACGTGGCTGCAAACGGCCAGGGTCACGTGGTCCACGAACAGGCGGCTGGCGGCCCTGGGGTCGCGGAAAGCCGGCAGGATGGCCTGGCCCAGGTGGAAGATCACCGGATCGTCGATGCCCCAGCCGTGCGGATAGTTCAGTTCGCCGATGCGCGGCACGCCGCTGTCGTCGGCCAGGTTGTCGAAGGCGCTGCGCGGCAGGTGGAAATGGAGGCCGACCATGGCGTTGTTGACGTAGATGTATGGGGCGGCGCGCAGGTCGTAGAGGGTGATCTGCGGCGCCTGGATCGGCGCCGTGGGGACCGGCCGGTCGTCTTCCCAGAGCTGGTAGTCCAGGAAGTCCTGGAACCCCATGCTGAGCAGCAGGGCGTCCTCGCGCGGCTGGGGCTCCGACAGAGCGAAGGTCGGGGTTTCCTGGCGCAGGTAAGTGACCGCGATCTCGGTCTTGCGCAGGGCCCCTGAGACGAGCGCCGGCGCGTCCGCCGCCTCGTCGCCGAAACGGCGCCCGAAATCGTAGCCATAGGACCCCGCGCCCATGCGCCCACCTTCCGTTGAGCCCACTCTAAGCCACGTCCGCCGGCGTGCGATTGTCCATCTTGGCGGTTGCGGCTTGTGTCGGGACCCAACCTTGGGGAAGCTCGCGCCTTAGGGCCCCACAAGACCACCGCTCGAGGAACGCCAGGCGATGATGAAGCTCTATTCCGGGGACCTCAGCCCCTATTCGGCGCGGGTGCGCCTGCAGATCTACGCCAAGGGGATCACCGACATCGCCCTGGAGCGGCCGGCCACCTTCGGCACGCCGGCCTTTCGCGAGGCCTTCCCGATCGGGCGGATCCCGGTGCTGGATATCGACGGCGACATGATGCCGGAGTCCGAGGTGATCTCCGAATACCTGGAGGAGATCTATCCGACGCCGCGCCTGCTGGGGGCCACGCCGCGCGAGAGCGCCCACATCCGCACCCTGGCCCGGGTGGGCGATATCTATCTGATGAACAACATGTTCATGCTGTCGGGCCAGACGCGGGCGACGATGCGCAACGAGGGGGTGATCGAGCTCCTGGGCGGCCAGGTGGTGCGCAACATCAAGGCCCTGGACAAGATGATCGGCAAGGACGGCTTCGCCTGCTGCGGGCGGCTGACCCTGGCCGACTGCGCCCTGGTTCCCGGCCTCTTCCTGGTCGAGAACGTCCTGCCGGCCACCGGCATTGAGAACCCGATCCCCAAGGCGGCGAACGTGGCGGCCTATTGGGCGGCGATCCAGGCCAACGAACACGCCGCTCGCGTCCTGGCCGAGCTGCACCGGGGCCTGGAGGAACGCCGCGAGATGATCCGCAACGGCAGCTTCGAGAAGATGATGGCCGCCGCGGCGGCGGCCCAGAAGGCGGCGGATGCGGCGGCGGAGGCGTCCCAGGCATGACGGCGGGCGAGGCCCAGCCGCTGCCCACCTTCGCCTTCGAGGCCGAGGTGATCTATTGGCGCGGGCCCTCGCCGTTCTTCTATGCCTCCCTGCCGGCGGACCAGGCGGCGGAGATCCGGCGCCTGGCGCGGGCGGTGACCTATGGCTGGGGGATGATCCCAGTGGACGCCGTCGTCGGGGGCGCCAGCTTCTACACGGCCCTGTTCCCCAAGGACGAGACCTACCTCCTGCCCCTCAAGGCGGCCGTGCGCCGCAAGGCCGACATCACGGCGGGCGACGTGATCGCGGTCGAGATGACCCTGCGTCCGGCCGGCCGATGAGGCGCGCGCCGCTCGGAAAGGAACGCGGATGGACGCCCTGAGGATCGAGTTCGAACCCTTCCTCGATGACGGCGTGCGCCAGTTCATCGAGGAGGGTGTCGACCACCACAACATCGCCGCCACCGGCCTGGCGGGCTATTTCCCGGCCAACTTCGTGCTGCGGTCCGAGCGGGGCGAGGTGATGGGCGGGCTGCTGGGCTTCATCTGGGGCGGCTGGCTGCAGGTCGACAGCCTTTGGGTCTCGGACGCCGTGCGCGGCCAGGGGTTCGGCCAGGGCCTGCTGAGCGCGGCGGAAACCTATGCGCGCGAACGCGGCTGCCAGGGCGTCTTCCTTGACACCTACAGCTTCCAGGCCCGGCCGTTCTACGAACGCCAGGGCTATGAGGTGTTCGGGACCCTGCCGGACTGCCCGCCAGGCCACGAACGCCATTTCCTGCGCAAGCGGCTGTCGGACTGAGCGGCTTCGCGGCGGTGTCATGACGGCCAGCCGTTCTCTTCCCCCTTTGGGGGAAGTGGATCGCCGCGTCGGCGGCGAGACGAAGGGGGCTTCAGCGAAGAACCGCCGCCCGCGCCAGGCTGGAGCCCCCATCCTCCGCTTCGCGGGGACTTCCCCCAAGGGGGGAAGAGACGGGGCGACCGCCCGCCCTAGACCGGCGACGCGGCGCGGGTCAGGCGGCGGCAGAGGTCGTCGAGCTGTTCCAGGGTGGCGTACTGGATGCGCAGCTCGCCGGCGCCGCCGGCGTCGCGGATCTCCACATCCAGGCCCAGCACCTCGGCCAGGTCGGCTTCCAGGGCGCGGGTGTCGGCGTCCTTGCCGCGGGCCTTGCGCGGCGAGGGGGCCTTGCCGGGGGTGGCGGCGTCCGACGCCTTGCGGGCCAGGGCCTCGGCCTGGCGGACATTGAGGCCCTTGTCGACGATCTGGCGGGCGATGTCCTCGGCGCCGTCGATGTCCAGCAGGGCGCGGGCGTGGCCGGCGGTCAGGCGGCCGGCCTCCAGGTGCTCCAGCACCGGCGCGGGCAGGCGCAGCAGGCGCAGGGTGTTGGCGACGTGGCTGCGGCTCTTGCCGACCATCTTGGCCACGGTTTCCTGGGTGCGCGAGAACTTCTGGACCATGGCCTGGTAGGCCTGGGCCTCTTCCAGGGCCGACAGGTCGGCGCGCTGGACGTTCTCGATCAGGGCGATCTCCATCACCTCCAGGTCGTTCAGCTCGCGCACCAGCACCGGCACCGTGTGCAGGCCGGCCAGCTGGGCGGCGCGCCAGCGGCGCTCGCCGGCGACGATCTGGTATTCGCCGGGGGCGTCGGGCAGGGCGCGGACCAGGATCGGCTGGATGACGCCCTTCTCGCGCACCGAGGCGGCCAGTTCGTCCAGGTCGCCCTGGTTGAAGACGCGGCGCGGCTGGTCCGGATTGCGGCGGATCAGTTCGATCGGCACGTCCTGGGCGCCGGAGGCGGCGCGCGCCTCGGACGTGGCGGCGGCGGGGGTCGCCTCCACCTCGTCCAGCAGGGCCGACAGCCCGCGTCCCAGTCCCCGTCGGCTTTCGGCCATCTGTCGTCTCTCCGGATCGGTCAGGCGGTGGCCGCGCGCTCGGTGCGCTCGCGGGTCACCAGTTCGCGGGCGAGCTTCAGGTAGGCCTGGCTGCCGGCGCATTTGAGGTCGTAGATCAGGGCCGGCTTGCCGAAGGACGGCGCCTCGGAAACCCTGACGTTGCGGGGGATGATGGTCTCGTAGACCTTGTCGCCGAA
>JAFEEA010000235.1 GCA_018241335.1 Pseudomonadota bacterium
GCCAGCAGGCCGAAGTCGGCGAAGGCGTCGCCCCAGGCCGAGGCGCCCATGCGGTCAGGGGCGAAGGCGGCGAGCGCCCAAAGGCCCAGCCCCGCGGCCGCCAGCAGGCCCAGCCAGATATAGACCCCGATGGGACGGCCCTGCGGTTCCGGCGGACGGGCGTCGGCCTGGGCCTGGGCATGAGCCCGCGCCTCGGCCTGGGCCTTGCCCCACGGTCCATGGTCTTCCGCCATCGCCTCACTCCCCAAAGAGGCCGCAACCTAGCCCAATGCCGGGCCGCGGGCCATCGGGCGGCGGTCAGGCCTTGGCGGGGGCCGGGAACCCGCGGTCGCGCATCAGGGCGTCGATGGTCACGTCCCGGCCGCGGAAGCGACGGAAGGCCTCGCCCGCGTCGATGGTGTTGCCGACACTCATGATGCAGTCGTGCAGCCGCTGGGCCGTGGCCTTGTCGTAGAAGCCGCCCGGCGCCTCCTGGAACGCCTCGGCCGCGTCGGCGGTCAGGGTGTCGGCCCAGATGTAGTCGTAGTAGCCGGCCGAATAGCCGTCGCCCGAGAAGATATGCCCGAAGTGCGGCATGCGGTGGCGCATGACGATCTCGGGCGGCATGCCGATCTCGGCCAGGGTCGCCTTCTCGAAGGCGTGCGGCTCGATGGGCGTGGCGCCCGCCAGGTGGGCCTTCATGTCGACGATGGCGCTGGCCAGGTATTCCACGGTCAGGAAGCCCTGGTTGAAGGTGTGGGCCTTCTTGATCTTGGCGGCCAGGGCGTCGGGCATCGGCGCGCCGGTCTTGTAGTGGGTGGCGAAGCGGGTCAGCACCTCGTGCGTCGGCAGCCAGTGCTCGTTGAGCTGGCTGGGGAACTCCACAAAGTCGCGCACCACGTTGGTGCCGGCCAGGGCGGGATAGGTGACGTTGGAGTTCAGGCCGTGCAGGGCGTGGCCGAACTCGTGGAACATGGTGGTGGCGTCGTCCCACGACACCAGGATCGGCTCGCCGGGCGCGCCTTTGACGAAGTTGGCGTTGTTGGAGACGATGGGCGTCACCTCGCTCAGGAAGCGCTCCTGGGTCCGGTACTCGTTCATCCAGGCGCCGGAGTTCTTGCCGGCCCGGGCATAGGGGTCGAAGTACCAGAGGCCCACCCGCTGGCCGCCCCGCGTCACCTCGAACGTCCGGATGTCGGGCTGGGCGACCGGCAGGTCCGTCACCTGCTTGAACTCGAAGCCGTAGAGCTGGCCGGCGGCCCAGAACATGCCCTCGCGCAGCTTTTCCAGCTGCAGGTAGGGTTTGATCTCCGCCTCGTCGAGGTCGTACTTCGCCTTGCGGACCTTCTCCGCATAGAAGCGATAGTCCCAGGGCGCGATCTTGATCTTGGCCCCTTCCGCATCGGCCACGGCCTGCATGTCGGCGACTTCCTCGCGCACCCGGGCCACGGCCGGAGCCCAGACCTTCAGCATCAGGTCCATGGCAGCATCGGGCGTCTTGGCCATCTGGTCATCGGTGATCCAGTGGGCGTGGGTGGGGAAGCCCAGCAGCTTGGCCCGCTCGGCCCGCAGCTTCAGGATCTCGGTGATGTTGGCGTTGTTGTCGTTGGCGTCGCCGTTGTCGCCGCGCATGGTCCACATGCGGAAGCCCTTTTCCCGCAGGTCGCGCCGCGTGGAATAGGTCAGGAACGGCTCCATGGACGAACGGGTGTTGGTGATCAGCCACTGGCCCTTCTTGCCATGCGCCTCGGCCTCCCGCGCCGCGGCGGCGACCACGCTGTCGGGCAAGCCGGCCAGGTCGTCCTGGCTGGTCAGGGGCAGGGTCCAGGCCTCCTCGTCCTTCAACTCGTTCTGGCTGAAGGCGGTGTAGAGGCTGGCCAGGCGCTGGTTGATCTCGGCCATGCGCGTCTTGCCCGCAGCGTCCAGGGCCGCGCCCTGGCGGGCGAAGCGGCGGTAGTAGACCCAGGTCAGGCGCTGCTGCTCGGGGGTCAGGCCCGAGCGCTCGCGCGCCTCGTAGACCGCCTTGACCCGCTCGAAGAGAGGCCCGTTCTGGATCACCTCGTCGGCCGAGGCCGCCAACTTGGGCGCCATCTCCGCCTCGACCGCCTGCATCGCCTTGTCGTTCAGGGTGGAGGTCCAGATGTTGAAATAGGCCAGCACACGGTCCAGGGGACGGCTGCAGTCCTCCAGCGCGGCGATGGTGTTCTCGAAGGTGGGCGGAGCCTTGTTGGCGGCGATCGCCGCCACCTTGGCCCGCTGGTCGGCGATGCCGGCCTCGATCGCCGGCTTGAAGTCGGCCACCTTGACCTTGTCGAAAGCCGGGGCGCCGCCGTGGGGGCCGGTCCAGGGCGCGAGGAGAGGCATGTCGGCGGCGGCCTTTGTCGGGTTGGACAGGCTGAACAGGGCGGCGGTGGCGGCCGAGGCCGTCAGAAAGGTGCGTCTTTGCAAGGAAGTGGGTCCTGGGAAGCAAAACTTTCCGGCAACCCTAGGGCGTCACAAAGCGGCCGTCATGTGACAGGGAGTTAATGTTGCGCGATTCGGACGCGCCTCGACGGGACTGCCCAGCGGGGCCGACTTCATCTAAAGGGCGATCATGGCCATAGGCGTCTTCGACTCCGGAATCGGCGGGCTGACCGTCCACAAGGCGCTGGTGGGCCGCCTGCCCCAGGCCGACTTCATTTACCTGGCCGACCAGGCCAACACCCCCTATGGCGGACGCCCCGGCGAGGAGATCGTCGACCTGACCCGGGCCGGCTGCGAGCGCCTGTTCGACGCCGGCTGCGACCTGGTGGTCCTGGCCTGCAACACCGCCGCCTCGGTGGCCCTGCGCCGCCTGCAGCAGACCTGGCTGCCCGGCTATCGCCGCCAGCTCGGCCGGCCGGTGAACGTGCTGGGCATCATCGTGCCGACCATCGAGGCGGCCACCGGCCTGCCCTGGGAGCACGAGGCCGAGCGGCGCGGCGACAAGATCGAGCACCTGGAGATCCTGGGCGTCTTCTCGACCCCCGCCACCACCGCCAGCCGCGTCTACGAGATCGAGATCGACAAGCGCCGCCAGGACGTGGCGGTGTTTTCCGAGCCCTGCCCGAACCTGGCCCGGATGATCGAGACCGGCGCCGACGAGGCCGCCCTGGCCGCCGAGATCGCGGGCCACGCCAAGGCGCTCGCCACCCGCATCGGCCGGCCGCCCGACCGCGCCATCCTGGGCTGCACCCACTACGAGATCACCGCCGGCCTGTTCCGCGCCGCCCTGCCGCCCGGCACGCCCCTGATCCACCAGCCCGACGCCACTGCCGACGCCATCGAGCGCTATCTGGAGCGGCACCCGGAATACCGCGCCGGCGCGTCCGGCCAGCGCCGCTTCCTGACCACCGGCCAGCCCGGCCGGCAGAACGGCCTGGTCTCCACCTTCTGGGGCGGGCCGCTGGACTTCGAAAGCGCCTGAGGCAAGATCGCCGTCCGGAACAGTCCCGTTCGGGGAGGCTCACATGCTGGCGAAGATCGCGCTCCTGGCCCTGGCGGCCGCGGCGCTGGCGGCGGGCGCCGGCCAGGCGCGCGCCGAGGTGGTCGACGTCTCTCCGATCGGCTTCGAGCTCAAGGAAACGGCCGAAATCGCCGCCCCGGCGGCCAAGGTCTGGGCCGCGCTGGTGCAGCCAGGCCTGTGGTGGAACGGCGAGCACAGCTGGTCGGGCGACGCGCGAAACATCACCCTCGACCCCCACGCGGGCGGCTGCTGGTGCGAGACCATCCCGCCCGCCGGCGGCACGCGTCACATGACCGTGATCTATGTCGTCCCTGGCCGCGAGATGCGCCTGGAAGGGGCGCTGGGCCCCTATCAGTTCAGCGGCGCCGCCAGCCGCCTGGCCTGGACCCTGGCCGAGAAGGAGGGCCGGACCACCGTCACCTGGACCTACGACACGGGCGGCTACGTCAAGGGCGGGATCGACAAGCACGCCGCCCCCGTGGACGGCGTCCTGGCCGAACAGCTTGGCCGCCTCAAGCGCCTCGTGGAGATGGGCAAGCCAGCGCCGTAGGCCCCGCGGGCCGCCCCATCACCACGAACCACGAACCCGCGCCCCCGCTCTCACTTGCCCGCGCGGTGCTCCACCAGGTCGGCGACCACGGACGGGTCGGCCAGGGTAGTGGTGTCGCCCAGGTTGGAGACGTCGCCCTCGGCCACCTTGCGCAGGATACGGCGCATGATCTTGCCCGAGCGGGTCTTGGGCAGGCCCGGCGCCCACTGGATCACGTCCGGCGCGGCGAACGGCCCGATCTCGTGGCGCACCCACTGCACCAGCGCCTTGCGCAGGTCCTCGGTGGCCTCGGTGCCGGCGTTCAGGGTGACGTAGGCGTAGATGCCCTGGCCCTTGATCTCGTGCGGATAGCCGACCACCGCCGCCTCGGCGACGTCGGGGTGCGCCACCAGGGCGCTCTCGATCTCGGCGGTGCCCAGGCGGTGGCCCGAGACGTTGATCACGTCGTCCACGCGGCCGGTGATCCAGTAGTAGCCGTCCTCGTCGCGGCGGCAGCCGTCGCCGGTGAAGTACTTGCCGGGGTAGGTGGTGAAGTAGGTGGTGATGAAGCGCTCGTGGTCGCCGTAGACCGTGCGCATCTGGCCGGGCCAGCTGTCGGTGATGCAGAGGTTGCCGCTGACGGCGCCGTCCAGCACCTTGCCGTCGGCGTCGACGATCTGCAGCTTCACGCCCGGCAGGGGTTTGCTGGCCGAGCCGGGCTTCAGCGCCGTGGCGCCGGGGAGGGGGGAGACCAGGCAGGCGCCGGTCTCGGTCTGCCACCAGGTGTCGACGATGGGGCAGCGCTCCTCGCCCACCACCCGGTGGTACCAGAGCCAGGCTTCCGGATTGATCGGCTCGCCGACGCTGCCCAGCAGGCGCAGCGACTTGCGCGACGTCTTCTTCACCGGCTCCTCGCCCTCGCGCATCAGGGCCCGGAGCGCGGTGGGGGCGGTGTAGAAGATCTCGACCTGGTGCTTGTCGATCACCTCCCAGAACCGCGAGACGGTGGGATAGTTGGGCACGCCCTCGAAGATCAGGGTCGTGGCGCCGTTCGCCAGGGGGCCATAGACGATGTAGCTGTGGCCGGTCACCCAGCCCACGTCGGCCGTGCACCAGAAGATCTCGCCGGGACGGTAGTCGAACACCAGCTCATGGGTGTGCGCCGCCCAGGTCAGGTAGCCGCCGGTGGTGTGCAGCACCCCCTTGGGCTTACCCGTCGAGCCGGAGGTGTAGAGGATGAACAGCGGGTCCTCCGCCCCCATCGGCTCGGGCGGGCAGTCGGCCGAAACCTTGGCGCGCGCCTCCTCGTAGCGGACGTCGCGGCCCGAGCGCATGGGCACGTCGGCGCCGGTGCGCTTGATCACGATGACGCTGTGCACGTCCGGGCACTGTTCCAGCGCCTCGTCGACATTCTTCTTCAGGGGCACGATGCGGCCGCCGCGCAGGCCCTCGTCGGCGGTGATGACGATGCGGCTGTCGCAGTCCTGCACCCGTCCGGCGATGCTGTCGGGCGAGAAGCCGCCGAAGATCACCGAGTGAACGGCCCCGATCCGGCTGCAGGCCAGCATGGCGTAGGCCGCCTCGGGGATCATCGGCAGGTAGATCGTCACCCGGTCGCCCTTGGCGACGCCGTTGGCCTTGAGCACATTGGCCATGCGGCAGACCTCGGCGTGCGCCTCGGCGTAGGTGATCTTCTTGGAATCCTTGGGATCGTCACCTTCCCAGATGATCGCCACGTCATTGGCCCGGTGCGGCAGGTGACGGTCCAGGCAGTTGGCGGAGACGTTGAGCACCCCGTCGGCGAACCAGCGGATGCGGAAGTCGTCGCGATTGTAGGACACGTCCTTGACCACGCT
>JAFEEA010000236.1 GCA_018241335.1 Pseudomonadota bacterium
AGGATCGGGCGGACGGTCAGGCCGGGACTGTCCATGTCCACCAGCAGGAAGGTCAGGCCCTGCTGCTTCTTGGCCCCCGTGCTGGTGCGCACCAGGGCGAACATGCGGTTGGCGAGGTGCGCGCCGGTGGTCCAGATCTTGGCCCCGTCGATCACGTAGGTGTCGCCATCACGCACCGCGCGGGTGGAGAGGGCGGCCAGGTCCGACCCCGCGCCAGGCTCGGAGAAGCCCTGGCACCAGAGGTCGCGTCCGGAAAGGATGGCCGGCAGGAACCGCGCCTTCTGAGCCGGCGTGCCCATCTCGATCAGCAGCGGCCCCAGGCTGCGCAGGCCCGTGGCGAACAGCACCGGCGCGTCGTTGGCGCTGCAGGCCCGATCGAACAGGAACCGCTGGCGCGGCGTCCAGCCGGTGCCACCGTGCGCCTTCGGCCAGGCCGGCGCGATCCAGCCCTGGTCGTGCAGGCGCTGGTGCCACAGGCGCGAAGCGGCGATATCAGAGTGCACGCCGATGGTCCGCCGGCCGGCCTCGCGCAGGTCGTCCGTCAGGGCGCGGGCCAGGAAGCGGTCGACCTCGGCGACGAAGGCGGCCTCGTCGAAGCCGTCCTCGGCGGGATCGGCAGCCGCCTCGGCGATCGCGGGAAGTCCCATGGCGCAGGTCCGTCCGCCGCGGGGCGCGGCGCCTCACCCTGGCCGCGCGGCGTCGCCAGACATTGACCTGGGTCAAGGACGTCCCCGGGGTGAGCCTGAACGGGCTGGCGTCTGCGCCGCCGGCGGGAAATAGTGGCGTCTCCGACCCGAACGCACAGGGAGCCCGCCGATGGCCTTCACCGACTACGCCGATCACGATGGCCTCGGCCTGGCCGAGCTGGTGCGAAAGGGCCAGGTGACTCCCGCCGAACTGCTTGAGGCCGCCATCGACCGCATCGAGCGCCACAACGGCGTGCTCAACGCCGTGGTGCACAAGGCCTATGACGAGGCGCGGGCGACCGCCGCCGGCGCCTTGCCGGACGGGCCGTTCAAGGGCGTGCCCTTCCTGATCAAGGACCTGGGCGCCCAGGTGAAGGGCTGGCCGCGCACCTCCGGCTCGAACTACGCGCAGGTTGCCGCCGACGCCGAGGACAGCGAACTGGTCCGCCGCTACCGCGCCTCGGGCGTCGTCCTGGCGGGCAAGACCAATACCCCCGAGTTCGGCATTCCCGGCGTCACCAACTCCGAGCGGCTGGGCGCCAGCGGCAACCCCTGGAACCCCGAGCACATTTCCGGCGGCTCGTCCGGCGGGGCGGCGGCGGCCGTGGCGGCGGGCATGGTTCCCCTGGCGCACGCCAGCGACGGCCTGGGTTCGATCCGGATCCCGGCCGCCAACTGCGGCCTGGTGGGCATGAAGGTCACCCGCGACCGCACCCCGATCTGCGAGGTCACCGACGGGGCCTTGGGCTTTTCCGTCCACCACGTGGTCAGCCGCACCGTGCGCGACAGCGCCGCCATGCTGGACGCCACCGGCTACGCTCAAGCCGGCGATCCCTTCCAGGCGCCGGCCAAGGCGGGCCCCTACCTGGACGAGGTCTCGCGCAGCCCCGGCAAGCTGCGCATTGCCTGGTCGGCCGAGACGCCCAGCGGGCGGCCCATGGGCGACGAGGCGGTGGAGGCCCTGCACAAGACCGTCGAGGTCCTCAAGGCCCTGGGGCACGAGGTGTTCGAACAGGGGCTCGGCATCGACTACCGGCTGCTCTACCGGGCCCAGGGCGCGGTCAGCGCCTCGAACTTCGCCGCCAACATTCAACGCTGGGTCGAGAAGCTGGGCCGCGAGCCGGCCGAGGGGGAACTCGGCCCCCTGGCGGCCCGGGCCTATGCCGCCGGCCAACGCATGACCGGACAGCAGGCGTTCTGGGGCTGGCAGCAGCTGCGCCTGATGAACCGCCAGATCCTGACCGCGTTCGAGGGCTTCGACGTCTTCCTGACGCCGACCATGTCGGGGCCGTCGCCGCGGATCGACTGGCTGAACCCGCTGACCGTCGACCTCAAGGAGTTCGACCGCCGCCAGTCGGCCACCTACGCCACCACCCCGCCGTTCAACTTCACCGGCCAACCATCGGTGTCCCTGCCGCTGTGGCAATCGAAGGACAACCTGCCGCTCGGCATGATGTTCACCGGCCGCTTCGCCGACGAGGCCACCCTCTATCGCCTGGCCGGGCAGCTGGAAAAGGAACTGCCCTGGAAGGACCGCAAGCCGCCGATCTGGAACTAGGTGGCTCGTTCCTGCACCGACATGCAACCGCGTGCGCGTCGCCGCGCGCCGTTGCAACTTTGAGGGCGCGGCGAACGTGAGCATAAGGCGTCCCACGCGAGGGGCGTCCCCGGCGCGGGCGTTTCCCTGATCAGAGGCGTCCAGCCTGCGGCGCCGGCCTGAGGGCCGGCTTCAAGGCTCGTCTGGCCCGGAAGGGGCGGGCGGCCACACCGACATCCCGGACGGCCCGATGGGCCGTCATTCACCGCAGGGCGGCCGCAGGCCGCCCGAGCGACGCCTCGCGCCCACACGACTGTGTTTCGGCAAGCCGGCCCCCGCGCCGGCGTGATGAGGGCTGCCATGATCTCGATTTCCCGTACGCCGCGCGCGGCGGCGCTGTTCGCCGCAACCTCCGCCATCGCCTTGCTCGCCGTGGCGGGGAACGCCCACGCCAACCAGACCATCGACGGGACCACGGTCACCGTGCCGGGTACGCACCCGTCGCCCTGGGTGGTCGACAACGGTCTCTTCCTGGGGACCTCGGGCGCCGGCACGCTGGACGTCAACAGCGGCGGCGTCGTCAACGTCACCAACTGCGCCGCCATCTTCATGGGCCAGAACGCCGGCTCCTCGGGCACGCTGCTGATCCACGATCCCGGCTCGGTGTTCAACAACGCCGCCTGCGGCATCCAGGTCGGCAATTCGGGCACGGGCGCTGTCACGATCAGCAACGGCGGCGAGCTCGACACCCTGGGCTCAAGCTTCATCGGCGGCGGCGCCGGAACCAGCAGCAGCGTCACCGTCACCGGGACGGGATCGAAGTGGGTCTTCAGCGGCCTTCTCGTCGGGACGGTCGGCAACGGGACGGTCAACGTTACGTCCGGCGGCCTCGTCACTCAGTCGGGCTGCTCGACGGTCACCGTCGGTTCGGGTTTCAACAGCGTCAGCGCGGTCAACGTCGGCGGCTCCGGCTCGCACTGGGCGAACGGCGGCTGCGGCTTCGACCTCGGCACGGATGGCAATGGGTCGCTGAACGTCACCGGCGGAGCCGTGGTGGACGGCGTCGGATCGCTGATCCTGGGCAAGGACTTCAACACCTCCAAGGGCGCGATCACGGTCAGCGGCGTCGGCTCCAAGTTGACGTCCAACGCCGATGTCGAGGTCGGCGAGGCCGGCGTGGGTACGCTGACCATCAGCGGCGGCGCCGTGCTGGCGGACGCCAGCGCCAACCTGGCCGATCTGAACGGGTCCAGCGGCTCGGCCACGGTGGACGGCGCCGGTTCGGCCTGGAACACCAGCGGCGCCCTGGGCGTCGGCCGCAATGGCGCCGGGACGCTCAGCATCACCAACGGGGCCGTGGTGACCAGCGCCAGCGGTTGGGTGTCCGGCTCCGCCGACGGCGGCTCCCTGACGGTTTCGGGCTCCGGCTCCAAGTGGACGGCGACCTCCTCGCTCGACCTCGGCGAGCGGGGAACCTCCACCATCTCGATCATCAACGGCGGCGTGGTCGCCGACCAGACAGGAACGTCGGCCGACCTGACCGGCGCGGCGCCCACCATCACCATCGACGGGGCCGGCTCGGCCTGGACCAACAGCAGCACGCTCAGCCTGGGCGGCGGCTTCAACTCGACGCTGGCGCTCAGCGTCACCAACGGCGGCCTGCTCAGCGACACCCAGGGCACGCTTGGACAGGGCTCGGTCCTGGTCAGCGGGACCAATTCGGCCTGGACGAACACGTCTACCCTGCGTGTCGGGGCGACGGGCCCCGGCGTGCTCACCATCGCCCACCAGGGTACGGTCGACGCGCCTGGCGGTGTGATCCTCGGCCAGTCCAGCTCATCCAGCGGGGTCCTGAACATCGGCGGGGCCGTGGGCAAGCCGGCCGATTCCCCCGGGGTGCTCAACGCCCCCACCATCGTCCTTGGAACCGGCAACGGCTCGCAAGGGACGTTGAACTTCAACCACAACTCGGTCAGCTACCTGTTCACTCCGGTGATATCCGGGCCAGGCAAGGTCAATATCGTTTCCGGCCTGACCATCTTCAACGCCGACGAGACCTACACGGGGCCGACCACCATCTCGCCCGGCGCCATCCTGCAGATCGGCTCCGGCCCGGCGGCCGGCAGCATCGTCAGCGACGTAGCCGATGACGGCACGCTCTACTTCATCCGAGGCGGGTCGTTCACCTACGGCGGCAAGGTGACGGGCGCCGGCGCCCTGACCATGTTCAGCGCCGGAGCCGTGCTGACCCTCACCGGCGCCTCGACCTACACCGGCGCGACGCATGTCGACGCGGGCGGCCTGATCGTCAACGGCTCGCTCGGCGCCACCACCGTGTCGGTCGGCTCGACGGCCAGCCTGGGCGGCTCGGGGTCGATCGGCGGGGCGGTCAATGTGGCCAACAGCGGCATCCTGAACGGCGTCGCCGGCCAGACCCTGACCATGGGCGACCTCAACCTCAGCAGCGGCTCGGTGATCAACGCCAACCTCGGCGCGCCGTCAGCCACGCGCCTGTTCAACGTCAACGGCAACCTGGTGCTGGACGGAACCCTGAACATCGCCAACGCCGGCGCCTTCGGCCCCGGCCTCTACAGGCTGATCGACTATTCGGGTTCGCTCACCGACAACACCCTGGCGCTGGGAACCCTGCCCAGCGGCGTTCAGGGCTCCAGCCTGCAGGTGCAGACCTCCGGGGCGCACCAGGTGAACCTGGTCTTCGCGGGCTCCGCCGTGTCGACGCCGATGTGGAATGGCGCGACGACCGCCGCCGACGGCTCCGTCCACGGCGGTCCCGGGACCTGGAAGCTCGGCTCCACCAACTGGACCGACGCCAACGGGGCCAACGCCGGCGCCTGGGACGGCACGGACGCCATCTTCGCCGGCGCCGCCGGCGGCTCGGTGAGCATCGACAACAGCGCCGGCCAGATCACCGCCCAGACCCTCCAGTTCGCCAGGGACGGCTACACCATCAGCGGCGGGACCCTGAATCTGTCCGGGCCTTTCACACCGACGATCCGCGTGGGCGACGGCACCGCCGCCGGCGCCAACTACACCGCCACGATCAGTTCCGTCATCACCGGCTCCAGCTTCTTGAAGTCGGACAAGGGCACGCTGATCCTTACCGCCGACAACACCTACGGCGGTGACACCCTGGCCTATGGCGGCGTGCTGTCGATCAGCAAGGACAGCAACCTGGGCCTGAACGGCCGCCTGAGATTCGCCAACGGCGGGGTGGTGCTGGTGACGTCCAGCTTCGCCACCAACCGCATCATCCAGATGGCGGCGGCGGGCGAACTGAGGATCGCCAGCGGCGTGGCCCTGACCCTTTCCGGCCAGTTCCAGGAGAGCGGGTCTCTCATCAAGTCCGGCGCCGGCGACCTGATCATCACAGGCTCCAACGGCTACGACGGCGCCGTGACGGTGTCGGCGGGCAAGCTGCAGATGGATGGGGACTGGTCCGGCGCGACCGTGGCCGTCCAGTCCGGCGGCGTGCTGTCGGGCGGCGGGACCATCGGCGGGGCCGTCACCGTGGCCAACGGCGGTGTGCTGAAAGGGGTCACGGGCGAGACCCTGACCACAGGCGCCCTGACCTTGAATCC
>JAFEEA010000237.1 GCA_018241335.1 Pseudomonadota bacterium
CTGCTGTTCGAGGGCTTCTTCGACGGCCTGCCCGCCGACCTGACCGGCCCCTTGGGCGCCGCCCGCGTTGAGGTCTTCGCCCAGGTCCGCGCCCTCGACGCCGAGCTTCTCGGCCGCACCCCCATGGAGGCCATGCGGGCGCTGACGGCGCGCCTGGCCGACGGCGACGACCTGGCCACGGCCCTGCGCCTGGTGGCCGCCCCGGCCGTGTTCACGGCCGCGGTGACCCGCGCCCAGGCCGGCGGATCGCCGATCCCGCCCGACCCGACGCTGGGCCACGCCGCCGACATCCTGCGCATGACCCGCGGCCGCGCGCCGACGCCGGCCGAGACGGCGGCGCTGGACGCCTATCTGGTCACCGTCTGCGACCACGGCCTCAACGCCTCGACCTTCGCCGCCCGGGTGGTGGCCTCGACCCGCGCGGGCCTGACCTCGGCGGTGCTGGCCGGGATCAGCGCGCTGAAGGGCCCGCTGCACGGCGGCGCCCCCGGCCCAGTGATCGACATGCTGGACGCCATCGGGACGCCGGACAACGCCCGCGCCTGGATCGAGGCCGAGCTGGATTCCGGCGAGCGGCTGATGGGCTTCGGCCACCGCGTCTATCGCGTCCGCGACCCCCGCGCCGACGCCCTCAAGCGGGCGGTCAAGGCCCTGGGCGAGGGCTCCAACGCCCTGCCCGGCCGCCTGGCCTTCGCCGAGGCGGTGGAGCGCGCGGCCCTCGACATCCTGAAGGAACGCAAGCCCAACCGCTCGCTGCAGACCAATGTCGAATTCTACACCGCCCTGTTGCTTGAGGCCCTGGCCTTCCCGCCGGCGGCGTTCACCTGCGTCTTCGCCATCGGCCGGGTGTCCGGCTGGATCGCCCACGCCCGCGAGCAGGTGATCGGCGGGCGCCTGATCCGGCCTCAGTCCCGCTATGTGGGCCCCACCCCCCTGGCGGCCTGACGAAGTTTCTCTTCCGCTTTGGGGGAAGTGGCCCCGAAGGGGTCGAAGGGGGCTCCAGCGGAGCTGGGACATTCTCGTCGAGCTGGAGCCCCCATCCCCCGCTTCGCGGGTACTTCCCCCAGAGGGGGAAGAGAATGTTAGCGTGCCCGCTTCGTAGTTGAGAGGCAGGCGCCATGGCCGACAAAGACATCCGCCCCTACGGCGCCTGGCCGTCCCCGGTCACCGCCGAGAGCCTGGCCGAGGGGGCCATCGGCGTCGCCGACCTGCGGGTCGTGGACGGGCGCCTGTTCTGGCTGGAGAGCCGGCCGGCCGAGGGCGGGCGCATGGTGGCGATGACGCTGGAGCCGGGCGGCCAGGCCCGCCAGATCACGCCGGAGGGCTTCAACGTCCGCACGCGCGTGCACGAATACGGCGGCGCGGCCTTTGCGGTGCTGGGCGAGACCCTCTACTTCAGCCACTTCCGCGACCAGAGGCTGTACGCCCAGGATCTGGCCGGCGGCGCGCCGAGGGCGCTGACCCCGGAAGGCTACCGCTACGCCGACGCCGCCCCGGCGCCGGGCGGCGGCCTGGTCTGCGTGCGCGAGGACCACACCGATCCGGCCAATGTTCGAAACGCCGTCGTGGCGCTGACCCTGGCCGAGGGCGACGCCGGCCAGGTGCTGTTCGCCGCCAGCGATTTCGTCGCCTATCCTCGCGTCGGCCCGGACGGGCGGCGCCTGGCCTGGATGGCCTGGGACCATCCCAACATGCCGTGGGACGACACCACCCTCTATGTGGCCGAGCTTGGGCCCCAGGGCCTCGCCGATATCCGCGCCGTGGCCGGCGGCGTCGGCGAGTCCGTGATGGAGCCGCAGTGGGGGGCGGACGGCGCCCTCTTCTTCATCTCCGACCGCAGCGGCTTCTGGAACCTCTATGTCCTGCGGGAAGGGGCGGTGAAGCCCCTCATGCCCCGCGACGCCGAGTTCGCCGGCCCTTTGTGGGGCCTCGGCCAGGCCAACTACGCCCTGATGGAAGGCAGCCGCATCGCCACCGGCTATGGCGAGGGCGGACGCGAGCACCTGGTCGTGATCGACGAGGCGCGCGGCGCGGTGCGCGAGATCGCCGTCCCCTTCAGCGCCTGGGGCGGCCTGCGCCGGCTGGATGACCGCCGCGTGGCCCTGATCGGCGCTTCGCCCGACCAGACCGCCGCCATCGCCACGGTGGACATCGAGACCGGCGAGACGACCGTCATCCGTCGCCCCTCGCCGGCCGCTCTCGATCCCCGCCATATCGCCCGCGCCGAGGCGATCAGCTTTCCCACCGCCGGCGGGCGCATGGCCCACGCCCTCTACTATCCGCCCACCAACGGCGACACCGCCGCCCCGGCGGGCGAGAAGCCGCCCCTGATCGTCCAGGCCCACGGCGGGCCGACCGGCCAGGCGTCGGGCGCCTTCAGCCTGGCGAACCAGTTCTGGACCAGCCGCGGCTTCGCCCTGGTCGACGTCGACTACGGCGGCTCGGCCGGCTACGGCCGCGCCTATCGCCAGCGCCTCAACGGCCAGTGGGGGATCGTCGACGTCGAGGACGTCATCGCGGCCGTCCGCTTCCTGGCCGCCTCCGGCAGGGTCGACCCCAAGCGGGTGGCGATCCACGGCGGCAGCGCCGGCGGCTTCACGGTACTGGCGGCGCTGAGCCAAAGCGACGTCTTCGCCGCCGGCGGCGACTTCTATGGCGTTTCGGACCTGGAGGCCCTGGCCCGCGACACCCACAAGTTCGAGAGCCGGTATCTCGACAATCTGGTCGGCCCCTATCCCGAGGCCAAGGCGGTCTACGAAGCCCGCTCGCCGATCCACCACCTGGAAGGCTTCAAGGCGCCGCTGATCATCTTCCAGGGGTCGGAGGATCCCATCGTGCCGCCCAACCAGGCCTACATGATCCTGGACGCCCTGCGCGCGCGCCAGCAGCCGGTGGCCTATGTGGAGTACGCCGGCGAGGGCCACGGCTTCCGCCGCGCCGAGAACATCATCCACGCCAAGCAGGCCGAACTCTATTTCTACGGCCAGGTGTTCGGGTTCACGCCGGCGGACACGCTGCCCGAGGTGCGCATCGAGAACCTGCCGAAGCGGTAGGGTCAGGGGGGCGACGGAACCCCTCACCCCCAGAACGGCTTGGCGGCCTTGAAGGTCTTGGCCGCGGCGGCGGCGGCCTGGACGAGGGCGGCTTCGCGGGCGGTTTCGCCGCCGATCAGTCGGCCCGCCGCCCAGTCGGCCGCGCCTGAGACGTCGGTCGAGGCGGTCAGGCCGTGGGCCAGGCGCTCGCCGGTGGCGATGTCGTTCAGGTCCCCCAACCGGTCCTGCAGGTCTTTGAGCGCCGCAATGAACCGCTCGACCCGCTTGGGCTTGGCCGACAGCACCGACAAGGCGTCGGCGGCGTAGCGCAGTTTCTTGCAGTCGATGCGCAGGTGGTGGCGCTGTTCGCGGCTCATCTCGGCCAGGGCGCCGCAGCGCTTGACGATCTTCCTGCGCCGCTCGCCAAGGGCCTTGTCGGCGAAGGCGGCCAGCGGCTTGTCGCGGGTCTTGGCCCCGGACGCCTTACGGCCGCTCCAGGGCCCGGCCTCGATCCACACCAGGGTGTCCATCACCAGGGCCCGAAACCGCTCGCTCTCGGCGGCCGAGCGCGCGCGGGCGTAGGCGGCGGTGCGGTTCAGGCGAAGCTGGCGGCCGAGGTCGGCCAGGCCCGTGGGGTCGGCCTTGCGCCGGGCCGCGCGGCGATAGGCGCCGGCCAGCAGCACGTCCAGGTTCCGCGCCTGGTCCAGTTCGCCGGTCAGCCACTTCAGCTCGGCCTTGATCCCCGTCACCCGCCGGTCGCTGGCCACCGGCTTGAAGATCGAAATGACGCTGCGCAGCCGGCGCACGCCCACCCGCATCTGGTGGATCACCTCCGGCCCGGGGGTCTCGACCAGCCGCTCGGCGTTGCTCACCGCCTGTTCCAGGGCGGCGCGGGCGATGGCGCGAAAGCCGTCGCCGGCGGTCATGCCGTCGCCCACGGTCGGCGGGCGGAACTTGACGGCCCGGTCACCCGGCTTGCCCCTCAGGCCCATCCCCCGGCCGGCCTTGGTGGCGAACGACAGGGCAAGGCCATGGGCGCGCCTCGCCTCGGCGGCGAAGGCCAGCAGGTCGCAGGGCTCGCCAGTCTTCAGCTCCAGCTCCAGTTCCAGCACGGGCTCGGCGCGGTCTCCCGCGACGACCCGCCCCCGGTCCAGCGCCACCTCGACCTTGGCGTTCTCCAGCGCGCGCACCGCCAGGCGGCGGTCCATCTCGACCGTGAACAGGGGGACCAGCTTGCGGCTGCGGCCCATGGCCTTCTGCGCCGGCGTGCCGCGCAGCAGGGCCAGATCCGGCTTGGCCCCCGTGGCCGGCCATTCCCACTCGCCCCGGCCCATGGCGCCGTTGCCCGCCTCGGCGGACTTGAGGGTCTGCACCCAGGCGCGCCCCTCGCGCCGGACCCTCAGCGCCATGCCCGCCTTGGCCAGGGCGCCGCCAGGGGTGTCGTAATAGGTGGCGGCGAGGGTCTTCGCCTTGCCCTTGCCGCCGGCGATGGCCTCGAACACCGCCTCGGCCCGCGCCGGCTCGACCCTGAACTTCAGCTCGATCTCTCGCGGTTCGCTGGACATCCGCTCCTGGTCCGACGCCGGGTCACCCCCGATAGCATGAACGCCCGTCTCGCCGAGTTGATCTCGATCAGAGCTTGGCGACCCGGCGCCCAGCGGCTAACCCGGCCGCCGCCGTCCCGCAAGCGACGCTCGTGTTCAGGAGTTCCCCCCGAATGACTCTCGACCCCGCCCTGCCCCGCCACGATTGGACCCTGGCCGAAGTGGAGGCCCTGTTCGACCTGCCCTTCACCGAGCTGGTGTTCCGCGCCGCCGAGGTCCACCGCCGCTGGTTCGACCCCACCGAGGTGCAGGTCTCGCAGCTGCTGTCGGTCAAGACCGGCGGGTGCCCGGAGAACTGCGGCTACTGCAGCCAGTCCCAGCACTTCGACACAGGCGTGCCGGCGTCCAAGCTGATGGATGTCGACGCGGTGCTGGCCGAGGCGTCGCGAGCCAAGGCCGGCGGGGCGCAGAGGTTCTGCATGGGCGCCGCCTGGCGCGACCTCAAGGACCGCGACCTGCCCAAGGTCTCGGCCATGATCAGCGGGGTCAAGGCCATGGGCCTGGAGACCTGCGTCACCCTGGGCATGCTGAAGCCCGACCAGGCCGTGGCGCTGAAGGACGCCGGCCTCGACTACTACAACCACAACCTCGACACCGGCCCCGACTACTACGCCTCCGTGGTCACCACCCGCACCTACCAGGACCGGCTGGACACCCTGACCGCCGTGCGCGACGCCGGCATCTCCACCTGCTGCGGCGGCATCGTGGGCATGGGCGAAACGCGCCGCGACCGCGCCGGCCTGCTGCATGCCCTGGCCACCCTGCCGGCCCACCCCGACAGCCTGCCGATCAACGACCTGATGCCGATCAAGGGCACGCCCCTGGGCGGGTCCGAGCCCCTGGACGGGCTGGAGTTCGTGCGCACCATCGCGGTGGCGCGGCTGGTCTGCCCGAAGTCGGTGGTGCGCCTGTCGGCGGGGCGCGACCACATGAGCCGCGAGCAGCAGGCCCTCTGCTTCCTGGCCGGCGCCAACTCCATGTTCGTGGGCGGCAAGCTGCTGACCACCAGGAACCCGGAGCTGGGGACCGACGCGCGGCTGTTCGCGGACCTGGGCCTGAGGCCCATGGGCGAGGGGTCCCACGGCGCGGCGCTGGTCGCGGCGGAGTAGCGCCGGGCCTGAACCCCTCATCCTCCCACGCCTGCGGCGCGGGCCCCTCCTTCTCCCTCTGGGAGA
>JAFEEA010000238.1 GCA_018241335.1 Pseudomonadota bacterium
AGGGAGAAGGAGGGGCCCGCGCCGAAGGCGTGGGAGGATGAGGGGCTCCGCCCTCGCCAACCGCCAGCGCCTCGCCGCTTGTCGCCGCCCCTGTCCTTGATCCAAGGTGCGCCTTCAGGGTGCGGGGGCGTTGATGACTGACATGACCGTCGAGGGCGTCGCACCGGCCGCTCCCGTTCCGCGCCGGCACGTGGCCGCGGCCGTGGTCGGCAACGCGCTCGAGTTCTACGACTTCGTCACCTACACCTTCTTCGCGGTCCAGATCGGCGCGGCCTTCTTCCCCAGCCACGACCCGTTCATCCAGCAGATGAGCTCGCTGATCACCTTCGGCGTGGGCTTCGTCACACGCCCGATCGGCGCCCTGGTGATCGGCCGCTACGGCGACCGCGTGGGCCGGAGACCGGCGATGATGCTCAGCTTCACCCTGATGGGCGTGGCGATCCTGGGCCTGGCCCTGACCCCGACCTTCGCCCAGATCGGCGTCGCCGCGCCGATCCTGGTCGTGAGCTGGCGGCTGATCCAGGGCTTCGCCCTGGGCGGCGAGGTAGGGCCGACCACCGCCTACCTGATCGAGGCCGCGCCGCCCGACCGGCGGGGGCTCTACGGATCCTTCCAGTACGCCAGCCAGGGCTTTTCGTCCCTGGTGGGCGGTCTGGTGGGGGTGGCCATCTCGGCGGCTCTCGGCGATGCGGCCCTCAGCGCCTGGGGCTGGCGCATCGCCTTCCTGATCGGCGCCCTGGTGCTGCCCTGGGGCTTCTGGCTGCGGCGCACCCTGCCGGAGACCCGTCATCGCGCCGAGACGCACACCGCCGCCCAGCCCGCCGCGCCGACCCTCAAGGGCCACGGCCGGATCATCGTCCTCGGCCTGCTGGTCACCGCCAACGGCACCATCGCCACCTACATCTTCAACAACATGACCAGCTACGCCCAGACCACCCTGAAGATGGCCCCGGGCGCAGCGCTGGCCGCCTCCATCGTCGTCGGCGCGACCCTGATCGTGTTCGGCCTCATCGCCGGCGCCCTGTCGGACCGCGTCGGCCGCAAGCCGATGATGCTCTGGCCGCGGCTCCTGCTGATGGTGGCGGTCGTCCCCGGCTTCAGCCTGCTGGCGGCCCATCCGGACCACACCACCCTGCTGCTGGTCACCGGCGTGCTCAGCACCATCGCCGTGCTGGCCGGCGCCACGGGCATCACCGCCATCGTGGAATCCATGCACCGCGACGTGCGCAGCCTGGCCTTCGCCGGCGTCTATTCCACCGCCGTGGCGGTGTTCGGCGGCACCACCCAGCCGATCATCACCTGGATGATCAAGGCCACCGGCGACCCCGTCGCCCCGGCCTGGTACCTGGTCGCCGCCTGCGCCGTGGGAACGGTGGCGATCCTGCTGCTGCCGGAAAGCCGGCCCAAGCCCGCCGCCTAGCCCTCGCCCAGGATCGCCCGCCGCCGCGCCAGGCTTTCGGCCGGCCATTGCGTGGCCATGTCGTAGAAGACCTCGAACGCCGGCGCGCCCTCCGGCAGGCCCACCCACGGCTGCTTGGAGCGGGTGAAGATGTGCGCGTCCGGGGCCAGGGCCGACGGCGTCTCCAGCGTGCCCACCCGCACGAAGCGAAGGCCCGGCCGGCCGCCATAGTCGCTCCACAGCGCCGTCTGACAGTCCGGGCAACGATAGATGTCGTGTGGCCGGCCGCTGTCGGCGGGCACGCGCACCGCCACCGGTGTTTCGCCGCTCACCGCGATCCGGTCGGTCTCGATCAGGGCGTTGATCACGAAGGCGCTGCCGGTCTGGCGCTGGCAGTCCAGGCAGTGGCAGCAGTTCACGAACATCGGATTCGAGGTCAGCGCATATTGCACCGCCCCGCAGGCGCAGCGGCCGGTCAAGGTGTCGGTCATGGCGTCCTCCTGAGCTGCGGAACCGGGGCGCAGCCTATCCGCCCCGGGCGCCAGCGCGTGTCAGGACCTTCGCCGCCTAGAGCGTGTCCTTCGCCGCGCCCGGCGGCAGGCCGCAGCCGATGGCGCGGGCCTGGGTGGCGGCGATCTGGGCGGTGTGGATCAGGGATTCGTGCAGTTCCTTGCGCTGCCACTCATAGATCCTGTCGCCGCTCTTGACGCCCACGGCCGCCTCTTCCGCCGCGCACTGGCCGACCGCAGCCTCGCCGGCGTGCTTGATGTCGCCGCCGGACTTGGCCAGGCCGAAGGCCGCCTTGCGCACGCAGATCGTCACCGCCTCCTTTTCGGCGGCATAGGTTCCCGCCGTGGCCTTGGGCGTGAAGTCCGGCGTCTTGCAGGTGTCCTCGGGCGCGGCCTTGGCGCAGCCCACCAGGACGACGGCCGCGGCCGCCAGGACCAGCCCCTTGAACATCACGTCCCCCCCCGGCGCGTCGGCCTAAATCACAGATTGCAGAGGTGACGGCCCAACCTTGAGTCTGTCAACGCCGCGCCGGCCCTCAACCGCCTCGCAGTTGCACGGCCAGGGCGCGGTAGCGCGCGGCCGGCTCGGCCAGGCCCAGGGTCTCGTACATCACCGCCAGATTGTGCGCCGGCATGTGGCTGCCCCGACCGGCCACCGACCCGTCGAGGTCCTGGCGCTCGCCCAGCTCCAGGCACTTCTTCCAGGCGAATTCCGCCAGGGGCAGGTGGTCGCTGAGCGCCTTGTCCGGCTCGCGCCCCGCCACGGCCAGATAGAGATCCCCCATGGCGAAGAAGAAGTCGGGCGAGGCCTGCCAGTTCGGGAACTCCGCCTCCAGCAGCGCCAGGGCCTCGTCCAGCCGCCCCTCGGTCTTGAAGGCGGTGATGGCCCGCACCACCAGGGCGTGGCGGAAAGGCTCGTCCGGCCGCGCCAACCGCAGGGCCTCGGCGAAGCACAGCGCCGCCTGCGCCGAGCGGTCGCGCGCCTGGTATTCCTTTGCGAGCTGGAACCAAAGGTAGGCGTCGTGCGGATGGGCGGCCAGCTCGGCGGTCAGCAGGGCCTCGTTGCGGTCGCCCTTCCGCGCCAGGCTCTCGGGCGTATAGCCGTCGTGGCCGATGACCAACGCCAGCCGCTCGCCCCGCAGGCGCGAGGCGGGCTGCTCGTGGATGCGCCCCTCGTAGCGCACGCCGGCCGGCAGCACCCGCGCGATCCAGGACCGGGCCGAGCTGGCCTCGTCCCCCGCCCCCATCTCGCTGGCCACCTGCACCAACCCCAGGAAGTCGCCGCCCGCCGCCGGCAGGCGCGCGGGGGCCAGGGACTCGGCCCCGCCCTCGATCCACTCGTCGGCGTCGAGGATCAGGTTCCAGGCGGCGTCGGAGCGGTCCAGGGCGGCGTTGCGGGCGGCGGCGAAGTCGTCGCGCCAGGCGAAGTCGAAGACCTCGGCCCCGGCCGCCTGGGCCAACGCCCGGGTGTCGTCCGTCGAGCCGGTGTCGAGCACGATCATCCGGTCCACGTGCGGCGCGGCGCTGGCCAGGGCGCGTACGATCGAGCGCGCCTCGTCGCGGGCGATCATCACCAGGGCCAGGCGAGTCAAGGCGTGCTCCAGGGGCGGGCGGTCCGCCACCCTCGGCCCGCCGCGCTTAAGGAAGCGCTAACCACGATCCGCGCACGCCGCCACGCTCCTCGCCGGTCGACAGGCCGCCGGGCTCGGACTATCGGGAGCGCCTTGGCGGACGCGCCGCCCCCTACGACGATGGAGCCCTGGATGAAGAGCCGGTGGGATCAGGCCGAGGCCGATGCGGCGGTGGCGCGCTACGGCGCCCAGGGCGTCGGCGAAGACCTTGCCCTGCGCACCTATTCGGCGCGGCTGCTGGGCGGCGATCCGTCCCTGGTCCTGCACGGCGGCGGCAACACCTCGGTCAAGACCACGGCCGTGGACCTCTTCGGCCAGCCGGTGGACGTGCTCTGCGTCAAGGGCAGCGGCTGGGACCTGGGCGCCATCGAGCCGCCGGGCCATCCGGCCGTGCGCATCGAGCCCCTGCGCCGCCTGCGCGCCCTGGAGCGCCTCTCCGACGAGGACATGGTCAACGCCCAGCGCCAGAATCTGCTCGATTCGGCCGCGCCGAACCCGTCGGTGGAGACCCTGCTGCACGCCTTCATGCCGGCCAGGTTCATCGACCACACCCACTCGGTCGACGTCCTGGCGATCGCCGACCAGCCGAACGCCGCCGAGATCGCCGCCGAGGTCTGGGGCGGCAAGGTCGCCCTGGTGCCCTATGTCATGCCGGGCTTCGCCCTGGCCAAGCTGGCCGCCGAGATCCTCGAGGCCCATCCCGGCGTCGAGGGGCTGGTGCTGCTCAAGCACGGCGTCTTCTCCTTCGGCGACACCGCCCGCGAGAGCTACGAGCGGATGATCGCCCTGGTCACCGCCGCCGAGGACTACCTGGCCGCCAAGGGCAGGCCCGCGGCCGTCGCCGCCACCCCGGCGCCCGCGCTCGGCGCCGCCGAGGCCCTGCCGATCCTGCGCGGCGCCCTGGCCCGGATGGCCGGCGCCCTCTGGCCGGCCCGCTGGATCGCCGACCTGCGGGCCGGCCCCGCCGCCCTGGCGGTCGCCAATTCGTCCAAACTGGAAGACTGGGCGGGCCGCGGAGTCGCCACGCCGGACCACGTCATCCGCACCAAGCGCCACCCCCTGGTGCTGCCGGCGCCCGGCCCCGACGCCGCAGCCTGGACCGCCGCCGTGGACGACGCCGTGGCCCGCTATGTCAGCGCCTACGAAGCCTATTTCGCGCGCAACAACGCCGCCGTCGGCGGGATCAAGACCCAGCTCGACCCCCTGCCCCGCGTTGTCGCCATTCCCGGCCTGGGCCTGGTCGGCCTCGGCAAGACCGCCGCCGAGGCCGCTGTCACCGCCGACGTGGCGGAGAACTGGGCCGCCACCCTGCTGAAGGCGGAGTCCATCGGCCGCTTCGAGCCCGTCGACGAAGCTCAGACCTTCGAGATGGAATACTGGTCGCTGGAGCAGGCCAAGCTCGGCAAGGCGGCCGAGAAGCGGCTTGAGCGCCGGGTCGTGGTGGTCACCGGGGCGGCCGGCGCCATCGGCGCCGCCACCGCCGCCGCCTTCGCCGCCGAGGGGGCCGACCTGGCCCTGCTGGACCTCGACGGCGAGGCCGCCCGGGCCGCCGCGGCCAAGGTGGGCAAGCGCGCCCTGGGCCTGGCCTGCGACGTCACCGACGCCGCCTCGGTCCGCGCCGCCTTCGACGCTGTCTGCGCCCGCTTCGGCGGCGTCGACATCGTGATCTCCAACGCCGGCGCGGCGACCACCGGCATGATGGCCCAGATGGACGACGCCACGTTGCGCGCCAGCTTCGACCTCAATTTCTTCGGCCACCAGGCCGTCGCCCAGGCCGCCGTGCGGGTGATGAAGGCCCAGGGCTTCGGCGGCGCCCTGCTGTTCAACGTCTCCAAGCAGGCGGTGAACCCGGGGCCGGACTTCGGCGCCTACGGAACCTCCAAGGCCGCCCTGATGGCCCTGGTGCGCCAGTACGCCCTGGAGCACGGCGCCGACGGCATCCGCGTCAACGCCCTCAACCCCGACCGCATCCGCTCGGGCCTCCTCACCGACCAGATGATCGCCTCGCGCGCCGGCTCGCGCGGGGTCAGCGAGGCGGCCTACATGGCCGGCAATCTGCTCGGCCAGGAAGTCACCGCCCAGGACGTCGCCCAGGCCTTCGTCTTCACCGCCCTGATGGCCAAGACCACCGGCGCCGTGATCACCGTCGACGGCGGCAACGTGGCGGCGATGATGCGGTAATGACGTAACCCCTCATCCTCCCACGCCTCCGGCGCGGGCCCATCCTTCTCCCTCTGGG
>JAFEEA010000239.1 GCA_018241335.1 Pseudomonadota bacterium
GCCCAGGCGGCGGCGGCGGCGCGGCTGAAGGCCGAGCACCGCATCCTGCCGGACGCCAAGCTGGACCTGACGCGGGTGCGCGGCATGGACGCGCGGGTGACCTACAGGGCCGAGACCGTCCAGGCCAAGGGCCTGCCGATCCGGCAGGTGGGGCTGAAGGTGAACCTGGACCACGGGCTGCTGGTGGTGGACCCGCTGGCCTTCACACTGCCCCAGGGCCAGATCGCCGGACTGATCCGCATCGACGCGCGCAAGGCGACCCCGGCCGAGGCCATCGACATCCGCCTGACCGGCGCCAGGCTGGAGCAGCTGGTGGCCGGGGGCGCCAATCCGCCGGTGGCGGGCGCCATCCTGGCCCGGGCGAAGCTGGCCGGGACGGGCGACAGCGTGCGCTCGGCGGCGGCCGGCGCCGACGGGGTGGTGACGGTGGTCATCCCGCACGGCCAGATCCGCCAGGCCCTGGCCGAACTGCTGGGCATCAACGCCACCAAGAGCCTGTTCCTGCTGCTGAGCCACTCGAACGACCAGACGCCGGTGCGCTGCGCGGTGGCCGACTTCCGCGCCCAGAACGGGGTGCTGAGCGCCAACCGCATCGTGCTGGACACCGGCGTGGTGCTGGCGGTGGGAAAGGGCGACGTCAACCTGCGCGACGAAACGGTGAACCTGCGCCTGGAGGGCAAGTCCAAGAAGTTCCGCCTGGTGCGGGTGATGGCGCCGATCACGCTGAAGGGCCGCCTGGAAGGCCCCAAGGTCGGGGTCGACGTGGGCAAGGCGGCGGGGCAGCTGACCCTCGCCGGCCTGCTGGGCGCGGTGGTCTCGCCCCTGGCGGCGATCCTGCCCTTCGTGGACCCGGGCCTGGCCAAGGACGCCGACTGTTCGTCCCTGCTGGCCGAGGCGGCCCGCCAGGGCGCGCCCGTGAGCCACACCCAGGTCGCCGTCGCGCCCCACGGCAAGGGCGGCATGCCAGTGGCGAAGTAGAGGCGCACGGCTAGTGCGAGACGGCCTCCAGTGACCGGCCGGCGGTTCGCGGCCCGAAGACGCCGATGGCGACCACCACCACGCCCATGGCGCCGGCGATGAAGGCGAAGACGCCGGCCGAGCCGAAGGCGCCCAGCAGGGCGGCGATGATCAGGCTGGAGAAGACGGTGGAAAGCCGGCTCCACGAATAGACGAAGCCCACCGCGCGGGCCCGGATGCGGGTCGGGAACAGCTCGGCCTGGTAGGCGTGGTAGGCGAAAGACAGCAGGTTGTTGGACAGGGTGATGGCGACCCCCAGCGCGATCAGGGCGGCCGGGGCGCTCTGGCGGGCGAAGAGCAGGCCGAAGGTGGCGGTGCCGATGGCGGCGGCGGCGATCTGGTGCTTGCGCTCGAAGCGGTCGGCGAAAAGGCTGCAGAGCAGCGGGCCAACCGGATAGGCGAAGGCGATGATGAAGGAATATTCCAGCGACTTGGTGATCCCCTGGCCCTGGGCCGCGATCAGGGACGGCGCCCAGTTGCCGAAGCCGTAGAAGCCGATGGTCTGGGCGGCGTTGAAGACGCTGAGCATGATCGTCCGGCCGAGGTAGGGCGGGCGGAAGATGTCGAGGAAGGCGCCCCTGGGTTCCGCCGCCGGGGCGCCGGGCGCCGGGGTCGATCCCGAGGGCACGGGCGCGGGCAGCGGACGGCCGGTCTCCTCCTCGGCGCGGGCCTCCAGGTCGTCGACGATGGCGTCGGCCTCGGCGAGGCGGCCGTGCTGGGCCAGCCATCGGGGCGATTCCGGCAGGCCGAGGCGGATGAACCAGACGGCGACGGCGGCGGCGGCCCCCAGCAGCATCACCCACCGCCAGCCGGCGATCCCCAGCGGCGACAGGGGCAGCAGCCGCCAGCAGGCGAAGGCGACGATCGGGACGGCCGCGAACTGGATCGACTGGTTGATGGCGAAGGCGCGCCCGCGCAGGGCCGGCGGGGTGATTTCGGTGACGTAGGCGTCGATGGTGACCAGCTCGACGCCGATGCCGATGCCGGCGACGAACCGCCAGAGGTCAAGGCCGAAGGCGTCGGCCTGGCAGGCCATGACCAGGGTGGCGGCGGTGTACCAGACGAGGGAGGCGGTGAAGATCGCGCGGCGCCCGAAACGGTCGGCGACCTGGGAGAAGACCAGGGTCCCGATGAACAGGCCCGCGAAGGTGGCGGCGGCGAAGGTCGCCTGGTCGGTGAGGCCCAGGAATCCCTTTGCGCCGGCGTGGAACACCCCGGCCTTGATCAGGCCCGGCGAAACATAGGCCGTCATCATCAGGTCGTAGAATTCGAAGCAGCCGCCCAGCGAGATCAGGGTCACCAGCCGCCATACCGCCCAGGTGGAGGGCAGGCGGTCCAGGCGCGCCGCGATGGCCGCCGCGTTGTCGTCACCGCCCATGCGCTCGCCCCTCGCCGCCCGCCTTGGGAGTTTTAGTGCCCGCTCGGCGGCGCGAAATCCAGCGCCCGCGTCGGCGGCCCCGCCGCCCTACCGCTTCAGCTTGACCTTGGTCACCGCACCGGAGTTGCCGACGCCATTGGGGACCGGAACCCCGGAAACGGCGTAGTTGGCGTTGACGACGAGGTTGGGGCTGCCGGTCATCTGGATCGACTTGGCGACGATCACCGTCCAGGCCGACTGATCGGCCACCCGGTTGTTGGCGCCGGTGACCTGCAGGGTGGCGTTGGGGATGTAGACGGTGCCTTCCAACCGGCGGGCGCTGTCGCTGGAGATCTCGAACGTGCCGACGTTCTGGCGCGTCGTCATGATCACGAAGCCGGCGTATTGGCCATAGCGGGCGCCGGTCAGGTCGATCACGGAGCTGTCGTCGAACTGGAACTGGGCCGTGTTGTCGAAGATCAGGGTGACGTTGCTGCCGGTCAGGGTCGCGTTCTGCTGCATCTGCAGCGATCCGTTGCGGAAATAGTAGGTGCCGCCGGGCTGCAACTGCAGGGTCTGGCCCGAGCGCACGGTGATGTTGCCGCAATAGGGAGCCGGAATGGCCAGCAGCACATTCACCCCGGCGGTGAGCGCCGGGACTGGCGTGCAGACATTGATCAGCGGCGGGTTGATGGCCATGGAGGCGAAGGGGTCGCCGATGGTCGGGGCGCCCACCTGGGCCTGGGGGGTGATGGCGCCGGTGGCCGTGCCGGTGGCCTGGGCGACGCCGGCGTTCAGGGCGGCCGAGCCGTTCACCTGGATGTCGCCGTTGGACTGAACCAGGCACGAGCCGGCGGTGGCGCGGGCCGCGTTGTTCATCTGGATCGAAGCGCCGGTGGTGTCGGACGCCAGGACGCAGAGCGGTGTCAGGCCCATGGTGGCCGCGGTGGCCTGGACGTGAATGCTCCAACCGCCGGGCGGCAGCAGGTTGGCGAAGAAGGACGAGCGATGGCCGTCGATCTTGACCGTCACCTGGGTGTTGTCGGGACTGAAGCTGGTGCTGACCCGGAAGGGCACGCGCTGGACGACGCCGGGGATCTGGCTCTTCACGAAGGTGACCGCGCGGGCGGAGATGCCCGACTGCGTACCGATGCCGAGCTGCTTGGCCGCGTCCAAGGCCGCGGCGTCGGCGGCGTCCTGCATGGCCGAGTGGTCGGAGGAGAGGGAGAACAGGTCCACCGTGCCGCAGGCGAGGATGGCCAGGGTCGGGGCGGCGACGGCGAAGACGACGGCGGTGCCGCCGCGGCGGTCGAGCGACCAGGCCTTCAGGGCCCGTCGGAGACGGGACCATGCCCCGCCCCACCCGGCCCGCCCTTGAGGATCGCGGCGCGTCCTCATGGCGATCGTCAGGCCGCCGCGTCGGCCGGCGGCGAGAGGACCTCGTCGGCGATGCGGGCGAAGTCCGCCGCCAGGGGCCGCAGGGACGGCTGCTGGCTGAGGGCGGCGGTGAGGAAGCGCGAGCTTTCCAGCGCCAGGCGTTCGAGCTGGCGCGCCAGCTGGGTCTCGTCGGCCTTTTCGCGGGCGGCCAGCAGCTGGGCCTCGCCGGCGGCGGCGCGCTGGACATAGCGGATCTGGTAGCTGAGCAGGCGCCAGTTCAGCGGCTTGACCACGAAGGAGGTGGCGCCGGCCGAGAAGGCGCGGTCGACGGCGCCGACATCCTCGCGCCCGGTGACCACGATCACCGGCAGGCGCGCCCAGGCCTCGCTGGCGCGCAGGCGCTGGAGAACCTCGAAGCCGTCCATGTTGGGCATCTCGAGGTCGAGCAGCATGATGTCGGGCTGGAAGGCCTCGATGACCTTCAGCGCCTCCTCGCCGTCGCCGGCGGTCGCAACCGTCGCGTGCTCGGTGGTAAGATTAACAACCGCGAATTCGCGCAGGATCGGATCATCATCCACGAAGATGATCTTCAGCGCGTCCTGGAGGACGTAGAAAAACGTACCGTCTTTGTCCGGCGGTGACGACATGGGCCGATCGACTTCTGCACAGGCTTGGGCGCCTTCATTAAACCGGCAGTCATTAATCCCGCGTAACCCGTTGGGGTTCAGGGGAAACGGGGTCGTTCAACTTGTCGGTCAGTGCGTCGCAACCGGCCCGCCGTCGGCGGTCGATCCGAGGCAAGCTCACAGCGCTGGTGCTGGCTTCGGTGGGCCTGGCGGTGGCGCTGGTGGCCGGCATCTCCGCGGCGCGGGATGGTCAACGCGACACCGCCCTGGCCATGGGCCGGCTGTCCGATACGGCCAAGGTGATGGCGTCCCTGAGCGGCGAAGCCGCGGCGGCGGGGGACCGGGCCCGAGCCTATGCGGTGATCCGCTCGATCGCCCACATGCCCGACGTCGAGTACGCCCGCATCTATGGCGCGAACGGCGCGTTGCTGGCCGAGACGGGTTCGGCCCAGCGCCTGACCCGCGACGTCAGCGGGCGGGCGGGCGACCAGGGATTCAGCCTGGCGCTGCTGCGCTCGCGGACGGCCGAGCTGCATGAACGCATCGACTTCGGCGGACGCCGGGTGGGCGAGGTCCTCATTTCGGGGAAGCTGAGCGACGGGCGCGAGCGGCTGCTGTCGAGCCTGCTGATCAGTCTGGGCGCCGCCCTGGCGGCGGCCATCGCCGGCCTGGCCGTGGCGGCCCGGCTGCAACGCGGCATTTCCGACCCGATCGCGGCCCTGACCCGGGCGATGGGCGAGATCACCGACAGCCACGACTATTCGCGCGAGGTGGCGGTGGCGGCCGACGACGAGGTGGCCGACCTGGTCGACGGCTTCAGCCGCCTGCTTGAGGAGGTCCGCACCCGCGACGCGGCGCTGGCCGAGCACCTGGCCGGGCTGGAGCAGACCGTGGCGGAGCGCACCGCCGACCTCAGCGAGGCCAAGGAGGCCGCCGAGAGCGCCAACGCGGCGAAGAGCGACTTCCTGGCCACCATGAGCCACGAGATCCGCACGCCGATGAACGGCATCATGGTGATGGCCGAGATGCTGGCCGCCGGCGACATGCCGCCCAAGCAGCGCCGCTTCGCCGAGGTGATCGCCAAGTCCGGTTCGAGCCTGCTGGCGATCATCAACGACATCCTGGATTTCTCGAAGATCGAGGCCGGCAAGCTGGACCTGGAGCGCGCGCCGGTGGACGTGGGCGACGCGGTCGAGGACGTGCTGAGCCTGTTCTGGGAGAAGGCCCGCTCCAAGGGGCTGGACCTGGCGGCCTTCATCGACCCGGCGACCCCGGCCCTGGTGGCCGGCGACGCGGTGCGGCTGCGCCAGGTGGTGGGCAACCTGGTCAACAACGCCATCAAGTTCACCGAG
>JAFEEA010000023.1 GCA_018241335.1 Pseudomonadota bacterium
AGCCATTCGTTCATGCCGATGTCGAGGTCGAGCATGACGAAGACGGTGGTCTGAAGGCGGTCCGCCAGGTCGAAGGCCAGGGCCCCGAACTCGAAGCATTCGGTGGGGTCTTCCGGCAGCAGCAGCGGGTGCTTGGTGTCGCCGTGGCTGGCGTAGGCGGCCGACAGCAGGTCCGACTGCTGGGTGCGCGTCGGCATGCCCGTGGACGGGCCGCCGCGCTGGACGTCGAAGATCACGGCCGGAATCTCGGCGAAGTAGGAGAGGCCCACGAACTCCTGCATCAGGCTGACGCCAGGGCCGGAGGTGCAGGTGAAGGCCCGCGCGCCGTTCCAGCCGGCGCCGACCACCATGCCGATCGAGGCGATCTCGTCCTCGGCCTGGACGATGGCGTACTTGTGCTGGCCGCTCGCGGCGTCGACGCGGAACTTTTCGCAGTAGCTGGTGAAGGCCTCGGCCAGGGAGGTCGAGGGCGTGATGGGATACCAGGCGCAGACCGTGGCGCCGCCGTAGACCGCGCCCAACCCCGCCGCGTCGTTGCCCTGGACGAAGATGCGGTCACCCACCTTGTCGGCGCGGCGCATCTGCAGGCCGATGGGCTGGAGGATCTTGGCCGCCTCGTCGCGGCCCATGTTGAGGGCTTCGAGGTTCGGCGGGATCAGCCGCTCCTTGGCCTTGAACTCCTCGCGGATCAGGGTCTCGAAGACCTCGACCTCCATGCCGAGCAGGTAGGACAGCGCGCCGACGTAGATGATGTTCTTGAACAGCTGGCGCTGGCGCGGATCGCGGTAGGCGGCGTTGCAGATGGCCGTCAGGGGGATGCCCAGGACGTTGATGTCCTTGCGGAATTTCTCCGGCGGCAGGGGCTTGGTGTTGTCGTAGAACAGGTAGCCGCCGGGCTCGATGGAGGCGACGTCGGCGTCCCAGGTCTGGGGGTTCATGGCCACCATCAGGTCGACGCCGCCGCGCCGGCCGATGTAGCCGGCCTCGCACACGCGCACCTCGTACCAGGTCGGCAGGCCCTGGATGTTGGAGGGGAAGATGTTGCGGGCGGCGACGGGCACGCCCATGCGGATCACCGCCTTGGCGAACATCCCGTTGGCGCTGGCCGAGCCGGAGCCGTTGACGTTGGCGAACTTGACGACGAAGTCGTTCACGGCGCGAAGGGCGGTCATTCGGCGGCCATCCTGGTGTGGCCGGGACCCGTACGGGTCGGGCAGGCGCCCTCGGCTTGGGTGATGTCGATCAGGAACTTCTGCATGTCCCACGCCCCGGTGGGGCAGCGTTCGGCGCAGAGGCCGCAGTGCAGGCAGACGTCCTCGTCCTTCACCATCACCTTGCCGGTGGGCAGGGTCTTGGAGACGTAGAGGTCCTGGGTGAGGTTCAGCGCCGGCGCCTTGAGGCGCGGCCGCAGGTCATCCTCGTCGCCATTGGCGGTGAAGGTGATGCAGTCCACCGGGCAAATGTCGACGCAGGCGTCGCACTCGATGCACAGGGGCTCGGCGAACACCGTCTCCACGTCGCAGTTGAGGCAGCGCTGGGCCTCCTTGAAGCCGACCTTCTGATCGAAGCCGAGCTCGACCTCCAGGCGCACGTTGGACAGCGCCTCGGCCTTGTCGCGCTGGGGCACGACATGGCGCAGGGCGTTGGAGATGTCGTTGTCGTAGCTCCACTCGTGGATGCCCATCTTCTGGCTGGTCAGGGTGACGCCGGGCGCCGGCCGGTTGGCGACGTCCTGGCCTTCACAGAGCAGGTGGATGGACACGGCGGCCTGGTGGCCGTGGGCCACGGCCCAGATGATGTTCTTGGGCCCGAAGGCGGCGTCGCCGCCAAAGAAGACCTTGGGGTTGGTGGAGGCGAAGGTGGCCTCGTTCACCACCGGCATGTTCCAGCGATCGAACTCGATGCCGATGTCGCGCTCGATCCAGGGGAAGGCGTTCTCCTGGCCGACGGCGACCAGGACGTCGTCGCACTCCAGGTGAACGTCCGGCTCGCCGGTGGGCAGGAGCTGGCGGCGGCCGTTGGCGTCGTGGCTGGCGGCGACCTTTTCGAAGGTGACGCCGGTCAGCTTGCCGTTCTCGTGGGTGAAGGCCTTGGGGACCAGGAAGTTGAGGATCGGGATGTCCTCGTGCATCGCGTCCTCCTTTTCCCAGGGGGACGCCTTCATCTCCTCGAAGCCGGAGCGGACCACGACCTTGACGTCCGTCCCGCCCAGGCGGCGGGAGGTGCGGCAGCAGTCCATGGCGGTGTTGCCGCCGCCGAGCACGATGACCCGCTTGCCGATCTTGTCGACGTGGCCGAACGACACGTTGGACAGCCAGTCGATGCCGATGTGGATATTGGCCGCCGCTTCCTGGCGGCCGGGGATGTCGAGGTCGCGGCCGCGCGGAGCGCCGGAGCCGACGAACACGGCGTCGTAGTCCTGGGCCAGCAGGACCTTGAGGCTGTCGACCCGCTGGCCGAGCTTCATGGTCGGGCCGAGGGCGGCGACGTAGCCGACTTCCTCGTCGATGACTTCCTCGGGAAGGCGGAAACGCGGGATCTGGCTGCGGATCATGCCGCCGGCCTTGGCGTCGCCGTCGTAGATCTCGATGTCATAGCCGAGGGGCGCCAGGTCGCGGGCCACGGTGAGCGACGCGGGGCCGGCGCCGACGATGGCGATGCGCTTGCCGTTGCGGGCCGACGCCGGCGGCGGCAGGCGATCGGCGATGTCGCTCTTGTTATCGGCGGCCACGCGCTTGAGGCGGCAGATGGCGACCGGCTCTTCCTCGATGCGCCCGCGCCGGCAGGCCGGCTCGCAGGGCCGGTCGCAGGTCCGTCCGAGCACGCCCGGAAAGACGTTGGACTTCCAGTTGATCATGTAGGCATCCGTGTAACGCCCTTCGGCGATCAGACGGATGTATTCGGGCACCGGCGTGTGGGCCGGGCAGGCCCACTGACAATCTACGACCTTATGGAAGTAATCTGGCGCCTCAATATTCGTAGGCTCCAACGCGAATAACCTTTCCCTGTTTCCCCGGGTCTCTTGCGTCGACGGGGGCGCACAGCGCGGTTGCACCCGCGTTGGCCCCCGGCGCAGGACGATTGACTCAGGAACTTAGGACCAATGTTCAGGCGGCGCCAGCGCGGAGGGTCGAATTCTGCTCGACTTTTTCCCGACGACGTAAGGGAAATCAGGGCGAAACGAAGGTCGCGACGGTGATCGACCAGGCCGGAAGCTTGAGGATTTCACCGCCGTTCCGCAGGGTGAAACGGGCTGGCGGCAGGTCACGCACGGGATGTCCCCCGACGCCGCCGGGCGCCCATCGGTATTGCGCCGGCCCGTACTGAGCGACCGTCACCGGCCCGGCCGGCGGGCGGACGCCGAAGGCCAGACGCACGGGGTGGTCGGTGGCGGGATCGCGATTGAGCAGCAGCACCGAAATCCGACCGTCGGCGCGCCGCAGCGCGTAGGCGACGACGGCCTCAGTTCCGTCGGCGGCGAGGATCGGGCTGTGGGCGGCCAGCATGCGCCCGCCCTGCCCGGCCCAGGCGCCGGTCAGGAGCCGCGCGCCGTGGAAGGTCGGCAGGGGCCAGCGGGCCTGGCCGTCCGCGTCGGCCTCCAGGATCATCAGCTCGCCATTGCCGACACAGGCGTCGCCGTGCTGCCAGGGGCGGTTGGGATTGTAGCCGAAGAGGAAGGCGCCGCGGCCACCGAGACTCAGGGTTCCGGCGGCGATGTCGGCGTTGACCAGCGCGCCGGGCAGGTCGTCCTCGGCCGCGCCGCCGAAGGCCGAGAAGCCGTACTCCGAGACGATCCAGGGAATGTCCGTCGGCACGGCGTCGGCCTTGAGGCGCGCGAAGACCTGGGCCAGGCCCTGGGTCTGGCGGCGCAGCTTGGCGTCGATGGCGCCGCAGAGCTGGTCATAGGGATAGCGCTCGAAGGTGAAGAACCGCAGGTCGCTTAAGCGGCCGCGGGCGTCCAGCGCCTTCACGAAGCGGTGGGTCCAGGAACGGTCGGCGCCCGGCGCCAGCCAGACGTCGGATACGCCGTCCTGCAGCGACGGCCCCCCGGTCTGGAGCGCGGGATCGACGCCATGGGCGACGGCGGCGAACTGGACATAGAGGCGGGCGAAGTCCTCGGCGTCGATGTTCTGGCCGTCCGGCTCCTCGCCGAGCTCGACCTGGGTGAAGGGATAGCCCCGGTGCTTCAGGAAACGCAGTTCGGCGGCGGCGTTCTCGGGCGTGTCGTAGAGGGCGCCGAGGGGGATCATCACCGGCAGGCCATTGGTGATCCCGCTGGCGAACAGGCGGTCGAAGCCTGGCTGTTCGAGGCCGAGGTCCCGGTCGACGGCGCGGTGCCAGGGGTCGGTGGACGAAACCGTCGCGACCGTCTGGACCTTAGGTCCGGCGCCGTGGCGGACCAGGTCATGGAAGCCGCCGTCCGGGGCCAGGGTCCCGAAGCCCACCTCGGCGATGGCGTAGCCCATGGCGTCGCGCGGGTCGGCCGCGCCGGGCGGGGCGGTGCGCGAGCTTTCCTGAAGCAGGATGCGCAGGAACTGGGCGCGGACCGGCCGATCGGCCAGGCGAAGGACGCCCTGCCCGCCCCGGCCGTCGTCCACCTGGCCATGCGGGAAGGTCACCCAGTCGCCGTCGGGGTCGTACTCGTCGACCCCGCGCCAGTACTGGACGGCGAAGCGGCGGGCGAAGGGCGCGGCCCAGGCGATCCGGGCCGCGTCGATGGCGGCCGGAGCGTCGAGGCCGAGCACCACCCATTGCGGCCCCTCGACGGCCTCGCCGGTGTAGTGGCGGTCGAGGTAGGGGTTGGACTTCCAGAAGGTGGCCGGATCGCCGTCGTCGAGGCGCGAGTAGCCGTCGTTGTTGGCCTGGTCGATGGTGTCGCCCCGGCGCGGCAGGCGGTAGCCCCAGGTGAGTTCGACCGGCGCCTTGGGATCGTCGCTGGAGGTCCAGTAGCCCTGGGCGTGGGCGCCGTCGCTCCAGGTCCCCTCGTTGCCCCAGTGCCAGGCCTCGATGGCGAGCTCGGTGCGCAGGCGGTAGGTGATGGGCTTGAGGCCCGCCTTCCTCATCCAGGCGATGTTGTGGGGGGTGAAGAGCTCGTCCACCCCGCCGCGCGTCATGCCGTCGATGCCGGCGCCGAAGGCCTGGTCGGTGCGGAACTTAGCCCCGACAGGGCTGGGGTCGATCTGGATCGTGGCGACCGGCGCGGCGGCCAGGGGCGGCGGGACCAGCAGGACGGCGAGGAAGGCGAGGATGGGGCGGCGCACATCGCCCCATCGCATGACGCCGCGATGCTCGCCAGCAGGCGTGCGGGGCCCCTTCAGACTTCGTCCGAGACGTTGGAGGCGTGGATGTGGAGGATTTTCCAGGCGCCGTCCCGGGGCGCAAGCACCACGGTGCGCCGCGACAATGCGTGCGGGCTCTCCAGATGGAAGGTGCACAGCGCCATCTCGGCAGTAGCGACGACCTGCAGGTCGACCGGCTTGAGGGACTGATAGGGCGGGCCGGGGGTGGACTTCGGCAGAGCCTGGGCGATGGCCCGCATCCCGGGCGGCATGCCGGGCGCGCGGCGGAAGTCCGCCAGCCGGATGGCCGGCGGCGGCCGGGGCGAGAGCACCACCCGGTCGAAGCAGGTGGCGTCGGCGGCGAAGGCGGCCTCCATGGCCGGCAGGTCGCAGGCCTCGAAGGCGGCCAGGAAGGCGTAGAGGGCCGCGCGCGCGGCCTCGGCCGGGGCAGCCGCGGCGGCGGGGCCGGCCAGGGCGGTGGCCGCGCCGGCCAGCAGGGTCCGCCGGGCGGGTCGCGAGCCGGGATCCTGGGACATGGTCGGCCTCCGCGGTGTCAGCCGTTGAACCGGTAGCCGACCCCCGGCTCGGTGGCGATCAGCTTCGGCGCGGCGGGGTCTTCCTCGATCTTCTGGCGCAGCTGGCCGACGAAGACGCGCAGGTACTGGACGTCCTCGACGTGGGCGGGGCCCCAGACGGCGGTGAGGAGCTGGCGGTGGGTGATGACCTTGCCGCCGCCTTCCACCAGGCGGGCCAGGAGGTCGTACTCCTTGGGCGAGAGGCGCACGGGCTCGCCCGCGCGGGTGATGCGGCGGCGCTCCAGGTCGATGGTCAGGTCGCCGGCCGTGACCACCGGCTCGGCGCCCTCCTTGAGCAGGCGGTGGCGCAGGGCGACGCGCAGGCGGGCCAGGAATTCGCCGATGCCGAAGGGCTTTTCCACATAGTCGTCGGCGCCCAGGTCCAGGGCGTCGATCTTCTCGGTCTCGCGGTCGCGGGCCGACAGGATCAGGATCGGGCCGGCGTAGAAGGCGCGGGCCTTCTGCAGGGCGTCCTTGCCGTCCATGTCGGGCAGGCCGAGGTCGAGGACCACGGCGTCGGGCGGCTTGCGGGCGATCTCGCGCAGGCCGGCCGCGGCGTCGTCGGCGCGCACGAACTCATAGCCGGCGGCGTCGAGGGCCGGCCCCAGGAAACGGTGGATCTGCGGCTCGTCGTCGATGACGAGGATGCGGGGTCGCGAAGCGGTCATGCGGGATCTCTGCGGGCGACCGTCATAGCAGAATGGCCGGCGTGGGAATGTCCTTGGGCAGGCTGATCAGCACCCGCGTGCCGCGCCCTTCGTGGATCGGGCTGGCGGCGGCGATGCGCCCGCCCATGGCCTCGACGAAGCCCTTGGCGATGGCCAGGCCCAGGCCCGCGCCCTTGCCCCGGTCGGTGCTCTCCTCCATGCGGCGGAACTTCTCGAAGACGTTTTCCAGCTCGCTGGTGGGAATGCCCCGGCCCTCGTCCTCGATGGAGATCACGACGTTGCCGCGATCCTCGTAGGCGGCGGCCTCGATGGTCGAGCCGTCGGGGCTGTAGGCGATGGCGTTCTCGAGGATGTTGACGAAGACCTGTTCGAGCAGGCCAGGGTCGGCCTTCACCAGGGTCAGCTCGCGCGGGAAGTCCATGGCGAGGCGGCGCTGGCCGCGCCGTCGCTCCACCCGCTCCAGGGCCGCGCGCAGGACGTCGCGGGTGTCGACCCAGGTCTTGCGCGTGACCAGGGCGCCGCCTTCCAGGCGGGTCATGTCCAGCAGGTCGCCGACATAGCGGTTGAGGCGTTCGGCCTCCTCCTTGATGGCGCCCAGAAGGTCGCGCTGGACCTTGGGGTCCATGGCCTTGCCGTAGTCGATCAGGGTGGTGGCCGAGCCGAGCACGGTGGCCAGGGGCGTGCGCAGGTCGTGGCTGATGGAGTTGAGCAGGGCCGAGCGCAGCCGGTCGGTGCGGCGCAGGGCCTCGGCGTCGGCCGCCTCCGCCGCAAGCTCGGCCCGGTCGAGGGCGACCGCGCCCTGGTCGATCAGGGCCTGGACGAAACGCATGTCCTCGCCGCCCCGGCCCCGCGGCTCGATGGCGGCGACGCCGGAACGGGCCTTGAGGCTCTGGATGGGATGGAAGGTCCAGCCGATGTTGGGCAGGGTGCCCGTCCCCGCCCCGGCCGGCTCGCCATGCTCCCAGGCCCAGCGCGCGGCGGCCATGTCCTGGGTGGCGAAGACCGGCATGTCGGGCGAGGCGACGGCGGGGGCGATCTCACCCTGCTCGGGCAGCAGCACCACCGCCGCCCCGCCGGTGGCCGCGGCCAGTTGCTCGGCCAGGGCCCGGGCCGCCTCGTCGGTCTTGGCGGCGCCGGACATGCGGCGGCTGGCGGCCAGCAGCGCCCCCACCGCCGCCGCCCGCTGCGAGGCCGCCTGGGCCTGATCGCGGACGCGTCCGGTCAGCCAGCCGGTGGTCATGGCGACGGCGAAGAACACCGCGAAGGTGAAGACGTCCGAGGCCCGGCCGATGAACATCGTCAGCCGCGGCTCCAGGAAGAAGAAGTTGTAGGCCAGGGCCGCCAGGGCCGCCGCGGTGACCGCCGGCCAGAAGCCGTAGAGGATGCCGCTGGCCAGGACGCTGAGCAGGAAGACCATGGCCAGGTTCGCGCCGTGGGCGACCTGGTCGAGCACCGTCGCCACCGCGCCGGCGGCCGTGACCAGGCCGGCGGCGGCCAGGTGACCCAGCCAGGGCCGCCGCCCGGGCGGGCCCGCCCGGTCCGCCTCCGGCGCCGGCTCGGCGGGCGCGTCGGTAACCACGTGCAGGGCGATGCCGCTCGCCTTGCGCACCAGGGCGGTGGAGAGAGAGCGGCCGGTCAGGTCGCGCCAGCGGCCGCCGTGCGGCTTGCCGACCACGATCTGGGTCATGTGATTGCGCGTGGCGTAGGCCAGGACCGTCTGGACCAGGTCGTCGCCGCTCAGCGAGACCGTCGAGCCGCCGAGCTGCTCGGCCAGGGTCAGGGCGTCGGCGAGCTGGGCGGAGGCCTGGGCGGAGGGGGGCGGCCGGTTGGGCTGCTCGACGTGGGCCACCGTCCAGGAGGCGTCCATGGTGTCGGCGAGGCGACGGCCCGCCCGGGCCAAGGCCGAGGCCGAGGCGTCGGCGCCGACCAGCACCAGGATCCGCTCGCCCGCCGCCCAGGGCCCCTCGACCCCAGCCCGGCGCATCGCGCCCTGGAGCTGCTGGTCGACGGTCTGGGCCGCCCGGCGCAGGGCCAGTTCGCGCAGGGCGGTGAGGTTCTCGGTCTTGAAGAAGTTCTCGGTGGCCAGCCGGGCGGTCTCGGGCATGTAGACCTTGCCCTCGGCCAGCCTCTGGCGGAGCTCGTCGGGGGTGATGTCGACCAGCTCGATGTCGTCGGCGCTGCTCAGCACCTGGTCGGGCACGGTCTCGCGCTGGCGCACGCCGGTGATCTTCCAGACCACGTCGACCAGGCTTTCCAGATGCTGGACGTTGAGCGTGGTCCAGACGTCGATGCCGGCCGCGATCAGCTCGGCCACGTCCTGCCAGCGCTTGGGATGGCGCGAGCCCGGCACGTTGGAGTGGGCGTATTCGTCGACCAGCAGCAGGCCCGGCCGCCGCGCCAGGGCGGCGTCGAGGTCGAACTCCATCAGGGTGCGGCCGCGATATTCGATGGGCCGGCGCGGCAGCACCTCCAGGCCGGCCAGGATCGACTCGGTGTCGGCCCGCCCGTGGGTCTCGACAACCCCGACGACGACGTCGACGCCCTCGGCCTTGCGGCGCTGGGCGGACTGCAGCATCCCGTAGGTCTTGCCGACCCCGGGCGACATGCCGAGGAAGACCTTGAGCCGTCCCCTGCCCGCCCGGCCGGCCTCGGCCAGCAGGGCGTCAGGATCAGGTCGTCGCGGTTCGTCCAGCGTCATGACTTCGGAAGGTGAGCCCTGCCGAAGGCGACGTCGAGCGCCAGATTGGTCTTCAGCACATTCAGGCGCGGCTGCCCCAGGAAGCCGAGGAACGGGCCCTCCACGTGGGCGTCGATCAGCGCCGCGACCTTGGCCGGGTCAGCGCCCCTCGCCTTGGCGATACGGGCCGCCTGCATGCGGGCGTTGGCCGGCGAGATGTCCGGGTCCAGGCCCGAGCCGGACGTGGTCAGGGCGTCGGCCGGGATCGGCCTGCCGGCGGCGTCGGACGCCAGGGCGGCGGCGTCGCCCTTGACGCGCTTGGCGAGGTCCGGGTTGAGGGGGCCGTAGTTGGAGCCGGACGAGGCGGAGGCGTCATAACCGTTGGAGCCAGCGGCCGAGGGCCGCGGGTGCAGGTACTCCGGCCGGGCGAAGGCCTGGCCGATCAGGGCCGAGCCGATCACCTGGCCCCTGGCGTCGCGGATCAGGCTGCCGCCGGCCTGGGCCGGGAATGCCGCCTGGGCGACGCCGGTGATGGCCAGCGGATAGGCCAGGCCCAGCAGAAGGGTGAAGAACACCGTCGAGACGATGGCGGGACGCAGTTGCGAAAGCATGGTGGGTCTCCTCTTGCCAGGCTCAGGCGAGGCCGATGGCCGAGACGATGAGGTCGACGATCTTGATGCCCACGAACGGCGCGACGATGCCGCCGAGGCCATAGATCAGGAGGTTGCGCGACAAGAGCTTGCCGGCGCCGATGGGCCGGTACTTCACGCCGCGCAGGGCCAGCGGGATCAGGGCCACGATGATCAGGGCGTTGAAGATCACCGCCGAGAGGATCGCGCTGCGGGGGTTGGAGAGGCCCATGATGTTGAGCGCCCCCAGGGCCGGCAGGGCCGTGAAGAAGATCGCCGGGATGATGGCGAAGTACTTGGCCACGTCGTTGGCGATGGAGAAGGTGGTCAGGGCGCCGCGGGTGATCAGCATCTGCTTTCCCACCTCGACGATCTCGATGAGCTTGGTCGGGTCCGAGTCGAGGTCGACCATGTTGCCGGCCTCGCGGGCGGCCTGGGTGCCGGTCTGCATGGCCACGCCCACGTCGGCCTGGGCCAGGGCGGGCGCGTCGTTGGAGCCGTCGCCGCACATGGCCACCAGCCGGCCCTTGGCCTGCTCGTCGCGGATCAGGCGCAGCTTGTCCTCGGGCGTGGCCTCGGCCAGGAAGTCGTCGACGCCGGCCTCGGAGGCGATGGCGGCGGCGGTGACCGGGTTGTCGCCGGTGATCATCACTGTGCGCAGGCCCATGCGGCGCAGGTCCGCGAAGCGTTCCTTGACCCCCGCCTTGACCACGTCCTTGAGATGGATGACGCCGACCAGGGCGCCGTTCTCGGTCACCGCCAGGGGCGTGCCGCCAGCGCGGGCGATGCGATCGATGGCGCCCTTGAGGTCGGCCGGCATGTGCTCGGGGGCCAAGGCCAGGGTGCGCAGGATGGCGTCCACCGCCCCCTTGCGCCAGCTGTCCTTGCCGGCGTCGAGGCCGGAGATGCGGGTCTGGGCCGTGAAGGGCACAGGCGTGGACTCGGCCGGCGGTTCGCCCGTCAGGCCCTTTTCCAGCGCCAGGTCGACGATGGAACGGCCCTCCGGTGTCTCGTCGGCCAGGGAGGCCATCATGGCCGCGCGCAGGGCCGCTTCCGGCCGCACGCCCGGGGCGGCGACGACCTCGGTGGCCATGCGGTTGCCGTGGGTGATGGTGCCGGTCTTGTCCAGCAGCAGGGTATCGACGTCGCCGGAGGCCTCCACCGCCCGGCCGGAAGTGGCCAGGACGTTGACCTTCAACAGCCGGTCCATGCCGGCGATGCCGATGGCCGACAGCAGGCCGCCGATGGTGGTGGGGATCAGGCAGACGAAGAGCGCGCCCAGGACCATCGGGTCCAGCGCCACGCCGGAATACTGGCCGAGGCCCAGCAGGGTCGCCACCGCAATGAGGAAGATCAGGGTCAGGCCCGCCAGCAGCACGGCCAGGGCGATCTCGTTGGGCGTCTTGCGGCGCTCGGCGCCCTCGACCATGGCGATCATGCGGTCGAGGAAGGTGTTCCCGGCGGCGGCGGTGATGCGCACCTTGATCCAGTCGGAGACGACGGTGGTGCCGCCGGTGACGGCCGAGCGGTCGCCGCCGCTCTCGCGGATGACGGGCGCGCTTTCGCCGGTGATGGCCGCCTCGTTGACCGAGGCCACGCCCTCGATGATCTCGCCGTCCGAGGGGATGACGTCGCCGGCCTCGACCAGGACGATGTCGCCGGCGTTGAGCTTGTAGGCGGCGGTGGGGACCATGGTCCCGGTGGTCGGGTCCACGATCAGCTTGGCCTTCACGTCCACGCGCTGGGCGCGCAGGGCGTCGGCGGCCGCCTTGCCGCGGCCCTCGGCGATGCTCTCGGCGAAGTTCGCGAACAGCACCGTGATCCACAGCCAGGCGGCGATCTGGATGGCGAACCAGGGGTTGGTCCCGGTGGCCACGGCGTTCACCGCCGAGACGGTGGCGAGCACGGCCACCACCTCGGTGGCCAGGATCACCGGGTTGCCGGCCAGCTTGCGCGGGTCGAGCTTGGTGAAGGCCGCGGCGATGGCCCGGCCGAGGACGGCGGAGGAGAAGGCCGTCCCGGAGACGGCGGAGCGCCGTTGGGCGCCGAGGTGAAGGGAAGCGTCGGTCATGGCTTTCGAGCCTTTGCCTGGGTCGCGTTGGATCAGTGGGCGGTGGCGGCGAGCACCTGGAAGTGCTCGACGATCGGGCCCAGGGCCAAGGCGGGGAAGAACTGCAGGCCGCCCATGATCAGGATCACCCCGATCAGGAGGCCGATGAACAGGGGGCCGTCGGTGGGGAAGGTGCCGCCCGAGGCCGCCAGCTTGGGCTTGGCGGCGATGGAGCCGGCCATGGCCATCACCGGGACGATGTAGGCGAAGCGGCCGAGCAGCATGGCCACGCCCAGGGTCGTGTTCCAGTACGGGGTATTGGCCGACAGGCCGGCGAAGGCCGAGCCGTTGTTCCCCGTCGCCGAGGAGTAGGCGTAGAGGATCTCCGACAGGCCATGCGCCCCGCCGTTCTCCAGCCCCTTGAGGGCCAGGGGCAAGACCGCGGCGACGGCGGCGAAGCCGAGGATCGACAGCGGCAGGATCAGCACCGCCAGCATGGCGAACTTGATCTCGCGCGCCTCGACCTTCTTGCCCAGGTATTCGGGCGTGCGGCCGACCATCAGCCCGGCCACGAAGACCGCGATGAGGGCCATCACCACCATGCCGTAAAGGCCCGAACCGACGCCGCCGGGCAGGATCTCGCCCAGCTGGATCATGAACATAGCCACCCCGCCGCCGAGCGGCATGAAGCTGTCGTGCATGCCGTTGACGCCGCCGTCGGAGGCGCCGGTGGTGGCCGCCGCCCAGACCGCGGTCGAGGGGGCGCCGAAGCGGACCTCCTTGCCCTCCATGTTCACGGAGGCGTCGGCGTGGACGGAATGCAGGGCCGGCGCCGGCTGGACTTCGGTGGCGTAGATCGCCGCCGAGGCGCCGAGCACGAAGATCGCCATCACCGCCACCAGGGCGCGGGCGTCTTTGGACGCCATGGCCACCTTGCCGAAGGCGACGACGCAGGCGTAGCCCAGCACATTCATCGAGATGATCTCGATGAGGTTGGTGATCGGGTTCGGGTTCTCGAACGGGTGGGCGGAGTTGGCGTTGAAGATGCCGCCGCCGTTGGTTCCGAGCTGCTTGATCGCCTCCTGGCTGGCGGTGGGATAGAGGCTGATGGCCTGCTTGCCGCCTTCCAGGGTCACGGCGTGGGCGCCGGCGGCCAGGGTCTGGGGCTCGCCCAGGGCGACGTAGGCCAGGGCGATGACGATGGAGAACGGCAGCAGGACATAGAGGCTGACGCGGGTCAGATCGACCCAGAAGTTGCCCAGCCCCTCGCCCCGGTTGGCGGCGAAGGCGCGGGCGACGGCCGCGGCGATGGCGATGCCGGCGGCGGCCGACAGGAAATTGTGGCTGGTGAGCCCGGCCATCTGGGAGAAGGTCGAGAGCGTCGCCTCAGGCACATAGGACTGCCAGTTGGTGTTGGTGACGAAGCTGACGGCGGTGTTGAACGCCAGGTCCGGGCTGCACCCCGCGAAATGCTGCGGATTGAACGGCAGCAGGTCCTGGAACCTGAGGATCAGGTACAGGACCACGAAGCTGGCGATGGAGAACACCAGCACGCCCATGGCGTAGGCGAGCCAGCCCTGACTCTTGGCCGGATCGACGCCGAACGCCCGGTAGGAAACGCTCTCCACCGGCTTCAGCACGGGATCGAGCCAGGTGCGCTCGCCCTGCCAGACGCGGGCGAGATAGAGGCCCAGCGGGAACGCCAGCGCCACGGTGAGGCCGATCGTGACGACGATCTCGGCCCAGCCTCGCACGTCCATGGCGAGGTCTCCTTCTTGTTCGGATGCCTAGAATTTCTCGGGCCGCAGGAGGGCGACGACCATGTAGATCGCCACGCCGACGGCGGCCGCCGCGTAGATGACGCCGACCAGCATCAGATCCTCCTGAGGGCCAGGGCGTAGAGGCCGAAGACGGCGAGGACGCCGATCCCGGCCGCGAGATAGAGGATGTCCAGCATGGGCTGCTCCGCCAAAGGACGCTCCAGGGCGGCGCGGCGGCGCGGCCCTGATCCAAGGCCGGCAGCATCGGCCATCGGCCCGTCAGAGTTCGACGCGAACCCCTGCCCCGGGACGTAAGCGCCCCATAAGGAAGCCGGCGGCCGCGAACTCGGGACAGCTTCGTCCAAGACCGAACGGCCGCCGCGGGGCGCAGACTGGCGGCGATCACGGCCCAAGGCGGAGGCGAACATGGCCCGGCTGCTGTCCGTCAATGTCGGCCTTCCCCGCGAGGTGGCGTGGAACGGGCGCACGGTGCGCACCGGCATCTGGAAGAACCCGGTGGCGGGACGGCGGCGGGTGCGCCGGCTGAACGTCGACGGTGACGGCCAGGGCGACCTCGCCGGCCACGGGGGCGAGCAGCGGGCCGTCTTCGTCTACCAGATCGAGTCCTACCGCCACTGGGAGGCGGCTCTGGGCCGCGCCGACTTCGTTCCCGGCCAGTTCGGCGAGAACTTCACGGTGGAAGGCCTGGCGGACGACGAGGTCTGCATCGGCGACCGCTACCGGATTGGCGAGGCCCTGTTCGAGGTCACCCAGCCGCGGGTCACCTGCTATCGCGTCGGCATCCGCCTGGACGAGCCGCGCATGCCGGCCCTGCTGACCGCCAGCGGCCGGCCTGGCTTCTATTTCCGGGTGCTGGAGGAAGGCGAGGTGGCGGCCGGCGACGCCGTCGCCAAGGTCGCCGACGGCGCGGGCGGGATGACGGTGGCCGAGGTCAACGCCCTGCTCTATTCGCCGCCCCATCCGCCGGAGCAGCTGCGGCGCGCCATCGCCCTGCCCGCGCTCTCGCCGGGGTGGCGCGGCTCGTTCCAGGCGCTGCTGGACAATCCCGCCGACGGCAACGCCGGCCTGGCGCCGGCGGCGGCGGGACATCCCGCGAGACCCGGATTCACACCCCTGAAGGTGGCGGCGATCGTGCGCGAGACGGCGGAGGTGGCCTCGATCGCCCTGGAAGCGCCGGCGGGCCAGACCCTGGCCCTCGCCCTGCCGGGCCAGTTCGTTGTGCTGCGTCTGCGCCCCGGGGACGGGACGCCGATCCTGCGCAGCTATTCCCTGTCGGGGCGGGCGTCGGCGACGCGCTACCGGATCAGCGTGAAGCTGGAGCCCAATGGGCTGGCGGGCGGCTATCTGCACCACCAGGTCAAGGTGGGCGACGTCCTGGAGGTGAGCGCGCCGCGCGGGACCTTCGTCCTCGAAGACAGTGCGCGGCCGGTGGTGCTGCTGAGCGCGGGCATCGGGGCGACGCCGGTGCTGGCCATGCTGGAGGCCCTGGCGGCGGCCGCCTCGCCCCGGCCGGTCACTTGGCTGCACGCGGCGCGGGACGGGGCGCACCAGGCCTTCGCGGGCGAGGTGCGCGGCCTGCTGGCCGCCCTGCCCCAGGCCCGGCGCTATGTCTGCTTCAGCCGGCCCGCCGCGGATGACGTCGCCGGCCGGGACTTCGACGCCGCCGGCCGACTGTCGGCCGCGGCGCTGGCGGCGGCGGCCCTGTCGCCCGAGGCCGAGGTCTATCTGTGCGGCCCGCCGGCGTTCATGGCCGACATGACGGCGCTGCTGGGCGCGGCGGGCGTGCCGGCCGGGCGCATCCGCACCGAGCGCTTCGAGGGGGGCGAGCGCCTGGAGCCGGGCGTGGTCGAGGCCGCCGCCCGTCCGCCGCACCGACCGGCCCACGAGCCTGCGTCCGGCCCGATGGTCGCCTTTGCCCGCAGCGGCCTGGCCGTGCGATGGGACGCCGCGGCCTATCCAAGCCTGCTGGACCTGGCCGAGGCCTGCGACGTGCCGGTGCGCTGGTCGTGCCGGGCCGGCGTCTGCCACAGCTGCGAGAGCGGCCTGGTCTCCGGGACGGTGACCTACCGGCCCGAGCCGCTCGACGGCCCGGCCGACGGCAACCTGCTGCTGTGCTGCGCCCAGCCGGCCGGCGACGTGGTGCTGGACCTTTAGGCCCTAGACGGCGGTGATCCAGTCGCGGGGGTCGTGGGCGAATTCCAGCCGAAGACCGCCCGGCTCGAGGACGATGAAGTGCCGCTTGGGTCCGGCGCGCACGGGCTGGGGGGCGAACTCGACGGTGACGCCGGGCCAGGCCGCGAGGCGCGCATGGAGGTCCTGGAGGCCCTGCTCGTCGGCCACGGCCAGGGCCAGGTGGTGCAGGCCGACGTTGGCGCGGCGGTCGAAGGCGGCCGCGTGGCCGGGATCGGCGACCTGCCACAGGCTGAGGGTGGCGCGGCCGTCGGAGACGAAGGCCGCCGGATAGTCCGGCCGCTCGCCGACCAGGCGCCAGCCGAGGGCCTCCTGGAAGAAGCGGACGGTGTCGGCGAGGCTGCGGACGCTGAGCCCGACGTGGTCGAGGCCGTGGGTGGCGGGCAGGGTCAGGGGGGTCATCGGGTTTGCTCCCAAGATAGTTGGGCGGCCGCTGGGGGGCGGCCCAGGACGTCGCCCGGGTCGCCGCCGAGGGCGACGCCGAGCTGGATCGCGTCGAGACGCTGGGCGGCGCGGGCGCGGATCTCGCCCAGGAGGGCGCGCTGCCGGGCCCGCTCGGCGTCGAGCACGCGCAGCAGGTCGACCTCGCCGGCCCGGTAGCCCTGGCGGTCGAGATCGAGGCTGGCCTGGGCGGCGGCGAGGGCGTGGGCCTGGGCGGCATGCTCGGCGCCGTCGTGGTCGACGGCCTGCAGCAGGTCGGCCACCTGGCCGAGGGCGCGGACCACCGTCTGGCGATAGCTCGCCAGGGCGGCGTCGTACCCGTCGACGGCGGCGCGGCGTTTGGCCTTGAGCGAACCGCCGTGCGAGATCGGGCCGGCGAGGCCGGCAGCGAGGCTCCAGAGCGCGCCAGGCCCTGCGCCAACGACCGACGCGCTGAGCTGCAGGCGGGGATAGAGGTCGGCGGTGGCCACGCCGACGTCGGCGGCGGCCACGCGCAGCCGGGCGTCGGCGGCCTGGATGTCGGGCCGCCCGCGCGCCAGGTCGGAGGGCAGGCTGACCGGCAGGGCCGAGGGCAGGTCGAAGTCGGCGAGGTCGAAGTCGGGGGCCGACCAGTCGGCGGGCCCCTCCCCCGCCAGCACCGACAGGGCGTGGCGGGCCGCGTCGCGTTGCTGCTCCAGCGGCGGCAGCAGGGTCTCGTCCTGGGCGAGCTGGGTCTCGGCCTGGGCCACGTCGGCCTCGGTGGCGGCGCCGTTGGCATGGCCGGCGCGGACCAGGTCGAGGGTTCGCCGGTCGTCGGCCAGCAGGGCCTGGACCGCCTCGATCTGGGCTCGCGCCGAGGCGAGCTGCAGGGCGGTGGCGGCGACGTCGCCGGTGAGGGTCAGGTAGGCCGCCTGGGTCCGGTGGGCCTCGAGATCGGCCAGGGCGTCCTGCGCGGTCACGCCGCTGCGCAGGCCGCCGAAGAGGTCGGGATCGAAGCTGACCCTTGGGCCGACGGCGTAGAAGGTCCCGGCGGCGCCGCCGCCCTGCGCCGAGCGCGCGCCGCCGGCGTCGGCCCCGAGGTCGAGCTGGGGCTTCAGGCCGCCCCGGGCGACGGCGACCAGGTCCCGCGCCCGCCTCAGGGCGGCGTCGGCGGCGGCGAGGTCGTGGTTGCCGGCCAGGGCCTTGGCGATCACGGCGTCGAGCTTGGGCGAGCGGAAGGCCCGCCACCAGTCGCCGGACGCCGGCGTTCCCAGCGCGATGGCCGGCGCGTCGCTCGGCCCAGGGGTGGCGGCGAGCCGGCGTTCGGCCCCCTCGTCGTAGTGGCGCGAGGCGATGGGCCCGGGCTTGGGCAGGTCCGGCCCGACGGCGCAGGCCGACAGCAGCAGGGCGGCGGCGAGCGCGGCGGCGCGGGACGCGGGCTTCGGCAGAGGTGCGTTGGCGGTCATGAGGCGGCTCCGGGCTTGGCCGCGGCGGGGCGCGGCGGGCGCAGCAGCAGGACCAGCGGGCCGGCGGCCAGGATCACCAGCATCAGGAGCTTGAACTGGTCGACCAGGGCGACCATCGCCGCCTGGCCGGTGATCTGTTCATTGAGGCCCGCCAGGCTGGCGGGCGAAAGGCCCGCCAGGCGCTGCGGCGTGAGGGTGCGGGTCAGGGCCAGGTGCATGGCCTGGGTGTCGCCGTAGAAGAGGATCTGGACCGTGGCGATGCCGAGGGTGCTGCCGTAGAGCCGCGAAAGATTGAAGACTTCGCCGGCCTCGGCGCGCAGGGCCGGCGTCAGGGTGGCGAAGGCCTGGCGGGTCAGGGCCGGCAGCAGGACGCCCAGGCCCGCGCCCTGAAGGACGCCGGCCTCGACCACCGGCCAGCCGTCCATCTGCGGCGAATAGCCGAGCATCCGGAAGTTGGCGTAGCCGACCAGGGCCACACCGCCGGCGATCACCAGGCGGTTGTCGATCCGGCGCGGGGCGCGCCAGGCGAGGACCAGGGCGGCGACCAGGGCGAGGCTGCGTGGCAGGGTCATGTAGCCGGTGGCGTCGACCGGATAGCCGAGCAGCTCCTCAAGCATCGGCGAGGTCAGGGCCACGGTGGGCAGCAGCACGAAGCCGAAGGCGGAGATCATGACCGTCGAGACGACGAAGTTGCGGTCGCGCAGCAGGGCGCGGTCGGCGAACGGCGCGCGGGCGCCCAGCCGATGGACGAGGAAGGCCAGGAGGGCGACGACCGCGACCGCCGCCTCCAGCCGGCTTTCGCCGGAAGCCAGCCATTCCGCCCGCTCGCCGCGGTCGAGGAAGACCTGCAGCGCCGCGAGGCCGGCGACGAGGAGGCTCGCGCCGACGGCGTCGAAGGGCGCCGGGCGGCCGGGTTGCGACCGTGGCAGGTAGACCGAGACGACCAGGAAGATCAGGCCGGCGACGGGCAGGCCGAGGGTGAAGAGGACCGTCCAGTCCCAGCGGTCGGCCAGCCATCCGCCCAGGCTCGGCCCGCTGAGGACTCCGGCCATGGCGGCGACGGCCGCGGACAGCTTCGCGGCCTCCTGGCGCGGCGGCGCCGTCGCCTCGAGGAGGATCGCCATCGCCAGGGGCGCGATGGGCCCGCCGGCGGCGCCCTGGACGATCCGCGCGGCCACGAACTGGAGCGGCGTCGTCGCGCGCGAGACCAGGACCAGGCCGACGGCGAAGACGACCAGGGCCGCCTGCAGCACGGCCTTGCGGCCGAAGCGGCCGGCCAGCCAGCGGGTGAACGGCAGGGTCGCGGCGCCGGCCGCGATGTAGGACGAGAAGATCCAGCCGAGCTCGTCGTCGCTCATCGACAGGGCGCCCTGGATGTGGGGCGCGGCGGCGTTCGGCAGGGAGATGTTGACCCCCTGCATCCAGGTGGCCAGCAGCGCCGTCGCCGCCAGCAGCCAGCGGCCTTCGGCCACGGCGGCCGAGGGTGCGGCGGCCGAGGTCGCGCCAGCCAAAGGCGCGGCGGCGGTCATGACCGCGGCCCGGCGCGGGCCGGGACGATGCGGGCCGTGACGCTGATGCCGGCGTAGAGGGGGCGGGCGGGATCGGGGGCGTCGAGCTCCAGCCGGACCGGCACGCGCTGGACCACTTTGACCCAGTTGCCGGTGGCGTTCTCCGGCGGCAGCAGGGCGAAGGTCGAGCCGGCGCCCGGGCTGAGGCTGGCGACGTGGGCGCGGAACGGATGGCCCGGATAGGCGTCGACGCTGACCGTGGCGGCCTGCCCGGGGCGGATACGGGCCAGGCCCGTCTCGCGGAAGTTGGCCTCTATCCAGATGTGGCGCGTCGCCAGCAGGGAGAACACCGGCGCGCCGCCGGTCACGAAGTCGCCGAGCTGGAGGTCGTCGACCCGGGTCACGACCCCGTCGTCGGGCGCCAGAACCCGCGTGTAGGCGAGGTCGAGGCGCGCCCGGTCGAGCTGGGCCTGGGCCTCCCGCACCGCCGGGTGGCGGTCCGCGGGAATGTCAGGGTCGCCGTCCAGGTCGGCGACGGTGTTGGACGCCTGCTGGCGGATGGCCTCGGCGTGCTGCTGCGCGACCGCCAGGTCCGCCTCGGCCCGCTCATAGGCGGACTGGGTGGTGAACTCGGCGGCCAGCAGGGCGCGCTTGCGGACCAGCTCCTGGTCGTCGAAATGGGCCGAGGCCTTGGCCGATTCCAGGTCGGCCAGCTGCTGGCGGTAGGTCGCCTTGAGGGCCTGGACCTGCATCCGCGCCGCGGCGAGCCGCGCCTCGGCCTGGGCGACGGCGATCTCGAAGGGCTGGGGGTCGAGGCGGAACAGGAGTTGGCCCTTGCGGACCGGCTGGTTGTCCCGCACCGCGATCTCCACCACCTGGCCGGAGACGCGGGCGTTGATCGCGCCCTTGGTCGCCCGCACGAAGGCGTCGTTGGTCGACAGGTCGGCCTGGGGCGCCAGATAGGCCGCGCCCGCCGTCAGCAGCATCAGCGCCGGCAGGGCGACGGCCAGGGGACGGCGCAGGCGCGCCGCCAGGGAGCGCCTGGCGGGCGCGCCCTGCCCGGCGGCGGCCGCGGCGTCCAGCGCGGTGACGGTCTGGTCTGACATGGTGGCTCCACCTTCCGGCGGCGGCGGCGAAGAGGCTGCGCCGTCGCCCTTGCTTTTTATGCGACGTCGGACAAATATGAAGGCCAACGACAAGCGTCAAGGATTTTGTCCGGCATGGAACAAAAATACGGCGAGGACGGCCCGAAGGCCGCCGCCAAGCCGCGGGGCCGCCCCCGGCAATACGACCCGCAGGCCGCCCTGGACCGGGCGACGGAGGTGTTCTGGAAGAGCGGCTACGCCAATGCGTCCCTGGACGAGATCGCCGCCGCCGCGGGCATGAACCGCCCCAGCCTGCGCGCTGCGTTCGGCGACAAGCACGCCCTCTATCTCGACGCGCTGCGGGCCTATTGGGCCCAGAAGTTCGACCTGATGCGCGAGGCGCTGGCGGCCAACACGCTGGCGGTGGCCCTGATGCGGGCCTACGACGCGGCCCTGTCGGTCTACTTCTCGGCCGACGAGGCGGCGCGCGGCTGCTTCGTGGTCGGCACCGCGATCACCGAGGCCCCCGACGACAGCGAAATCCAGCGCCTGGTCACCGACGGCTTCCGCAAGCTGGACTCCGACTTCGAGACCCGGATCCGCGCCGCCCAGGCGGCCGGCGAGATCTCCGCCGACTCCGATCCGCAGGCCCTGGCGCTGCTGGCCACCGCGACCATGCACACCCTGGCGGTCCGCGCCCGGGCCGGGACGCCCCGCGCGGCGCTCCGGGCGCTGGCGCAGCGGGCGGTCGCCGCGATCTGCCGGTGACAGGCGCCCTGCCCGACATCCTGGCGCCGGACCTGGCGGTGCTGTTCTGCGGCCTCAACCCGGGCCTCTCGGCGGCGGCGGAGGGCCATCACTTCGTCGGCCGGAGCAACCGTTTCTGGCGCACCCTGCACCTGGCCGGGCTCACGCCCCGCCAGCTGGACCCGTCCGAGGACTGGCGGCTGCTGGACCATGGCTGCGGCCTGACCACCCTCGTGGCGCGGGCCAGCGCCGGGGCCGACGTCCTGTCGCCGGCCGAGTATCGCGGCGGCGCGGCGAACCTGCGGGACAAGGTTGAGCGCGCCCGGCCGAGCTTCGTGGCGTTCCTGGGCAAGGCCGGATGGGCCAGCCTGTCGGGCCGGCGGCAGGTCGACTGGGGGCCGCAACCGGATGGTTTCGGCGCGTCCGGGGTCTGGGTCCTGCCCAACCCCAGCGGCCGCAACCGCGCCTTCACCCTGGAGGGCCTGGTCGAGGCCTATCGGGCGCTGCGGGTTGCGGCCTTCGCGCCCGGCGGCTGAGATTGGCCGGCGCGCCTAGTGCGCGGCCGCCTGTTCCGTGCGCCAGTCGGCGGCCGTGGCGGTGAACAGCTTGACGATGTCGAAGGTGCGCTGGGCCTCGGCATCGATACGGTCGCGGCGGACGGTGTTGAGGCGGCGCTGGGCGGTGACGATGTCGACGAAGGGGCCGCCGCCCAGGGCGTAGTTCGAGCGCGCGTCCTTGAGGTTGGATTCCGCCGTGGCTTCCGCCAGGGCCACGGCCTTCAACCGCTCGTCGTCGTTGGCCAGGGCCGAGAGGACGTCGGAGACCTGGGTGAAGGCGGCGAGCACCGTCTGGCGGTAGCGGGCGAGCGAGGCGCGGGCCTCGTCCTGGGCCGCGCGCTTGTTGGCCTTGAGGGTCCCGCCGTGGAAGATCGGGGCGGTGACGCCGGCGCCCAGGGTGTAGCCGGTGGAGTCCCAGCTGAACATCTTCTCGGGGCTGAGGGCGCTCAAAGTCAGGTCGGCGGTCAGGCGCACATCCGGATAGAGCTTGGCGGTGGCGACGCCGATCTCGGCCGTGGCGGCGTGCAGGTCGGCCTCGGCGGCCAGGATGTCGGGCCGGCGGCGGACAAGCTCGGACGGCAGGCTGACGGGCACGGTGGCGGGCGCCGTGAAGCCGGCCAGGGTGAAGTCCGGCGCGCTCCATTCGGCCGGGGCGCGCCCCACCAGGGCGGCCAGGGCGTGGCGCGCCTCGGCCAGCTGCTGGTTCAGGGGCGGCAGGAGGGCGAGGTCGGCGGCCAGCTGGGCGCGCCCGCCCACGGTGGCGGAGGCCGGCTCGCCGCCCGCGGCCTCGGCCTTGCGGACGATGTCGATGTTGCGCTGGTCGTCGGCGACGATGGCCTGGACGGTGGCGATCTGCTCGCGCAGCAGGGCGATGCGCAGGGCCTGCATGGCGACATTGCCAGTCAGGGTCAGGTAGGCCGCGTCGGCGCGCTCGCCCTGCAGGTCGACCCGGGCGCGCGCCGCCTCGACGCCGCGCCGGCCGCCGCCGAACAGGTCGAGGTCGTAGGAGACGTCGCCGCCGATGGAATAGAGGTTGATGGTCGGGTTCGGGAAGCCGGTGAAGCCGAACGAAGCGATGTTGATCCGCTCGCGCTGGGCGCTGCCCTTGGCGTCGACCTGCGGCTTGAGCGAACCGGCGACGGCGGCGGCCTGGTCGCGGGCCTTGGCGAGATTGGCGTCCGCCTCGGCCACGGTCTGGTTGCCGGCGAGCGCCAGGGTCATGACCTCGTCGAGCTGGGGATCGCCCAGGGCGCGCCACCAGGGACCGGCGACCCGCTGGTCGGGGGTCAGGACGGCGACGGCGGGCGCCCGGTCGCCGGACATGGCGTAGCCGCCAGCGGCGGGGGCGGCCGGGCGCTCGAAGTTCGGGCCGACCGTGGTGCAGGCGGCCAGGCCGCCGGCCAGGGCCGCGACGGCGGCGGCGGTGGATTTAGTCCGCCACGACATGGGACATCTCCTGGGCGCGCAGGCGGGGCGTGCGCATGATGAAAAGCAGGGGCATGAGGGCGAAGGTCATCAGCAGCATCAGCCAGAAATCGTCGACGTAGGCGACCATGGCCGCCTGGCGGGTGATCTCGCCGTTGAGGGCCTGCAGGCCGGATGGGGTCGCCGGGCTGAACGGCGGCGGCAGGCCGGCGCTGACCACGGGGTTTCCGCGCTGCACCTGGGCGGCCATGGTCGAGTGGACCGTCTGGGTGTTGGAGGTCAGCAGGGCCTGCATCACCGAGATGCCGATGCTGGACCCCAGGCTGCGCATCAAGGTGTAGACCGAGGTCGCCTCTGGCCGATGGGCGGGGTTCAGGGTCGCGAAGGCGAGCGCGCTCAGCGGTGTGAACAGCAGGCCGATGCCGACGCCCTGGATGACGCCGGCCCAGACGACGGGGCTGGCCCCCATGGAAATGTCCCACTGGGTCATGCGCCACATGGCGTAGGCGTTGAGCGACAGGCCCAGCATGAGGATGGCGCGGGTGTCGAACCGGCCGATCATCTGGCCCACCGCGAACATGGCCACGAACGAGCCCACGCCGCGCGGCATGGTGACGAGGCCGCTGTCGAACACCGAATAGCCCATCAGGTTCTGCAGCATCGGCGGCAGCAGGGCCATGGTGGAGAAGAGGAACACCCCGACGAAGGCGCCGAACACCGTGCAGGTGACGAAGTTGCGGTCTTCCAGCAGGGCGCGGTCGAAGAAGGGGTGGCGCGCGGTCAGGGTCTGGACCACGAACAGCCACAGGCCGATGGCCGAAACGATCGCCTCGGTCCAGATCTCCGGCGACGCGAACCAGTCCTGGGTCGGGCCGCGGTCGACCACCAGCTGGAAGCCGCCGATGAACAGCACCAGGGCGCCGAAGCCGAGGAAGTCGAACGGGCGCGCCTGGCCCTGGATCTTCGAATCCATGAAGAACCACAGACCCAGGAAGCCCAGGACCCCGACCGGCAGGTTGATGAAGAACACCCATCGCCAGGTCAGGTTGTCGGTCAGCCAGCCGCCGATCACCGGCCCCAGGATCGGGCCCATGATCGCCCCGGCGCCCCAGATGGCCATCATCTGGCCAATGCGCTCGGGCGGATAGATATCCAGCAGCACGGCCTGCGACAGGGGCACCAGGGCCGCGCCGCACGCCCCCTGCAGCAGGCGGAAGGCGACGATCTCGGGCAGGCTGCTGGCGATGCCGCACAGCATGGAGGCGGCGGTGAAGCCGGCGATCGAGATCAGGAACATCTGCTTGCGCCCGATCCGCACCGAGAGCCAGCCGGTCAGGGGCGTCATGATCGCGGTGGCGATGATGTAGGAGGTCAGCACCCAGGTGATCTGGTCCTGGGAAGCCGAGACCGAGCCCTGGATGTGCGGCAGGGCGACGTTGGCGATGGTGGAGTCCAGCGACGTCATCACCGTCGCCAGCATCAGGCAGGCGGTGATGGGAACGCGGTTGGCGATGTCCTTGGCGGAAGCCATGGCCCTGCTGCTGCTACGGACGCGCGGCGCCCTGCCCCGCGGGATGGGAATTGCGAACGTCCACCGTCACCACCGCCGAGAGGCCGGCGCGAGACGCCATGTCCGGCGGCGGGCTGTCGAAGGCGATGCGCACCGGCAGGCGCTGCACGACCTTGACCCAGTTGCCGGTGGCGTTCTGGGCCGGCAGGGCCGAGAAGGCCGAGCCGGTGCCGGGGCTGAAGCTGGCCACATGGCCCTTGAGTTTCTGCTTGCCATAGGCGTCGATCTTGATCTCGGCCGGCTGGCCGACCCGCATCTTGGCCAGCTGGTCTTCCTTGAAGTTGGCCTCGACCCACGGCTGGCCGGAGATCAACCAGAAGGCCACCTGGGAAGCGTTCAGATAGGCGCCCAGTTGCAGCTGGTCCACGCGCGTGACGACGCCGTCCTGGGGCGCGACGATGACCGTGTGGCCAAGGTTGGTGCGCGCGGTGCGCAGCGCCGCCTGGGCCTGGAGCACCGCCGGTGGCGCGCCGCCTCCGCCCGTGCCGAGCTGGGCTTGAGCCGCGGCCAGGGCCTGGCGCGCCGTCGACACCTGCTGGCGGGCGAGGTCGGCCTGGTGGTCGGCTTCCGAAACCTGTTGCTTGGAGGCGACGCCGGCGTCGGCGAGGGCGTGCTGACGCGCCGCCTCCTTGACCGCGAAGGCCTGGGTCTGTTCGGCGGTGGCGACCGACACCTGGGCCTGGCCGGCCTGGGCCTTCAGGGTCGAGATCTGGACGTTGGCGGAGGCCAGAGAAGCCGCGGCGCGGTCGAGTTCAGCGTTGATGTCGCTGGTGTCGAGCTTGAACAGCACCTGGCCGGCCTTGACCGGCTGGTTTTCCTTGACGTCGATTTCGACCACTCGCCCGCCGATGCTGGGGCTGATCGGCGCCTTGGCGATCTGGACGTAGGCGTCGTCGGTGTCTTCGAAGCGTCCGCCGGTGAGGACGAAATAAGCCACCACCGCCAGGATCGCCACGGGGCCGCCGATCATCAGCGGCCAGCGCCACCGACGCCAGAAGCCCCCATTCCCACTCGCGGCGTCACTCACGCGACATCCCCTTAGAAGACCTGAAACAAATGACCAAAGCGACGCCGAACGCTTCGCCGGGCCGGCGAAACGTGGCGTCTTTATGATTGTGCCTACGCGGCGGAATGCCATGATGGAAATGAAAAGTCGTCAAAGGGTGTATGATGACGGTGCATATCGCATCCATGGACCTCAACCTGCTTCGGGTGTTCGACGCCCTGCTGGAGGAGAAGAGCGTCACCCGCGCCGGGGCGCGGCTGGGTCTGAGCCAATCGGCGGTAAGCCATGCGCTCAACCGATTGCGCTACGCCCTGGACGACGAGCTGTTCCACCGTGACTCCCAGGGCATGACGCCGACGCCCCGGGCGGTGGAGATCGGCCCTCGCCTGCATGCGGCCCTGGCGTCATTGCAGGCGGCCATCACCCCGGCCGACTTCGACGCCGCCACCTCCGAGCGGCGCTTCGCCATCGCGGCGGGCCCCTACTCCTGCTCGGTGCTGATCCCCTCCCTGGTGGCGCGGATGTCCGCCATCGCGCCCGGCGCGCGGCTGGAGGTCAGCGAGATGACCCCGGACCTGGTGGAATCCCTGGACGCCGGCCGGATCGACTTCGTGATCGCCAGCTTCGAGGACGTGCCCGCGCGGTTCGCGCAGGAGCCGCTACTGGAAGAGCAACTGGCCTGGATCGTCAGGGCGGGCCACCCGCTCACCCAGGGGCCCGTCACCTTCGAGCGGCTGGTGGGGGCGCCCCACGTGCAGGTGGCGAGCCGCCGCGCGGCGCTGGGCGGCGGGCGGCGGGGCCTCACCATCCGTTCGACCTACGAGGACTCCGGCGCCTTCGAGAGCGAGCTGGCCAAGCGAGGCCTGGCGCGCAACATCGGGGTCACGGCCCCGGACTCCTACGCCGCCCTGGCGATCGCCGCGCGCAGCGACATGGCCGCCCTGATCCCGCGCCGGCTGGCCCTGATCTCCGCCCAGAGCGGGCGGCTGCAGCTGATCGAGCCGCCCTATGAGTCGCCGACGGTGGACGTCACCGTCCTCTATCGCCGCGACCGCCTGGCCGAGCCGGCCGTTGTCTGGATGCGCGACCTGCTGAAGGACGTGGCGTCGGAGGCCTGATGCGCCTCAGTTCACCGACTGAGTGGGCGCGGCGACGGCGGCGGGATCGCTGATCCAGGCGGGCCACTGATCCACGGGCCACTCGGCCGCGACATGCAGGCGATGCATGACGGAGAGCATCTGGCGCACCTCCGTGAATGCGAGCGGAATGCTGAGTTGCTCACCGCCGTCGAACTCGAAGGCGACGTCGAGGCCGTTCTCGCGCGGGGTCAGGTGCGCCGCCTGGACGAGTCCGGCGGACGCCTCGGGCGCGAGTTCCACGGCCGGCGTCTTGCCGAAGTCGGCCATGGCGGCGACCTGCTCCCAGGACTGCACCAGGCTCTGATGCTCCTGCGCGGGCGCCGAGACGCTGCGGGTCAGGAAAGGCAGGATCGCCGCCACTAGGTTCCTGCAGAAGCGCTGGGTCAGCCAAAGCCGCGCCGTCCCGCCGTCCGCCGCCTCGGTGTCGCAGGCGAGGCGGTCTTCGGCGCTGTCGTAGACGAACGAAAACTTGCGGATCTGGCTCATGGGTCGCCGTGAATTGTTCGAAGAGCGACCTACGCCATCAGGCGGCGCCACGCGAGGGGCGATGGATCAGAACGACAGGCGAAGGGACGACTGAAGCACCGTCTGGGCCTGACGGGCCATGTCGCCGGCGTTGGCGCGAGAGGGCCGGTTGCTCCACACCTTCAGCGCCTCGAACCGCAGGTCCGCGTGCCTGGAGAGCGCCAGCCGGTAGGCGCCGGTCAGGGCCCAGCCGTGCTCGTCGTTGTTGTCGAGCGTGACGAGGCTGTGGTCGACGGCGTCGAAGCCGTCGATCCGTCCGGTGAGCGCGCCACGGCCGCCGACCTGCCGCGTGACGAGGGCGTAGGCGGCGTGGAAGGTGACGTCGGCGAAGAGTCCCTGGGCGGTGGGAAAGCCCATCTGCGTGTGGCCCGTGACGGCCTGGGCCAGGACGCGGGTGCGAGCGTCGACATCCAGACTGGCCCCGACCTCGGTGAACTGTGTCGCCCAGGCCCACTGCAGGTCCGGGGTGACCCCCACCTTGTCGCCGCGATTATCGTAGTGGAACGCGTGGACCGCGAAGGCGTCCGTCGGCCGCCACTCGGCCCGAATATAGTAGCCGGCGCGGTGGTCGATCTCGAGCTGGGAGTAGGTCTCGCTGTCCTGGAGCCCGGCGGCGAAGGCGCTGAGCGGCGGCAACGGGAAGGCGCCGTTGAGCGTGGACTTGAGGTCGTGGAGCGCCCAGCCGCGGTAGGTAAGCAGGGTGCCGGAGGTGTCGTCGAAGCCGAAGACGCCGGCGGTGAGGCTGACCTGCTGCTCGCCGAAGTCGTGGCTGACCTGCCCCTCCGCGCCGACGACCTTCACCTCCTCGCCCACCCAGCTGTTGATCGCCGAAGGGGTGATGGTGTCGGTCAGGCCCCAGACCGGGGCGTCGTGCTCGAGGGATATAGGCGGATAGAAGAGGCCGAAGCGGGCCTGGAAGCGGGTGTCCGAGCGGGGCACGGGCTTGAACACCGCGTAGGCCTGGACGAGGTCCACCGGATGCTCCTGTCCGGACTGGGCGGCGACATCCACCACCGCGCTCCAGGCCCAGTTCAGTCGGGGTTTCCACTCCAGCGCGGCCTCGGCCACCTGCAGTCGGGCGCGATAGCCGCCGGTCGCCGTTCCGCCGTAGCGCGCCTTGCCATAGCCGCCGTCCACGAAGGCGGCCTCGCCGTCGGCGGCGGAGAGGCGCAGATCGACCAGGCCGTGCAGGGTTTCGGGCGACAGGATATCGGCCTGGGCGCGGGCACAGGCGGGCGCCAGGGCGAGCAAGGCCAGGAGAGGCAGGACCTGAGGCCGCATGGTGACGCGCCCTCCCCGTCCGGCGCGCTGGCCCCGGTCCGCGCCGGAGCCGCTGTCTAGGCCCCGCGGCCGGCGCCCGCGAGAGGCGTCCAGCCGGCGGAAACCGCTGAATTCGCGCGCCTATCCTCGTGCAAGAAGGTCAAGAGTTCCTTGAGAGGCATGGGACGGGCGATCAGGTAGCCCTGGGCGACATCGCAGCCCATGGCGGCCAGGATGGCGTAGCCGGTGTCGGTCTCGACGCCTTCGGCCGTCACCTTGAGGCCGAGGCTGTGGGCCAGGTCGACGGTGGAGCGCACCAGGAGGGCGTCGCGCTGGCTGTCGGCGATGTTGAGCACGAAGGCCTTGTCGATCTTCAGCTCGTTGGCCTTGATCTGCTTGAGGTAGGCCAGGGACGAGAGGCCCGAGCCATAGTCGTCGATGGAGATGTGCAGGCCCGCGTCGGCGAAGCGCTCGATCAGGGCCAGGGCCAGCTCGGGGTTCTCGATGACCGCCGTCTCGGTGACCTCGAAACAGAGCCGCCCCTCGGCCTGGCCGGCCAGCCGCAGGGCCACGTCGCCGAAGTCCGGGTCGCTGAGCAGGCGCCCGGAGATGTTGACCGACATCTCCAGCTCGTGATGCGCCAGCCGCATGGCCGCCTGATGCTCTATGGCCTGGGCCAGGACCCAGTCGGTCAGGGCCCGGATGTGTCCGGTCTCCTCGGCCAGGGGGATGAAGCGGTCTGGAGGGAGGAAGCCGCGGGTGGGATGGCGCCAGCGGACCAGGGCCTCGACGCCGCAGATGCGGCCCGTGCGGATGTCGCGCTTGGGCTGGTGATGCAGCACCAGCTGGCCGGCCGCGAGCCCCTCCAGCATCTCGCTCATCAGCGACAGGTTGCCGGCCGGGTCGCCATAGGCGGCGGGGTCGAAGAAGGCCAGCTTCTGGCGCTGGGCGCGCGCCTGCTCGACGGCGATGTTGGCGCGCTCGATGGCTGACAGGGCGAGGCCCGAGTCCAGGGCGAGTTCGCTCAGCCCCACGGTCACGCCCACGTCCACCGTCGCGGCGGCCAGGCGCACGGGTGTCTCCAAGGCGGCGATCAGGCCGGCCACCGCACGGGCGGCCTGCTCCCGGTCGGCGGCGCGAAAGGCCAGGCCCAGCACGTCGCTCGAAAGCCGGGCGATCACCAGATCCGGCAGGCGGCGCGCCAGGCGGGCGCCCAACTCGCGCACCAGGGCGTTGCCCGGTTCGTAGCCGATGGCCGCCCGCAGGTGGCCGAAACGCTCGATGCCGATGGCGGCGACCATCACGTCGGCGGCGGCCGGACCGCTCAGGCCCGCCAGCCGCTGCTCCAGAGCCAGGCGGTTGGCGAGTTCCGTCTCCGCGTCATGGGTGGCCAGGTGGGTGATGCGGCGCTCGCGTTGGCCGATCTCCGCGGCCATGGCGTTGAAGCTGTCGGCCAGGCGCGCGAGTTCGTCGCCGGTCTCGACGACGACGGTGGCGGCGCGACCTTCCTTGAGCTGGCGGGCGGCGTCGTCGAGGGCCTGGATGGGCCGCGTCACGCTGCGCGCCAGCACCCAGCTGCCGGCGACGACCAGCACCAGGCCGAGCAGGCCCGTGGCCAGGATCAGGGCGCTCAGCGCCTTGTAGGGGGCCAGCGCCCGAGCCAGGGGGTAGCGCAGCAGGAGCACCGCCGGCGCCCCGCCGTTCAGGGACTTGAGCGGCTTGGCGAGGGCGATGGCGGAACCCTCGGCGGTGTCGAGATCGCCCGGACCGCCCTTCCCCGTCGCCGAACGCGCCACGAAGCGCGTCACCGCCGCCTCCTCGCCCGGCCT
>JAFEEA010000240.1 GCA_018241335.1 Pseudomonadota bacterium
CCCAGAGGGAGAAGGAGGGGCCCGCGCCGAAGGCGTGGGAGGATGAGGGGTTACGCCCCTACCGCTTGCGCCCGAAGTTCGGTTCGGCGGTTTCCTGGCCGGCGGTGATGATGCTGCGGCGGATGTCGCGGGTGCGGGTGAACAGCTCCTGCAGCTTGTCGCCCTCGCCCCAGCGGATGGCCCGCGACAGGGCCTGCAGGTCCTCGGTGAAGCGGCCCAGCATCTCCAGCACCGCGTCCTTGTTGGCCAGGAACACGTCGCGCCACATGATCGGGTCTGAGGCGGCGATGCGGGTGAAGTCGCGGAAGCCGCCGGCGGAATACTTGATCACCTCGCCGCGGGTCACTTCCTCCAGGTCGGCGGCGGTGCCGACGATGTTGTAGGCGATCAGGTGGGGCAGGTGCGAGGTCACCGCCAGCACCAGGTCGTGGTGCTTCTCGTCCATCAGCTCGACCTGCGAGCCGAGCGCCATCCAGAAGTCGGTCAGCCGCTCCACCGCCTTGGCGTAGGCCTCGTCGGTCCGCGCCTGGGGGGTCAGGATGCACCAGCGGCCCTGGAACATCTCCGCGAAGCCGGCGTCGGGGCCAGACTGCTCGGAGCCGGCGATGGGGTGGCCGGGAATGGCGAAGCAGGCGGCCGGCGCGACCTTCGCGAAGGCTTCGGCCACCGCCCCCTTCACCGAGCCGACGTCGCTGATCGTGGCGCCGGGCTTCAGGGACGGGGCGACCTGCGCGGCCGCCTCGCCGATGGCCAGCGGCGGGGTGGCGAAGATTACCAGGTCGGCGTCCTGCACGGCCGCGCTCGGGTCGTCGCAGACGGCGTCGGCGAAGCCGAGTTCGCGGATGCGATCGCGGGCCTGGGGACTGGCGTCGAAGACGGCCACCTGGCCGACCACGCCGGCGGCCCGCGCCGCGCGGATCACCGACGATCCGATCAGGCCGCAGCCGATCACGGCCAGCTTGGGGTAGAGGATTTCGGTCACGTCAGGCCTTCAGGAAGTCGGCGAGGGCGTCGACCAGGGCGCGGTTGTGCGCCTCCAGGCCGATGGTGATGCGCAGGTGGCCCGGCAGGCCATAGCCGGCGACGCCGCGCACGATCAGGCCGCGCGAGGCGAGGAACGCCTCGGCCTCGGCCGCCGTCTTGCCGGGCCGGGCGGGAAAACCAGCCAGCACGAAGTTGGCCGCCGAGGGAACCACCTCAAGCCCCAGGCCGCCCAGCTGCTGGGTCAGCCATGGTCGCCACTGCTCGACGTGGGCCAGGGACCTGGCCTGGAAATCCTCGTCGGCCAGGGCGGCGACGGCGGCCAGCTGGGCGGGGATCGAAGTGTTGAAGGGCAGGCGCACGCGGTCGATGGCGTCCGCCACCGCCGCCGGGGCGTAGGCCCAGCCCACCCGCAGCGCCGCCAGGCCGTGGATCTTCGAGAAGGTGTGGGTGACGACCACATTGGCCGCCCCGCGCGCCAGGTCCAGCCCGTCGGCGAAAGCCGGATCGGACGCGAACTCCGCGTAGGCGCCGTCCAGAACCAGCAGGACGCTCGGCGGCAGGTCGGCGTGCAGCCGGGCGATCTCGTCCTTGGGAACGAAGGTGCCGGTGGGGTTGCCGGGATTGGCGATGAAGACGATGCGGGTGCGCTCGTCGACCTGCTTCAGCAGTTCGTCGACGTCGATCCGGTAGTTCGGCTCGGCCGCCAGCTTGACCTCGCCGCCATTGCCGCGCGCGCCGATCGCATAGGCGCCGAAGCCGAATTCGCCCTGCACGATGTTGTCGCCGGGCGCGATGTAGACCTCGTTGATCAGGGCGAAGATCTCGTCCGTGCCGCAGCCCAGCACCAGGCGCTCCGGCTCCAGGCCGTAGCGGGCGGCCACCGCCTGGCGCAGCACCGTCCCGCGGCCGTCGGGATAGAGGTTCAGCTGTCCCGCCGCCTGGGCGAAGGCGGCGCGCGCGGCCTCGCTGCAGCCCAGGATGTTCTCGTTGGCCGACAGCTTCACCGGCTCGGCCACGCCCTCGGCGCCGGCCTTGCCGGGCACGTAGGGCTGGATCTCCAGGATGCCGGGCTTGGGCTGGGGGCTGGCGGCGGAGAAACGGTCGGCGGGCGGCTGGGCGGTCATGCGGCGCCTCTTACACGTCGAGCGGCGTCGGCGCAGCCCCGATCACGCCGGCCAAGCGTCCCGGCGCCCGGGCCAGGCGCGGATCGTCGGCCTGGTAGAAGCCCAGCAGGGCGAACAGCTTCAGGCCCCCCGCCTCGGCCACGAGCTCCCCGGCCACCCCATCCCGCGCCAGGGCGGCCAGGATCGGCCCCGGCCCGCCGCCGGCGTCGGTGACCCAGAAGGTCTGGTCCGCGCCCGTGGGCTCCGGCGCCACGGCGGCCACCGCCAGGGCGACGGTGTCGCCCAGGGACGCCAGGCAGGGCAGGGCGTCGAACACCTTCAGCGCCGGCTCGGCCAGCAGACGGCCCCACCAGGGCTTGTCCCCGTCCAGCGCCAGCACGGCCACCCCGTCCAGGCCGGTCCCGCGCCCCGGCGCCGGCGGCCGTGCGGCGGCCAGGGCGGCTTCCGGCGTCGCCGCCAGGGTCAGCGGCGGCGGGGCGCCGAAGCGCAGTCGGGCGAAGTCGACGGCGCGGCCCGGGTCGCGGCCGCCGTAGACGCTCAGGGCCATCGGCGCGCGCACGGCCCGCGCCTCGGCCAGGATCTCGCGCCAGATGCGCACCAGGGCCGCCGACCGCAGGGTGGGGTGTGGCGCGCGCAGCAGTCGGCGCAGGGTCGCCGTTTCGAAGGCGCCGACCAGGTGTTGCGGCCCGGCGTCCTCCAGCGCCTGGGCGGCCAAGGCGCTGCGCTCGGCCAGGTGGCGCAGCAGCTCGGCGTCCAGCGCGTCCTCGGATACGGGCAAGTCCTCGTCCATCAGAACACCTTCGGGGCCGGTCCGACCGGGACGGGACCCAACACCGTCTGGCCGTCCTTGAAGTCGAGGGTCACGTGGGCGACGTCGCCCTGTCGCGCGACATTGGCCGCCGAACTGGCGTCCTCGGCCGCCTTGGGGGTGATCTTGCCGGCCTGGCCCATGGCGCTCAGGGCCTGGGGCGCCTGGCGCAGCGACGCCTGCAGCGTCCCGCGCACCCGCCCGTCCGGATCCACCGACAGCACGCCCGAGCGGGCGTCCAGCTCCGACTGCCCGGCCTGCACCGTCAGCTGGCGCACCTGGAAGGCCCCGCCCGCCGCGTTCCACGCCTGCACTGCCCCGGGCCAGTCCCGGCCCTGGAACTCGGCCGCCTTGGAGAAGATGGCGTCGGCGGTGATCCCGATTGGCTTGCCCTCGGCGATCCGCGCCATCAGGCCGCTCAGGGTGGCGTTGGCCTCCACCAGGCCCACATAGACCGCCCCCTGGTCGTTCGGGCCCGCCCGCAGGTGCAGGTTGAAGCCCTTGGCGGCGGTGATGAAATAGGGCTTGGCCCCCGGCGCGGCGTCGAAGGTCAGGTCCTCGCCCTCGATGGAGAGGCGCGGCGGATACTGGTCGAAGTTCGACAGGCTGGCGCGCAGCACCCTGGCCCGCACCGCCACCCCGCCGTCGCGCGGCCGGGTGAAAGTGACGCCGTCCGGCGCCACCAGCATCCAGTGGGTCGGCAAATAGGCATAGGCCTCCGCCTCCAGCCGGGGCAGGGCCAGCGACCATCCCGACGGCTCGCCGATCTTCACCCCGGTCAGGTGCAGGTCCAGGCGGAACGGAAAGCCGTCGATGCGCCGGTCCTGCCAGGCGACCGTGTAGCCGGCGGCGGCCAGGCGGCCGCGCGCGGCGTCCATCTGGCGCTCCGCCTCGCCGCGGATCCAGAACCAGCCGACGCACCAGCCCGCCGCCAGGACCAGCGCCAGGATGTAGGGCGCATAGAGGCCGCGGCGCCGGACTTTACGGGGGGGCGGGGGATCGGGCAGGGTCATGCGGCGTGAGGAAAGAACAAGGTCGGTTGATGCGGGACGACGCGGCGGACGCGCGTTGGGTGTTCGGTTACGGCTCGCTGATGTGGCGGCCGGGGTTCGCCTTCTTAGACCGGCGCGCGGCGACGCTCCATGGGCGCCGGCGCGCCTTCTGCATCTATTCGGTCCATCATCGCGGCACCTATGAGCGGCCGGGCCTGGTGCTGGGCCTGGCGCCGGGCGGGGCGGTGCGCGGCATGGCCTACCGGGTCGCCGACACCGACTGGCCCGAGGTCTACGCCTACCTTCGCGAACGCGAACAGCCCACCGAGACCTATGTCGAGGCCGTCGTCTTCGTGCGCCTGGCCGGCGGCGAGCGGGTGAAGGCCCTGACCTTCCTGTCCGACGTCGCCCACCCCCAATGGGCCGGCGCCCTGACCCTGCAGCGCCAGGCCGAGCTGATCACCGGCGCCGTCGGCCTCTCCGGCCGCAACGAGGACTACCTCGCCGACCTCGTCGCCCACCTGCGCGAAGAAGGCATCCGCGACCGGTCGATGGAGGCGCTGCTGGCGATGGTCGAGGCGAAGTCGCGCTAGAGCGACAGGACCACGTCGCGCCAGGAATTGCTTCGAAGGCCGCGCCTCCGCGTCTCCTCGATGAAGCGCGGCAAGGCGATTGGCCGCTTGTAGGCCTTTGGCTTCGGCCCGAGCCAGACGTCGTCCGTTACGTGGATCGCGCCCGCGGCCGATGCAGCGCACAACTTCGAAAGGACGGTCTCGAAATCCGGCTGGTAGACTTGGCTGAACCGGCGAAAGTTCGAAGCGACTTCCAGCGGCGCGAACGCGTCATAGACGTAGTAGCGGTCGTTTCGCACCTTGATGTCGAACGGATCGCCGATGTGGAACAGGCGTCCGCCGAGGGCGTCGAATCGCGGCTGCCAGTGCGCTTGAGGTCCTCGGTGCGACTTCGGCGGGTCGCTTGTCACCACCGTCAGTGCGCAGGTTGAGAAGTCCAAATCCGCGTCGTCGCGAGGGTCCGGAACTAGGATTTCGATGGAGTGCCACATTCCCGCGCTACCCTACCGCCGCGCGGACCTGGTCCAGCAGCCAATCGACGGCAGGGTCGGCGGGGCCGTCGCGGCGGACGGCGCTGACCCAGAAGGGCTTCTGGACGAAGGGCGGCTCCAGCACCTGCAGGCCCAGCGGCCCGGCCAGCCGTTCGGCCAGGCGGCTGGGACAGGTGACCAGGGCATCGGAGGCGGCGGCCAGGGTCAGGGCGGTCAGCCAGCGCGGCACGGTGGCCAGGGTGGCGATCTCGCGCCGGTCCGGCGCCGCCTCGTCGGTGGCGTTCTCGCCCGAGGCGACCGCGAAGATGTGGCCGATCTCGCCATAGGCGTCGCCGTCGATGCGGCCCTTGACGCGCGGATGGCCGACCCGGGCCGCGACGCAATAGCGATCCTCGAACAGGGGCTCGGCGACGAGGCCCGGCGGCGGCGCGGCGAAGCGGCCGAGCGCCAGGTCCAGCTCGCCCCGGCGCAGGGCGTCCAGGGTGCGGCCGTGCGAGTGGGTGGTGATGTTCACCGCCGCCGCCGGCGCCTGCAGGCGGATGGCCTCGACCAGCCGCGCCCCGATCAGGACGGCGACATATTCCGACGCCCCGATGGCGAACCAGCGGTCCGTGCCGGCCGGGTCGAAGGCGCCGTCGGGCGTCAGGGCGTGGCCGGCCAGGTCGATCAGGGCCTCGATGCG
>JAFEEA010000241.1 GCA_018241335.1 Pseudomonadota bacterium
TGGCTGCGCAACATCGAGCCCTGGTGCATCAGCCGCCAGCTCTGGTGGGGCCACCGCATCCCGGCCTGGTACGGCCCGGACGGCGAGATCTTCGTCGGCGAGACCGAGGACGAGGCCCGGGCCCTGGCCCACAAGCACTACGGCCGCGACGAGGTCCTGCGCCAGGACGAGGATGTCCTCGACACCTGGTTCTCCTCGGCGCTGTGGCCCTTCTCGACCCTGGGCTGGCCCCGTGACACCGAGGACCTGGCCCGGTTCTATCCCACCGACACCCTGATCACCGGCTTCGACATCATCTTCTTCTGGGTCGCCCGGATGATGATGATGGGCATCCACTTCAAGGGCGAAGTCCCCTTCAAGCGCGTGGTCATCAACGCCCTGATCCGCGACGAGAAGGGCCAGAAGATGTCGAAGACCAAGGGCAACGTCATCGACCCGCTGGAGCTCATCGACGCCTACGGCTGCGACGCCCTGCGCTTCACCATGACCGCCATGTCGGGCCAGGCCCGGGATGTCAGATTGTCTCGGCAACGCGTTGAAGGGTATCGCAATTTCGGCACCAAGCTGTGGAACGCCGCGCGCTTCTGCCAGATGAACGAGTGCCTGCCGGTCCCCGGCTTCGACCCATCGCGCCTGCAGCAGACCCTCAACCGCTGGATCCGTGGCGAGACGGTCAAGGCCGCCGCCGCCGTCACCCAGGCGCTGGAGGCCTGCGCCTTCGACGACGCCGCCCAGGCCCTCTACCGCTTCATCTGGAACGTCTTCTGCGACTGGCACCTGGAGCTGGCCAAGCCGATCCTCAACGGCGACGACGAGGCCGCCAAGGCCGAGACGCGGGCCACCACCGCCTGGGTCCTGGACCAGATCCTGGTCTTGCTGCACCCGGTCATGCCCTTCATCACCGAGGAGCTGTGGGACAAGACGGCCCAGTTCGGCCACGGCCGCGAGGGCCTGCTGCTCACCACGCCCTGGCCCGACCTGCCGGACGCCTGGATCGACGCGGAGGCCGAGGCCGAGATCGGCTGGCTGATCGACCTGATCACCGAGATCCGCCAGGTCCGCGCCGAGATGAACGTGCCGCCCTCGGCCCGCGCGCCCCTGACCCTTTCGGGCGCCGCGCCGGCCGCGCGCCAGCGGCTGAACCGTCACAAGGACCTGATCCTGACCTTGGGCCGCCTGGGCAGTGTCGCCGAAACGCCCGCCGCCCCGGCCGGCGCGGTGCCCTTCGTCATCGGCGAAGCCACCGGGGCCCTGGCGATCGCCGAGTTCGTCGACCTGGCCGCCGAGCGCGCGCGCTTGGCCAAGGAGATCGCGGCCCACGCCGGCGACATCGACCGCACGGCCAAGAAGCTCGGCAACGCCGACTTCATCGCCCGCGCGCCGGAAGAGGTGGTCCAGGAAAACCGCGACCGCCTGGCCGAGGCCGAAAACGCCAAGGCCCGCCTGGAGGCGGCGCTGAAGCGGCTGGAGGCGGTGGGGTAGGGGGCTCAGCCCCCGCTGTCGGCCTTCCCTAGGTCCACAATGCCGCCCCGGTACGACGGCAGCGTCCAGCCGAACACCATGGCTGCGATGCGAAGGCCCGCGCCCGCGCCGAAACCCACCAGGCTGGCCGCGTCGGCGCCGATCAGCGGCTGGCCGATCACATAGGCCGCCGCGGCCGTCAGGGCGGCGGTGATGTAGATCTCGCGGCCCAGCAGCACCGAGGGCTCGCCGGCGGTGATGTCGCGGATGATCCCGCCGGCGGTGGCGGTCAGCACCCCCATGGGCACGGCGACCAGGGGGCTCACGTGCAGCGCCAACGCCTTGTCCGCCCCCAGCACCGCGAAGGCCGAGAGGCCGACGGCGTCCGGCCAGTTCAGCAGCCGCTGCGCCTTCTCGCGAAAGCCGACCAGCCACACCGCCGCGCCGACGCCGGCGGCGATGGCCAGTTGCACCGGATCGCGCACCCAGAACACCGGCTGGCCTAGCAGGAGGTCGCGCAAAGTGCCGCCGCCGACGCCCGTGATCACCGCGAAGAAGACGAAGGTCACCACATCGTGCTTTCGCCGCGCCGCCGCCATCGCGCCGGTGGCCGCGAACAGGGCCACCCCGGCATAGCTGAAGATGTTGGGCAGGGTGAGCAGGCTGATCTGGGGCACGGCGTCGACTCCTGGCGGCGATGTCCGCTGCAATCTGTCTCAGCCCGGCCCCGGCGTCTTCGCCGCGTTTGCATCCCGCCGTTCCTTATGCTTGTTCACCTGACGAAGATGCGCCCGGATTTTTGCCTCCAGGGCGCGCGCTCCAGTGCTCGAGGAAAGCCCATGACCGACGCCGCCAAACCCTGGCCCGCCATGTCCATCGCCCAGGCCCACGCCATCCTGACGTCGCCGGGCATGCCCTTCGAGATGGAGGACAAGGAAATCCGCGGGATCAAGCTGCGGGTCTGGAAGAACGCCCCGCCGACCCTGCGCGCGGTGGTCGAGGCCGGACGCCAGCACGGCGACAAGATCTTCCTGGTCCACGAGGACGAACGCGTCAGCTACGAGGCCCTCTACCGCGCCATCGGCGCGCTCGCCCGCCAGCTCCAGGCCGACGGCGTGAAGAAGGGCGACCGCGTCGCCATCATCATGCGCAACCTGCCCGAATGGCCGGTGGCCTTCTACGCCGCCGCCGTCCTCGGCGCGATCGTCACGCCGCTGAACGCCTGGTGGACCGGGCCGGAGCTGGAATACGGCCTGGTCGATTCCGGCTCCAAGGTCGTCATCGTCGACGCCGAACGCTACCAGCGCATCGCCGAGCACCTGCACAACTGCCCCGACCTCAAGCACGTCTACGTCAGCCGCGAGATCGAGGAGATCGCCGATCCCCGCGTGACAAAGCTGGAGACCATCATCGGCGCGCCGGAACTCTGGGGCTCGCTGCCCGCCGACCCCCTGCCGCCGGCCGACATCCAGCCGGACGACGACGCCACCATCTTCTACACCTCGGGCACCACCGGGAAGCCCAAGGGCGCCCTGGCGACCCAGCGCAACATCAACTCCAACATCATGGCCGGCGCCATCGGCGGGGCGCGCACCTTCCTGCGCCGGGGCGAGCAGCCGCCGGCGCCCGATCCGAACGCGCCCCAGCGCTCCAGCCTGATCTCGGTGCCGTTCTTCCACGCCACCGGCTGCTTCGCGATCCTCAACCCCAGCCTGATGGGCGGGGCCAAGCTGGTGATGATGCGCAAGTGGGACCCGATCCGCGCCTTCGAGCTGATCGAGCGCGAGAAGGTCTCCTCGGCGGGCGGCGTGCCGACCATCGCCTGGCAGCTGATCGAGCACCCGGCGCGCAAGAACTACGACCTGTCGTCGCTGGAAAGCATCGGCTACGGCGGCGCCCCCTCGGCGCCCGAGCTGGTGCGCAAGATCAAGGAGACCTTCCCCAAGTCAGCCGCCGGCAACGGCTGGGGCATGACCGAGACCTCCGCCGCCGTCACCGGCAACAGCGCCGAGGACTACGAGGCCCGCCCCGAAAGCTGCGGCCCCGCCGTGCCCGTCTCCGACATCAAGATCATGACCATCGAGGGCGACCGCGAACTGCCGCGCGGCGAGGTGGGCGAGCTCTGGGCCAAGGGACCCCAGGTGGTCCGCGGCTACTGGAACAAGCCCGAGGCCACGGCCCAGACCTTCGTCGACGGCTGGGTCAAGACGGGCGACCTGGCGCGCATTGACGAGGAAGGCTTCTGCTTCATCATCGACCGGGCCAAGGACATGCTGATCCGCGGCGGCGAGAACATCTACTGCATCGAGGTCGAGAACGTTCTCTACGACCACCCGGCGGTGATGGATGCGGCCCTGGTCGGCATTCCGCACAAGACCCTGGGCGAGGAGCCCGCGGCCGTCGTCACCCTCAAGGAGGGCGCCAGCGCCACCGAGCAGGAGCTGCGCACCTGGGTGGCCGAGCGCCTGGCGGCCTTCAAGGTTCCGGTCAAGGTGGTGTTCTGGCACGAGACCCTGCCGCGCAACGCCAACGGCAAGATCCTCAAGAACGACCTGAAGAAGCTGTTCGTCGAAGAAACGGCCTGACGTCTCCATGGCCCGCCGCCGGCTCGATGTGGCGCTGGTCGAGCGGGGCCTGTTCGACAGCCGCGCCAAGGCCCGCGCCGCCATCGAGGCGGGGCGGGTCACGGTGGCGGGCGTCCCGGCGCTGAAGCCCGCCGAGGCGGTGGACGACGACGCGGTCCTGGCGGCCGAGCCGGCCCACCCCTGGGTCGGGCGCGGGGCGCTGAAGCTGGCTCACGCCCTCGACCTCTGGCCCATCCCGCTGACGGGCGCGAGCGTCCTCGACATCGGCGCCTCCACCGGCGGCTTCACCGAGGTCTGCCTCGCCGCCGGCGCCGCGCGCGTCTATGCCGTGGACGTGGGGCGCGGCCAGCTCCACCCCAGCCTCGCGGCCGACCCCCGGGTCGTCTCGCTGGAGGCCACCGACGCGCGTACCCTCACCCGCGACCTCATCGCCGATGCCGTCGATCTGGTCGTCAGCGACGTCAGCTTCATTGGCCTCGCCAAGGCCCTGCCGGCCGCCCTCGCCCTGGCGCGGCCCGGCGCGGACCTCGTCACCCTGGTCAAGCCGCAGTTCGAGGTCGGGCCGGCCCGGGTGGGCAAGGGCGGCGTGGTGCGCGACGAGGCGGCCCGCGCCGACGCCGTCGAGGGCGTGCGGGCTTTCCTGGAGGGTTCAGGCTGGACCGTCCTAGCCGTCGCCGACAGCCCGATCACCGGCGCCGACGGCAACCGCGAAGTGCTGCTCCACGCGAGGCGCGGACGGTCCTAGGCCCGGCCGCTGGGGCGCCACACCCCGTCGGGGCCGCGGCAGACCTCGAATTCGTGGCGGTCGCCGTCGTAGTTTTCGGTGACCCACCGGCAATTACGCTCGTGGTAGCCGATCCGCGCCGGATACTGGACGCACTGGACCGAGTGGCGGCCGGCCGCGTTGCCGACCGCCGCGCCAGCCGTTCCGCCGATCACGGCGCCGGCGACCCGGTTGCCGCGTCCGGCCACGGCGCTGCCAAAGATGCCGCCCAGCAGGCCGCCCAGGAACGCGCCGCGCGTGCCCGACTCGGCCTTTTCCCGGCGGCAGACGTCCCCGCGGCCATAGTCGCGCCCATAGTCCCCGCCCGGCTGGGCGAGGGCGATCTGCGGCGCGGCCAGGCTGGGCGCGACAAGGGCCACGGCGGCCAGGGCGGTGATGACGGTCTTCATGCGAATGGTCCCTTGCGACGGCGATCCTCGCCACGGCGCGAGGATTTCCCTAAACGCTCGAACCTGAACGGTGGTTGAGCGTCCTGTTCAGCTTCCTTGTTGACCAGAAAGCGTGGCGATCCTTTGGCCAGAGCGAACACAAGAGGGCAGGCGGGCCAGGGGCGGAGGCCAGCCCCCGGCCGTCGAGGGCCCGACCCGCGATCGGGCCCGCCGCCCGTCGCCATGGAGCTCGACATCGCCGCCGTGGGCGCCCAGGGCGACGGCGTCGCCGCCGGCAAGCCGATCTTCGTACCCCTGACGCTGGCCGGCGAACGTGTCACCGCAGAGGTGCGCGGCGAGCGCGCCGAGGTCACCGCCATCCTCCGCGCCAGCACCGAGCGGGTCCAGCCGCCATG
>JAFEEA010000242.1 GCA_018241335.1 Pseudomonadota bacterium
CCTCCCAATCGCTGCGCGATCGGGCCCCTCCCTCTCCCTCTGGGAGAGGTGTTCCTGGGCGCGTCGGCTGCAATCGCGTAACCTTCTCCCGGAGGGAGAAGGAGGGGCCCGCGGCGAAGCCGTGGGAGGATGAGGGGTTACGCCCCATCCGCCGCCTCACACCCACCCCGTGATCTTCATGCTGTCGCCGACACGCTCTTGCGCCAGCGCCGCCGAGACGTCCTCCACCGACTGACCGACCGACCAGTAGTGCCCTTCCAGGTCACGGCAACGATAGGACCGGTCGCCATAGAACTGGTTGGCCGGCTCGGCGACGATCACCGCACCGGCGGCGCGCGCTCGCTCGCAGTGGGCGTCGACGTCGGTCTCGATGTGGATGGCGGTGAGCTGGCTGTTCTTGCCGCCGAGGTTCAGCGGGCTCTTGAAATCCACGTCCCACTCGCCGGCGATGGTGATCAAGGCTTCGCCGTGGCGCATCTGGCAATGCACGAAGGCGCCGTCGTCGCCCTCGATATAGAGCGCCGTCTCGAACCCGAACGCACCCTCCAGCCAGCGCATGGCCGCCTTGGGATCGCGATAGAAGACGGAAGACTGAAAGCCGTTGGTCTTGCCCATGGCCCCTACTCCGCCGCCGCGGACGAGCGGACCTTCAGCCCGCTCCGCCGCTCCATCTCGTCCGTCGACACCGCCTCCACCGTCTGGCGGAAGCACCAGACGTGGCCTTCGAGGTCGCGCGCCCGATAGGTCCGGTCGCCGTAGAACTGGTCCGCCGGCGCCTGGGCGATCTGGGCCCCCGCCGCCGCGGCGCGGGCGTGATGGTCGTCGATGGGCTCGGCCACCGTCAGCCAGATGAACTGGGTGCCGGCCCCGCCGAGGCTGGCCGGGCTCTTCATCTGCGCTCCGCCCAGGGCCTCGCCGCCCCATTCGCCCGCCACGCCGATGGTGGAGCCCTCATAGGCCATCTCGGCATGACCGACGGCGCCGGCCTCGTCCGTCAACAACAGGGCGATCTCGAAGCCGAAGGCGCGTTGCAGCCAGTCCAGCGCGGCCTTGGGGTCCCGGTAGAAGACGGTGGGGGTGATCGCGGACATGGCGCGCCGCTCCATTGCCAGTTTCTACAATATTTCACCCATATCGCAATTATATCCACATGACCAGCCGTAGCGCCGCCAAATGGACAACGAAAAAGGGCGGCCCTTGCGAGCCGCCCTCTTCAAATCACCGTGCCGGCGAAGCCTAGTCTTCGGCGACCGCCTGAACCGGGCCGGAGTCCTTGCCCTTGGCGGAGACGTCGCGATCGATGAACTCGATCACGGCCATGGCCGCGTTGTCGCCATGACGGAAGCCGGCCTTGAGCACGCGGGTGTAGCCACCGTTGCGCGCCTTGTAGCGCGGGCCGATGGCCGAGAAGAGCTTGCCCACCTGCTCCACGTCGCGGACGCGGCTGATGGCGATGCGGCGCGCGTGCAGGTCGCCGCGCTTGGCCAGGGTCACCAGCTTGTCCACGAAGGGCCGCAGTTCCTTGGCCTTGGGCAGGGTCGTGACGATCTGCTCATGCTTGATGAGCGAGGCGGCCATGTTGGCGAACATGGCCGTCCGGTGGCTCGTCGTGCGGCCCAGTTTGCGGTGCGCTACGCCGTGGCGCATGGAAGTCTCTCCTCAGGTGCGGGCCGTCTCCCGACGGGCCGCGTTTAAAGCCTAGATCTGGTCTTCGAACTTCTTGGCCAGGTCTTCGATGTTTTCGGGCGGCCAGTTGGGCACGTCCATGCCCAGGTGCAGACCCATGTTGGCCAGCACTTCCTTGATTTCGTTCAAGGACTTGCGGCCGAAGTTCGGGGTGCGGAGCATCTCCGCCTCGGTCTTCTGGATCAGGTCGCCGATGTAGACGATGTTGTCGTTCTTCAGGCAGTTGGCCGAACGGACCGACAGTTCCAGCTCGTCCACCTTCTTCAGCAGGGCCGGGTTGAAGGGCAGTTCCGGCTTGGCTTCGCCGTCCAGCTTCTTCTTCGGCTCGTCGAAGGTGATGAACACCTGAAGCTGGTCCTGGAGGATACGGGCGGCGTAGGCCACCGCGTCAACCGGGCTGACCGCGCCGTTGGTTTCGACTTCCATGATCAGCTTGTCGTAGTCGAGGCTCTGGCCCTGGCGGGTGGGCTCGACGCGATAAGCGACCTTCTTGACCGGCGAATAGAGGGCGTCGACCGAGATCAGGCCGATCGGCGCGTCTTCCGGACGGTTGCGCTCGGCCGGGACGTAGCCCTTGCCGTTCTGGACCGTGAACTCGATGCGCACCGAGGCGCCCTCGTCCAGGGTCAGCAGCACGTGGTCGCCGTTCAGGATCTCGATGTCCGAGGGGGCGTCGATCTGGCTGGCGGTCACGGCGCCGGGGCCGGTGGCGCGCAGGGTCATGCGCTTCGGGCCCTCGGAGTGCATCCGCACGGCCAGTTGCTTGATGTTCAGGACGATGTCGACCACGTCCTCGCGCACGCCTTCCAGCGACGAGAACTCGTGCACCACGCCATCGATCTGGATGGCGGTGACGGCGGCGCCTTGCAGCGACGAGAGCAGAACGCGGCGGAGCGAATTGCCCAGCGTCACGCCGAAGCCGCGCTCGAGAGGCTCGGCGACGATGCGCGCCTTGCGCGCGGCGTCAGTGCCAGACTCGATCTGCGGCTTCTCGGGACGGATGAGCTCGTTCCAGTTTCTTTCGATCACGGGCGATTGTTCCTCGAACGCGGATGCGCCGGCCGCGGGGGGAGCGGCCGGCGGGGAGGATGTGGGTCGTAACTACTCTAGACGCGCCGGCGCTTAGGCGGCCGGCAGCCATTGTGCGGAATGGGGGTGACGTCCCGAATGGTGGTGATGGTCATGCCGGCGGCCTGCAGGGCGCGCAGGGCCGATTCGCGGCCGGAGCCGGGGCCCGACACATTGACTTCCAGCGTCCGCACGCCGTGTTCGGCGGCCTTCTTGCCGGCGTCTTCGGCCGCCATCTGGGCGGCGTACGGCGTCGACTTGCGCGAGCCCTTGAAGCCCATCATGCCGGCGCTCGACCAGGAGATGGTGTTCCCCTGGGCGTCGGTGATGGTGATCATCGTGTTGTTGAACGAGGCGTTCACGTGCGCCACGCCCGAGGTGATGTTCTTACGCTCGCGCTTCTTGACGCGTGTCGGTTCCTTGGCCATCGGCGGGTCTCTTTACTTCTTCTTGCCGGCGATCGGCTTGGCCGGGCCCTTGCGGGTCCGGGCGTTGGTGTGGGTGCGCTGGCCGCGGACCGGCAGGCCCTTGCGGTGACGCAGGCCGCGGTAGCAGGCCAGGTCCATCAGGCGCTTGATATTGACCGCCGTCTCGCGACGCAGGTCGCCTTCGACCTGGTAGTCGCGGTCGATGGTCTCACGGATCTGCAGGACTTCCTGGTCGGTGAGCTGATTCACGCGACGAGCGTCCTCGATACCGACCTTGCCGACGATTTCCTTCGCCTTGGCCGGGCCGATGCCGTGAATGTACTGAAGCGCGATGACGACGCGCTTGTTGGTGGGAATGTTCACCCCTGCGATACGGGCCACGCAGCAAATCTCCTGGTCACGACAACAAGCGCGAAAAGCACATACGGCCCTGATCCCCAGTCGGGAAGAGCCGACGCGCCATTCGCGCCCTTTCGCGGAAGGGGCTTCTTATAGGGATAGGGGTCGTCGCGTCAATGCCGGAGCCCGCGATTTCGCTCCAGAATTTCGAGGGCTTAAGTGGGCCCTCCGACGGCGAAATCAAGGAAGCGGACTTTGTCGTCCGCCCCCTCCCCCGCCCCTCGCCCGCCGCCGAGGCGGCGAAGCGGGTTCAGAACTTAAGCTCTACTAGACCGTGACGCCCGCCAGCGTCTCGTCGATGGCGCCGGCCACTGCGTCGATGGAGCCCATGCCGTCGACCTCCGCCAGCTTTCCCTGCCCCTTGTAGTAGGGCAGCAGCGGCGCGGTCTGGGTGTTGTAGGCGTCCAGGCGGACCTTGAACGATTCGGGATTGTCGTCGGGGCGGCCCGATTCGGCGAAGCGGCCGGCGACGCGTTCGACCAGCGCCGCATCGTCCACCTTCAGGCGCACCACCACGTCGATCTTGCTGCCGCGGCGGGCCAGCATGGCGTCCAGGGCCTGGGCCTGGGCCAGGGTGCGGGGAAAGCCGTCGAAGATGGCGCCGCCGGCGGCCTCGGCCTCGGGCAGGCGCTCTTCGATCAGGCCGATGACGATCTCGTCGGTGACCAGTTCGCCGCGCTGCATGATGCCCGACACCTTCTGGCCGAGCTCGGAGCCCGAGGCGATGGCGGCGCGCAGCATGTCGCCGGTGGACAATTGGACCATGCCGCGCCCGTCGACGAGCCGCTTGGCCTGGGTGCCCTTGCCCGCGGCAGGCGGGCCGAAAAGGATCAAATTCAAAGTCCCCTCCCTATGCCTTCAAGAAAAGGCGCGCCCGAGGGTCGATGGCCTAGCGGCGTGCGCCGCGCAGCTTCGACTTCTTGATCAGGCCTTCGTACTGGTGCGCCAAAAGGTGCGACTGGATCTGCGCCACGGTGTCCATGGTCACCGACACCACGATCAGGATCGAAGTGCCGCCGAACTGGTAGGACGCCGAACCGGCGCTGCCGGCGATGAAGAATTCCGGCAACAGACAGACCGCCGCGATATAGGCCGCGCCGATCAGGGTCAGGCGGGTCAGCACATAGTCGATATATTCGGCCGTGCGCTTGCCGGGCCGGATGCCGGGCAGGTTGCCGCCGTACTTGCGCAGGTTCTCCGCCGTGTCCTCGGGATTGAACACCACCGAGGTGTAGAAGAAGCAGAAGAAGATGATCATCACGCCATAGGCGACCATGAAGGCCGGCTTGCCGTGCGTGAACTGGCCCACCGCGTCGGGCAGCCACTGGGCCCAGGGCGGCAGGTTGGTCTTGGCCAGGAAGGTCAGGACCGTGGCCGGCAGCAGCAGCAGGGACGAGGCGAAGATCGGCGGGATCACGCCCGAGACGTTGATCTTCAGCGGCAGGAAGGAGTTCTCGCCGCCGAACATGCGGTTGCCCACCTGGCGCTTGGGATAGACGATCAGCAGGCGGCGCTGCGAGCGCTCCATGAACACGATGGCCAGGACCACGCCGACGGCCAGGGCCAGCAGGCCGACCAGCTCCGGCACGCTCAGCTCACCCACCCGGGCGTGCTGGAACATGTCCCACAGCGCCACCGGCATGCGCGCCACGATGCTGGCGAAGATGATCAGCGACGTGCCGTTGCCGATGCCGCGGCTGGTGATCTGCTCGCCCAGCCACATCACGAACATCGTGCCGCCGGTCAGGGTGACCATGGTCGACAGGATGAAGATGGCGCCGGGGTTGTCCACCACGCCCTGGCTGTTCGACAGGCCGATGGCGATGCCGGCGGACTGGAACAGGGCCAGCGCCACGGTCAGGTAGCGGGTGTACTGGTTGAGCTGCTTGCGCCCCGCCTCCCCGCCTTCCTTGCGCAGCTTCTCCCACGGCGGATAGACGCTGCCCAGCAGCTGCACGATGATCGAGGCCGAGATGTAGGGCGTCACGTTCAGGGCGAAGATCGCCATGCGCGAAACCGC
>JAFEEA010000243.1 GCA_018241335.1 Pseudomonadota bacterium
GGGGTTTCCGACAGCTTCGGGAAGGCGTTCTGCATGCGGATCTTGCCGAAGACGGGGTGTTCGGTCTCCACGATCGCCTCGCGGGCGATGAACTGGGGATCGGCCAGCATGTCCGGGGCGCGATAGACGCGCCCGCACGGCACGCCGTTGTCCTCCAGCAGGGCCAGCAGGGCGTCGAGGTCCTGGGTGCGGGTCCAGTCGGCGATGATGGCGTCCAGCTCGGCCTGGTTGCGCCCGCGCGAGGCGTGGTCGACGAAGCGCGGATCGGCCGCCAGGTCGGGCCGCCCCATGGTCTCGGCCAGGCGGCGGAAGACGGTGTCGCCGTTGCCACCGATCAGGACCATCGCCTCGCCCGCCGCCGGATAGACGTTCGAGGGCGCGATGCCAGGCAGGATCGAGCCGGAGCGCTCGCGCACATAGCCAGTGATGTCGTACTCGGTGATCAGGTTCTCCATCATCGCCAGCACGCTTTCATAGATCGCCGCGTCGACCACCTGGCCGCGGCCGGTGCGCTGGCGCGCGTGCAGGGCCATCATGATCCCCATCACCGCATGGGTGGCGGCCAGGCTGTCGCCGATGGAGATGCCGGCGCGGGCCGGCGGGCGATCCGGCTCGCCGGTGATGTGGCGAAGCCCGCCCATGGCCTCGCCGATCAGGCCATAGCCGGCGCGCTTGGCGTAGGGGCCGGTCTGGCCGAAGCCGGAGACGCGCGCCATCACCAGGCCGGGGTTGGCGGCCGACAGGGTCTCGTAGGTCAGGCCCCACTTCTCCATCGAGCCAGGGCGGAAGTTCTCGATCAGCACGTCTGCCTTGCCGATCAGGGTGCGGGCGATCGCCTGGCCCTCGGGCGAGCGCAGGTTCAGGGTCACCGACTTCTTGTTGCGCCCGATCACCGGCCACCAGGGCGAATGGCCCTTGGGCAGGCTGCGGCCCCACTGGCGCATGGGATCGCCCGCGCCGGGGTCCTCCAGCTTGATCACATTGGCGCCGAAGTCGCCCAGGATCTGGCCGCAGAACGGGCCCGCGATCAGGGTGCCCATCTCGACGACGGTCAGGTCGGACAGTGGTCCCACGGAAGTCTCCCCATCAGGCGTCGAGCCAAGCGGGGCCCTGGGAACTCTTCACGGGCCCGTGACTTCTCAACACACATCGCCGCCGTTGGAGGCGCCTGACCCGGCGTCTGTCAACGGCGCGCCAACCAGGAGACGCCTTTCATGACCCGCTCTCTCGCGCTCGCCGCCGCCGCTGTCGCCGCCTTGAGCCTGGCCGCCTGCAACAAGCCCGGCGCCAGCAATCCGCCCAGCGCCGTGACGCCCCAGGAAAAGGCCGAGACGCCCGACGCCCATCCGTCCGCTACGATCCCGACGCCGGCCAACGAGGCCGCCGCGCCCGACTTCGTGGCCAAGGCCGCCGCCTCGGACATGTTCGAGGTCGCCGCGGCCAAGATCGCCATCGCCCGCTCGCACAACGCCGACGTCAAGGCCTTCGCCCACATGATGGAGACGGCGCATACGGCCACCACCAAGGGCCTGAAGGCGGCCATCACCAAGTCCGGCCAGACCACCCTGGCGCCGCCCGAAGCCCTGCCCGCCGACCTGCAGGGCAAGATCGACGACCTCAACAAGGCCGACGCCGCCAGCTTCGACAAGACCTACATCGACCAGCAGGTGGACGCCCACCAGGCCGCCCTCGACCTGATGCAGCGCTACGCCAAGGACGGCGACGTCGCCGACATCAAGGCCTTCGCCGCCGACACGGCCCCCAAGGTCCAGGAGCACCTGACCAAGGCCAAGGGCCTGCAGGACGCGCTCAAGAAATAGGGTCGGCTATTTCACGGCCACGAGGTTGTCGTCGGAATTGCGGTCGATGAGCTCGTTGTAGGGGTCCGCCCCGGCCCAGGTCGGCGCCTTGGGCGCGATGAAGGTCAGGGTCTGGACCCCGTCGTGGATCGGCCGGCGCTCCATGGCGATGACGTTGCGCGCGGCGAAGGCGCCGGTCCCTGGCTTGGCGTCGAACAGCCCGACCCACAGGGTCTCGTTCATCGGCGCCGGCGTCTCCTTGCCGTTGCCGTCGGCGTAGAGCTTGCGGGCGCTGACGGTCAGGGTCACCCGCCAGCGGCCGTCGGGCAGGCGCGCCGACTTCGCCGACGTGGTCTTCACGTCATAGAGGGTGATCTTTTCGAACAGGTCGGTGATCAGCTGCTGCTTGTCCGCCGGCGCCTGGGCGCGCAGGGCCGCCACCAGGTCGAGCGAGGTCGGATAGGGCGCGCCCTTGAAGGCGAACCTGGCCAGCAGTGACCGCAGGGCGGCGTTGACCTTGTCCTCGCCGATCTCGTCGGCCAGGCGGTACATGACCAGCGAGCCCTTGCGGTAGTGGATGTAGCCCTGGTCGGGCTCGACCTTTTCCAGCGGCTCCTCCTCCACGGCCTGGCCGCCGCGGGCGCGCAGGTAGGAGTCCAGCTCGAACTTGAGGAACTTGCGGATGTGCTCGGGGCCGTACATCCGCTCCATCACCCGCAGGGCGGAATACTGGGCCAGGGTCTCCGACAGCGAGGTGGCCCCCTGCTCGTCGGCGCCGACGATCTGGTGCGCCCACCATTGGTGCGCGAACTCGTGCGCGGCGATGTAGGTGACCATGTCGATCTTCTCGGGGTCACGGTAGTCGGCGATGAAGCCGAGGCCCTCGGACCACGGGAAGGTGCCGGCGAAGGACTGGGCGAACTCGGCGTAGTCGGGGAATTCCACGATCCGCGCCTGGCGGAACTGGTAGGGGCTGAAATTGGCCTGGTAGTAGTCCAGCGACGCCTTCAGCGCCGTCAGCATGCGGTCGACGTTATAGGGGTGCTGTGCGTCGAAATAGACTGACAGGTCGACGCCCTTGTAGGCCGTCGTGCGCACCTGGTAGCGCGCCGACTGGATCGAGAAGAACTGCAGGATCGGCGCTTCCGTGCGGAATTCGGCGGTGCGCCGGCCGTCGCGGGTGACGTCCGAGACCTTGTAGCCGGGCGCAATGGGGGTCTGGTCGGCGTCGGTGGTCACGGTGATGTCCGCCGTGGTCCAGCCCAGGTGGTCGACGTAGGCGTAGTTGGTCGCCCCAGGCTGGCCCAGGGCCGGCGGCCTGATGTCCTCGGGGGTCAGGTGGTACTTGCGGCGCTTGGCGCGGTCGCGCAGCAGCTCGCCGCGGGTCATGCCGATCGACGGGCCGATGTCCGTGGAGTTCAGGAACGTGCCGTTGTCGACCACCGACGTCAGGCCGCCGCGGTTCTTGAAGCCGCGCTGGCTGATGGTGGACGTGAAGGCCATCTTGCGCGTCTCGCCGGGCTTCATCGGCGTATCGAAGGTGAAGATGCGATAGTTGAAGCGGTCATAGGCCTGCTTGACCCAGGCGCCCTCCACCGTCAGGGCGCAGATCACCGTGTCGCGCGGGAAGCGGACGTGCACCTCCTTGAGCGGCGCGGCGGTGAGGTTGGTCAGCACATAGACCCCGCGCGCCTCCGCCAGGGGCTGGTGGGGATGGATGTCGACGCTGAGCTTCACCGCCGTGACGGTGGGCTGGGGCACCGTCTCGTACTTCAGCAGGGCCTTTTCATAGTCGGCCAGCCAGCGATCGGAGCCCTTTTCGGTGCGGTAGTCGTTCCAGACGTTGGTGTTGACGTAGATGAAGGCGCCGGCTCCCACCGCCACCGCCAGGCCCGCGGCGGCGATCCAGCCGGCCGGCCCGACAAGCCGCGACCAGAGGCGCTGGAAGCGCGGCCGGTATCGCGTCTCGGCTCCCCGGCGCCAGAGCCCGTAGGCTGCCACGATCAGGACCGTGGCGAGGCCGGCGTTGTAGAGGCGCACGGTCCACGGGCGCATCCAGAAGTGGCCCATGCCGTTCATGTCCGACAGCGGCATGACGAGCGGGCGGAAGAACCTGTTGAGCACGTGTTCCCAGCCCAGGAAATTGAACACGATGCCCGCGGCGAACCACAGCACCATGACGCCCCAGCCTACGAACTTGTTGGGGCTGAACACCTGCACGACGACCGCGAGGATCGCGATCATCAGGAAGTCGACGCTAAAGGGCAGCAAGTACCAGAGCAGGTATTTGACCGGTTCGAAGCGGTCGTAGCCCTTGAGTATCTGGGTGACGACGCCGGCGAGGGCGCTGGCGAACAGGGCGCAGAACAGCACCAGGAACACGGCGAGAATCTTCGGCGCCAGGAAGGTCCAGTCGGGCGCGGGGGTCGAGTCGATGATCTCGTGCATGCGCCGGTCGCGGTCCCGCCACACCACCTCGCCGGCGAAGTAGGCGGCGATGATTATCGCAAAGAGCAAGAAGCCGCCTTCGATCGCAGGCAACAGGATGCGGGTCACCGGCCAAACAGAACCCCCGTAGGGGCCCTCGTCGGTCACCGACCAGGTGTTCATCAGGGCCAGTCCCAGCCCGAGGGCCAGCAGCACCCAGAAGACCACGCTCTTGAACACCAGGGACATGTCGAAGGCCGTGCGCGCCGCCAGCTGGCTCCACGCCGGCCCCTCGACGGTCACCGTCCGCGGCGCGGCGAACTCGGCCGGGCGGGCCGGCGGCGCAGCGTCCGCGGCCCGCGCCTTGCTCGGCCGGACCCCGGCGGTGCGCCCGCGGTACATCGGATACGCCACCGCGAGGGCGACGACGCCGATCAGGACCGCGAGGCACCGGCTCCACCCAAACACGCTGCCGAGCGACGGCAGCAGGTCGTTCCTCTCGGTCACGGTCCAGTACCGGGTGACCAAGCCGAAGGACGCGAAGCCGAGCGGATCCAGCCGGGCGGCCAACGGCAGCAGCTCGGGCTTCGAGATGGCCATCGACCCGGCCAGGTAGGCGATCACCAGGACCACCACCCCGACGAAGGTCCACCCCATGCTGCGCGTCACCGTCGCCAGGCTGAAGAACAGCGCCGCCGACATGAACACGGTGGGAAGCGCCGCCACGCCATAGGCGTAGAGATAGGTCGCGGGCATGAACGGCCCGAGCTGTTCCTTGTCGAGCCAGGGGGCGACGCCGCCCAGCACACACGCCGCCGTGACCCCGAGGAAGGACAGCATGGCCGCGAGGAACGCCCCCGCGAAGCGGCCGTACAGATAGTCGAACTTCCCGAGTGGGGTCGCCTTCAGGATCGCGCCGAACCCAGTCTCGTCGTCCTTCAGCACCGCCCCCGCGACGAACGCCGTGGCCCCGAACATGAACACCAGGGCGAAGGACTGGTGCAGGGTGAGCACCATGTAGGGGCTGTTCTTGTGGATGTTGCCCAGGCCGCCGATCTGGCCGACGTCGAGCGCGGCGAACAGCGAGCAGACCAGGAAGAACAGCCCGGTGACGATCCAGAACAGCGGCTGGCGCAGCTGGTAGCGCAGTTCGAAGGCGGCGACCTTGAAGAACACCTCAGGCGGCCCGCCCGTTGGCCGCCGCGCCGCTCTGCGACAGGGTCGAGAAATAGACGTCCTCCAGGCCCCCGGGCGCCTGGGTGAAGCCGTCGCCGGGATCGTTGTCGGCCAGGACGTGGATCATGGTGCGGCCGGCGAAGAGGCGGGTGGAGATCACCTTGTGGGCGGCGCGCAC
>JAFEEA010000244.1 GCA_018241335.1 Pseudomonadota bacterium
AGGGCCAGCAGGTTGGTCTGGAAGGCGATCTCGTCGATCACCCCGATGATCTGGCTGATCTTGCCCGAGCTCTCCTCGATCTCGCCCATGGCCGACACCGCGTCCTGCACCACCTTGCCAGAGGCCTGGGCATGCTCGCGGGCGCTGCTGGCGGTGGACGAGGCGTCCCTGGCCCCTTCCGCGCTGCGTTGGACCGTGGCGGTGATCTGGTCGAGGGCCGCGGCGGTCTCCTCCAGGCTGGCCGCCTGCTGCTCAGTGCGGCGCGACAGGTCGTCCGAAGCGGTGGAAATCTCATCGGCGCCGGCGCGCAGCGTGCCGGTAGAGGCGGCGATGCGGACCATGGTCTCGTTGATCGAGGCCACGGCGCTGTTGAAGTCGTCGCGCAGCTGGCGATAGGCGCCCTCGAACTCGGCGTCGATCCGGGCCGTCAGGTCCCCGCGCGAAATGCGGCTCAGGTTGTCGGCCAGCACCTTGACCACGGCCTCCTGGGCGGCGGCGGCGGCGGCGAGCTCCGCTTCGCGGCGCGCGCGCTCGTGTTCGATCTCCGTGATGTCGGTGGCGAACTTGATGACCTTGTAGGGCCGGCCCTGACGGTCCAGCACGGGATTGTACGAGGCCTGGATCCACACCTCGCGGCCGCCCTTGCCGAGCCGGCGGAACTTGGCCGCCACGAACTCGCCGCGGTTCAAGGTCGACCAGAAGTCGCGATAGGCCTGGCTCTCGGCCTCGGCCGGGTCGACGAACAGGCTGTGGCGTCGGCCCACCACCTCGCTGGCGGAATAGCCCAGGGCGTCCAGGAAGTTCTGGTTGGCGCTGATCACCGTGCCGTCAAGCTGGAACTCGATCACCGCCTGCGAGCGCATCATCGCGGCGACCTTGGCTTCCAGGTCGGCGACCGTGTCGGCGTTTGCGGGGGCCGCGCCCTTGCGGGCGAAGATGCTGGGCATGGGGTGTCTGCGCCTCGGATGATTGCGATCGATTCGCGAACGGTGTTCGCCGGCGCACAGCACGCGTGAAGAACGTGAATCCGATCTTAATAACGTTACGGCGCCTGACGCCTATCGACTGAATTGGACAGAGAAGCCCAATTTTTATTCTGTTTTGAACCGGCTCTCTTGCCAACTTGTTCGCGCTATACATCCAAAGTACTACACGCCTTGGCTGGAATCGAAGACCACGATCCCTAATGGTTGCATTCCGCGGCGCCGGCCTGACCGCCAGAAAATTTTGATCGGCAAGCGTCACCATTTCCGGCTCGGCGCGTTTACGGCCAGTCCCACGCCACGGAGCGCCTCGACCTTGCCGCCAGCCCCCGCCGCCTCGACGTGACCGCGCATCAGGCCCTGGCCTTCGCCATGATCGCCATCGCCGTCGGGCTCTTCGCCTGGGGACGATTCCGCTACGATGTCGTCGCGCTCGCCACCCTGCTGGCGGCCGTCGCCCTGGGCGACGTGCCGGCCAAGGACGCCTTCTCCGGCTTCACCAGCGACGTGGTCATCATCATCGCCTCGGCCCTGGTGGTCAGCGCCGCGGTCTCGCGCTCGGGAATCATCGAGATTCTCCTGCGGCCGATCCTGCCGCGCCTGCGCACGGCCAACAGCCAGGTCCCCGCCCTGGCCGGGGCGACGGCCCTGCTGTCGATGCCGACCAAGAACGTCGGCGCCCTGGCGATCCTCATGCCCGTCGCCTTGCGCACGGCGCGCGAGACGGGGACCTCGCCCTCGTCCCTGTTGATGCCGATGTCGTTCATGTCGCTGCTGGGCGGGCTGGTGACCCTGGTCGGCACCTCGACCAACATCCTGGTCAGCCAGGTGCGCCAGGAGACCCTGGGCCATCCGTTCCAGATGTTCGACTTCGCGCCGGTGGGCCTGGCCCTGACCGGGGCGGGCCTTGTGCTGGTCTCGGTCGGCTGGCGGCTGCTGCCTCGCAATCGGCAGGGATCGGCCGGCCTCGACGACGCCATCGCCGCGGCCCCCTACTCCACGGACGCTCTCCTGCCCGATCCCTGGCCCGAGCACCTCGCCAAGCTCAGCGACCTGCAGCTGCTGCGGGACAAGGTTCAGGCGTCCGCCCTGGTGCGCGACGGCCGCAGCCAAAGGCCCCTGCCCGACATCGCGCTCAAGGCCGGCGACACCCTGGTGCTGCAGGGCGACCAGGACGCTCTCGACCGCATCTTCGCGCGCCTGCCCCTGCAGCACGCCGTCGAGAACCGGCCTGTTGAAAAGGACGCGCCGAGCGAGGAGACGCGCTCGATAGAGGCCGTCATCCAGGACGGCTCCCCCCTCGTCGGCGCCTCGGCCCAGCGCATGGCCCTGCAGCAGGCCTACGGGGTCAATCTGGTCGCCGTGGGGCGCAGCCGGGAACGCATCACCGAACGCCTGCGCGACGTGACCCTTCGCGCCGGCGACGTCCTGGTGCTGCAGGCCGGCGAGCGGGCCCTGCCCAAGATCATGCAGGACCTGGGAGTCCTGCCCCTGGCCGAGCGCACGGTGAAGCTGGGCGAGGCGCGCAGCCGCTTCCTGCCCGCCGCCATCCTCACCGTCGCCATGCTGCTGGTCGCCTTCAAGGTCACGCCGGTGGCCATGGCCTTCTTCGGCGCCGCGGTGATGATGGTCCTGACCGGCGCGCTCAGCATGCGCGAAGCCTATGAGTCCCTTGAGCCGGAGGTGCTGATCCTGATCGGCGCCCTGACCCCGCTCAGCGAGGCGGTGCGACACACCGGCGGCGCGGACCTGATCGGCCAAGCGTTGGCGGCCAGGCTGCATCCGGCCCCGCCCCTGCTGGCCCTGGTCGCCCTGATGGTGGCGGCCATGGCCTGTTCGCCCTTCCTGCACAACGCGCCGACGGTGCTGGTGCTGGCGCCGATCGGGGTGGCGCTGGCCCGCGGCCTCGGCCTCAACCCGGACCCCTTCCTGATGGCCGTCGCCACCGGCGCGGGTTGCGACTTCCTGACCCCCATCGGTCACCAGTGCAACACGCTGGTGATGGGGCCGGGCGGCTATCGATTCTCGGACTACTGGCGGCTCGGCCTGCCGCTCTCGATCCTGGTCATCGCCGCCGGCGCCCCCCTGATCGCCCATGTCTGGCCGCTTACGCTCGGCCCCTGAGGCAGGCCCGGCCCAACCCTGATGACAGCAAGGCGAATTTACGGCGATATGGCGTCGGGCGTGCAGGTCGATGCGAATCTAGGACCGGTCTCGAAGGGACCGGCGGGGCAATCCGTGGGCTTCAAGCGCGTACTCGCTGTCTCGCTGTTCTTCGCCGCCGTCCTGGCGAGTCTTGCCGCCCTGTTCATCTACAATCACGCCCGATCCTTGGCCGAGGCCCGGTTCTGGGTCAGCCACACCCACGGCGCCATCGAGCGCAACCTGGGCCTGTTTCGCTTGGTCGAGGACGCCGAGACCGGCGAGCGCGGCTATCTCCTGACCGAAGAGGGCGCCTACCTCGAACCCTATCGGCAGGCGCTGGCGGCCATGCCGGCCGCCCAGGCGGCCCTGGCCGACGACATCAAGGACAACCCCGGCCAGGTCGAGCATGTCGCCCAGCTCAATGCGGCCATCAACGCCCGAATGGCCTTCCTGGAGGCGCGGGTGAACCAGGCCAGGGCCGGCGACTTCTCGAAGGCCCGGGCGCTGATCCGCGACGGCCGCGGGCCCGTGGCCATGGGCGAGATCCGTCGGCTCAGCAACCTCGTCACCAGCACCGAGCGGCAGCTCCTGGAGCAGCGAACGGCCGCCGCCGCGCGCGCCGAGCGCCTCAGCCTGATCCTGGGCGTCGGCGTCGCCGCCATCGCGCTCTTCGGCCTGGTCGGCGCGGTCATCGTCATGGGGCGCACGACGCAGCGCCTGGAGAAGGCGCTGCGCGACACCCAGGTCGCCCAGGACGCCCTCGACGCCACCGACGCCCTGGTTCGCGCCTTCTTCGCCAACACCCCGGACTACCTGATGGTGCTGGAGATCAAGGATGACGACCGCTTCGTCGTCGGCGAGATCAATCCGGCCCTGGCCAAGGCCCTGCGCGCGGACGCCGACCGCATTCGCGGGCGCGACATCGCCGAGCTCATTCCCCAGCCGGCGGCGGAAAACCTGATCGCCCACTATCGCCGCGTGCGCGCCTCCGATCGCCCGGTGCTGTCGCGCAACGTCCTTCAGAACCTGCCCGACGGCCCCCGCACCTGGGAATCCATCCTGGCGCCGGTGCGTGGCCCCTCGGGCGACACCGACCGCATCATCGGCTCGATCCGCGACATCACCGACCGGGTCAAGGCCGAGGAACGGCTGCGCGGGGCGCAGCGGATGGAGGCGGTCGGCCAGCTCACCGGCGGCGTCGCCCACGACTTCAACAACCTGCTGCAGGTCATCCGCGGCAATCTCGAACTGCTGGAGCCCGCCCTCGCCGGCCAGGAGAGCGCCCAGCGCCGCCTGCGCAACGCCCTCTACGGAACCGACCGGGCCGCACAGCTCACCCGCCAGCTCCTGGCCTTCGCCCGCCGCCAGCCGCTGGAGCCCCAGGTCATCAACCTCTCGCGCCTGTTCGGCGACATGTCGGACCTGCTGCGCCGGACCCTGGGCGAGGGCATCGAGATCGAGACCGTGGTCGCCGGGGGGCTCTGGAACACCGTCGCCGATCCCGCCCAGGTTGAAAGCGCCGTGCTCAACCTGGCGATCAATGCGCGCGACGCCATGCCCGAAGGCGGGCGGCTGACCATCGAGATCACCAACGCCACCCTCGACGACGCCTATACCCGCGACATCGAGGACCTGCAGGCCGGCCAGTATGTCCTGATCGCCGTTTCCGACACCGGCGAGGGCATGCCGCCCGAAATCCGCGACAAGGTGTTCGAGCCCTTCTTCACCACCAAGGTCGATGGCAAGGGCACGGGCCTGGGCCTCTCCATGGTCTACGGCTTCGTGCGCCAGTCGAACGGCCACGTGCAGATCTATTCCGAGCTCGGCCAAGGCACGACGGTCAAGATCTACCTGCCCCGTGCGCACCAGGCCGAGGCCGCCCTGGCCGCCAGCCCCCGAGCCCCCGGCCACGGCGGCGGCCAGGTGATCATGGTGGTCGAGGACGACGACAATGTGCGGGCCGCGGCCGTGGGGCTGCTGGAGGATCTCGGCTACCGCTGCCGCGAGGCGGCGAACGCCGAGGCCGCCCTGGCCAGCCTGCGCGCCGACCCTGGCGTGGACCTCGTCTTCTCCGACGTGGTGATGCCCGGGTCGCTCAAGACGCGGGACTTCGCCAGCCATGTCGAGGCCATGGCCCCCACCCTGCCGATCCTGTTCACGTCGGGCTACACCGACAACGCCATCGTCCACCACGGCCGCCTCGACCCCGGTGTCGCCCTGCTCTCCAAGCCCTACACGCGCGACGACCTGGCCCGCAAAGTCGCCCAGATGCTGGGTCGCAAGCCGGCCTGAGGCGCGGCGGCGGATCCCCTCATCCTCCCACGGCTTCGCCGCGGGCCCCTCCTACTCCCTCTGGGAGAAGGAAACGACAGGTCGCCCATCGGAACACCTCTCCCAGAGGGAGAGGGAGGGGCCCGATCGCGCAGCGATTGGGAGG
>JAFEEA010000245.1 GCA_018241335.1 Pseudomonadota bacterium
CCCAGAGGGAGAAGGAGGGGCCCGCGCCGAAGGCGTGGGAGGATGAGGGGTTACGGCGCCGCCTATTGACCCCCGCCCCGCGAGAACGGGCGGCTCCAGCCCTCGGCGATGGGGTCGCCGCCGTCGCGTTCCTTGATCGCCTGCTTGAAGCCGGCTTCCTCGGCGCGCTGCTTGAACCAGACGCCCTCGGGCGAGTGGCGGGTGATCCCGTCGAACAGGGTGGCGGTCATCTGGGTCGAGGCCAGGCCCATGTTCTCGTAGGCCTGGTTGATCATCAGTTTCTGCATCATGAGCTGGTTGCGCGGCACGCCGGCCATGCGGGCGGCGATCTCGGCCACCCGCGCATCGAGCTCGGCGCGAGGGACGCTCTCCAGGACCAGGCCCAGCTTCACTGCCTCCGGCCCATAGACCAGGTCGCCGGTGAACAGCATGCGCTTGGCCTTCTCGGCGCCCAGCCGGTAGACCCACATGGCGGTCGTCGGGCAGCCCCAGACGCGGGCCGGCGGATAGCCGATGCGCGCCTCGTCGGCCATCACCACCAGGTCGCAGCAGAGGGCGATGTCGCTGCCGCCGGCGACCGCGGGGCCGTTCACCTTGGCGATGGTCGGCTTGTAGGATCGCCACAGGCTCATGAAGTCCTGGGTGTTGCGGTACATGCCGTAGAAGTCGGCCATGGGATCCCAGGGCAGCGGCGGCGGGGCGTTGGCGCCCGGATCGGCCGTCTGGCCGCCGCCCAGCTGCGAGCCCGGCCGCGCGCCCGGTTTCTCGGCGTATTCCACCAGGTCGTAGCCGCCGCAGAAGCCCTCCCCCGCCCCGGTCAGGACGATGACATGCACCGCGTCGTCGGCGTTGGCGCGCTGGACGGCGGCGGCGATCTCGCGCGGCATGGCGCCGTCGATGGCGTTCATGCGGTGGGGGCGGTTCAAGGTGATGGTGGCGATGCGCCCGTCCACGGCGTAGGCGATCGAGCGGAAGTCCATGGCGCGTCTCCCTGGGGTCTGGCCGGAGCCTAGCCGGGTCGGCGCGCGGTCAGAAGCCCTGGCGGATGCGGTTCAAGCGCTCGCGCATCTGCTTCAGGCGCTTGTCGATCTCGGCCATGGTGCGATTGAGCGCCCCCTCGTCGTCGCGCCAGACCTGCACCGTCCGGGCCCAGACGGCGGTCATGGCGATGACCCTGGGCGGGGTGGCGTCGACGCCGGCGGCCTCCAGGATCGCGCGGGCGGTGCGCGGCAGGTGCGGCAGCAGCATCACCGGGGTGTCGGCCTTGGCGATGGCCATCAGGGCCAGGCGATGCGGCTCCATGGCCTCGACGCGGGCCATGGCGGCGTCGAACAGGCGATCGTGCAGGTCGTCCGAGGGGGTCGAGGCCGTCTCCAGCGCCGCCCGGTCGAGGCGGTCGGAGAGGCGGGCCATGAGCGACCACTTGCTGGCGGCGCGGGCGTAGAGATCGGCCAGGGGAACGGCGGCCCGCTCGGCGATGTCGCGCAGGGAGACTTCGCGCCAGGGCCGCTCGGCGGCCAGGATCAGGGCGGCGTCGGCCGCGCGATCGAGGATGTCTTCGCTGTCGCTCATGCGCCCTTCCTAGAACGCATCGTCGCCAAGGTCGACGCGCCGGCGGTTGGCCGCCATCAGCAGCGCCCCGCCCGCCGCCGCGGCGACCAGGGAAGCTGCGATCACCGCCAGCCTCACCTGGGTGCGGGCCAACGGATCGTCGCCGAAGGCCAGGTGGCCGATGAAGAGGCTCATGGTGAAGCCGATCCCCGACAGCATGGCCGCGCCCAGCAGCTCGATCCAGGTCACGCCCGGCGGGCGGCGGGCGATCTTGAGGGCGGCGGCCAGCACCGAGAAGCCGAACACCCCCACCGGCTTGCCGATCAGCAGGCCGAGGCCCACGCCCAACGGCGCGGGGGCCAGCAGCTGCTCGGGCGAGTGGCCGCGGAAGGCGAAGCCGGCCGAGGTCAGGGCGAACAGGGGCAGGACCGCATAGGCGACGTAAGGGTGCAGGCTGTCCATGAAGTAGGTCAGGACGCTGTCCTGGCCCAGGCGACGGGCGCCGACGGGCACGGTGAAGGCGCAGGCGACCCCCGCCAGGGCGGTGCTGACGCCGCTCTCAAGGGTGAAGGCCCAGACCACCACGAAGCCGGCGGCGTAGAACAGGAACGGCGCGCGCTTCCACCAGCCCATCACGGCCAGCAGGGCCAGGGTCAGGCCGGCGCCGGCCAGGGCCTTGAAATGCACGTCGCCGGCGAAGATGGCGCCGTTGATGACCACCGCCACCAGGGTGTCCGCCAGGGCGACGGTGAGCAGGAAGATACGCAGGGCCGCCGGCAGGCGCGGACCCGCCACTGTCAGCACGGCCAGGGCGACCCCGACGTCCGTGGCCATGGGGGTGGCCCAGCCACCGGCGGTGCGCGGGACGCCGAGGTTCAGGGCCAGGAAGGTCAGGGCCGGAACCACCAGCCCGCCGAGGGCCGCGGCCAGGGGCAAGCCCAGGCGCCGGGGGCTGGAAAGCTCGCCCCGCAACGCCTCGAACTTGATCTGCATCCCCAGGACCAGGAAGAAGATCGCCATCAGGGCGTCGCTGACCCAGCGCCCGACGGTCTTGGTGACCGCGAAGTCGCCCAGGCGGACCGGGACCTCGGCGCCGATGAAGGCGAAGTAGCGCCCCGCCCAGGGGCTGTTGGCCCACACGATGGCGAGCAGCGCCGCGCCGGCCAGCAGCAGGCCGGAGCCGGAGGCGGTCTTCAGGAAGTCGAGGGTCAGACGGCGCGCCATGTCCTGCCGGTAGCACAACCGTAGCGCCAGCCAACAGGGGAACCCGAGCCGGTCATCGCACCGCCCCAAAAGTCGGCTATAACGCCCGGCATGGCGATGACGGCCGACGCGGCGGACAGGCACATCCTGGTGGTCGACGATGACGACCGCATTCGCGACCTCCTGAAGGAATACCTGGCCCGGTCCGGGTTCCGGGTCGCGGTGGCGTCGGACGCGGCCGTCGCGCGACGGTTCCTGGAGACCCTGGATTTCGACCTGCTCGTGGTGGACGTGATGATGCCGGGCGAAGACGGCCTGGCCTTCACCCGCTGGCTGCGCGGCCGCACGGGCGCGGCGGGCCTGACGCCGGTGCTGATCCTGACCGCGCGAGGCTTGCCGGATGATCGCATCGAGGGCCTCAGGCAGGGGGCGGACGACTATCTGGCCAAGCCCTTCGAGCCGGAGGAGCTGCTGCTGCGCATCGAGGCGATCCTGCGCCGCGCGGCCTCGCCGCCGGGCCGGCCGCTGAGCCTCGGCCTCTGCGCCTTCGATCCGGGCCGCGGCGAGCTCTTCAAGGGCGAGCGCCCGATCCGCCTGACGGAGGCGGAAACGCAGTTGCTGCGGCAGCTCGCAAGGGCGCACGGCGCTGCGGTCGACCGGCTGGACCTTGCGCGCGAGAGCGCCGATCCCTCCGGCCGGGCCGTCGATATCCAGGTCACCCGCCTACGCCGCAAGATCGAGGCCGACCCCAAGAATCCCCGCTACCTGCAGACCGTGCGGGGCGTGGGCTATCGCCTGGCGCCCGACTGATGCGCCTGACGCCCTGGCCCCGCTGGTTCTGGCGCATGGTCAAGCGGCGCACGCCCGACACCCTGTTCGGGCGCAGCCTGATGATCATCGTCCTGCCCATCGCGATCATGCAGATCGGCGTGACCTGGGCCTTCTTCGACGCCCACTGGCAGACCGTGAACAGCCGGCTCACCGAAGGCCTGGCGGGTGACGTGGCCATGGCGGTGCAGGCCTATGACGAGGATCCGACGCCGCGCGGCGAGGAGAAGCTGCGCAACCGCTTCCGCAGCGCCGACCTGTCCATCGAGTTCCGGGAAGGCGCCGCCCTGCCCCGCGGCAAGCGGCCGTCGCTGTTCGTGGCCGTCGACCGCTCGCTGCAGACCGCGCTGGACGAGCGGCTGGACGCGCCGTTCTGGTTCGACACCGTGCGCTTCCCCAACTACGTCGACGTCTGGGTGCAGGTGAGGGGCGGGGTGCTGCGGATCATCGCGCCCAAGGACCGGGTGTTCGCCACCCAGGGCCACATCTTCATCCTGTGGCTGACGGTGGCGACGGTGCTGCTGACCACGGTGTCGCTGCTGTTCATCCGCAACCAGGTCCGGGCCATCGAGCGCCTGGCCGACGCGGCCGAGGCGTTCGGCAAGGGCGCGGACGTCCCCTTCCGGCCCCATGGCGCGCGCGAGGTGCGCCGCGCGGCCCAGGCCTTCCTCGCCATGAAGACGCGCATCCACCGCTATGTCGATCAGCGCACGGCCCTCTTGGCCTCGGTGAGCCACGACCTGCGCACGCCGCTGACGCGCCTGAAGCTCGAACTGGCCCTGGCCCAGCCCACCAAGCGGACCGCCGCCATGAAGGGCGACCTGGCCGAGATGGAGCACATGATCGACGAGTACCTCGACTTCGCGCGCGGCGAGGGCGGCGAGGCGGTGGAGACGATCGACCTGCGCCGGCTGATCATCGAGGTGTCCGAGGGCGCGGTGCGGGCCGGGGCGCGGGTGCGTGTCGAGGCCGAGCAGGGCCTCAGCGCCACCGTCCGGCCCAATGCGCTGAAGCGCGCCCTGGCCAACCTGGTCATGAACGCCGCCGTGCACGGCGAGCACGTCGAGGTCGCCGCCCATGCGACGGCGGCCGGCGGGGTCGAGATCCTGATCGACGACGACGGCCCGGGCATCCCGAACGAACGGTTCGAAGAAGCCTTCGCCCCCTTCGGCCGGCTGGACGAGGCGCGCAATCAGAACACCAAGGGAGTCGGGCTGGGCCTGGCCATCGCCCGGGACGTGGCGCGCGGCCACGGCGGCGAGGTGACCTTGAGCCGATCGCCGCTGGGCGGCCTGAGGGCCGCCGTGCGGCTGCCGGGATAGCGACGCCTGCGACGACGGGTCTCCTGCCAATAGGTCGCAGGCGCAGTTAGGGTCATCCTCGCGACTCCGGGGGGCCGATCGCCAATCGCGCGCCGGCCGTGGTCGCCGGCCGCAGCCCCGGCGCAAAGGGGCTTAGAACCGCGGCTGGACAGATCAACACAGATAGACGGCGATCGCTTCGACCTGGATGGACCATGGCTGCGCTTCCGCGATCCCGTGGTCGAGCGCCAGTTCACGCGTGAGACCTTTGTCCAGTCCCTGACCTTCATCCGCGCCTATCTGCTGGCGGGTACGGCGCTCTATTTCACCTTTGGCCTGCTGGACCTCACCGTGGGCGGCCGGCTGTGGGGGGCGCTGCTGGCGATCCGCTATGGCGTGGTGTGCCCGATCCTTCTGGGCATCTTCGGGCTGACATTCCTGAAGGGGTTCTTCCGCTTCGGCCAGTGGGCCCTGGCGGCGGCGATGCTGTCCTCGGGATTCGGTGTGGTGGTGATGACCGCGATCATGGCCCCGCCCTTCAACAGCCTCTACTACGCCGGGATCATCATGGTGGTGATCTATTGCGGCAGCCTGATCCGGCTGAAGTATCGCTACAGCGTGCTGATCTCGCTGTTCCTGGTGGGCGGCTACCAGGCCTCGGCGCTGTGGATCAATCC
>JAFEEA010000246.1 GCA_018241335.1 Pseudomonadota bacterium
GCCGGCAGCTCGGCCTTGTCGACGGTCTTCATCCAGATGCGGCCGGAAAGGCCGGCGATCAGGGCCTGGGGCGCGCCCTCGCTGACGATCCGCCCGCCGGCGATGATCGCCATCTTGGGGCAAAGGTCGGCCACGTCGTCGACGATGTGGGTGGACAGGACCACCACGACGTTCTCGCCGATCTCGGCCAGCAGGTTCAGGAAGCGGTTGCGTTCCTCCGGGTCGAGGCCGGCGGTGGGCTCGTCGACGATGATCAGTCGGGGGTCGCCGATCAGGGCCTGGGCGATGCCGAAGCGCTGGCGCATGCCCCCCGAGAAGCCGGAGATGGCCTTGCGCCGGTGGTCCCACAGGTTGACCTGCTGCAGCAGGGCCTCGACCAGCTCCTTGCGGACCTTGCGGTCGGCGACGCCTTTCAGCACGGCCATGTGGTCCAGCATGTCCAGCGCGCTGACCCTGGGGTAGACGCCGAAGTCCTGGGGCAGGTAACCCAAAACGCGGCGCAGGGCCTCCGGGTTCTTCAGCACGTCGATGTCGTCGAAGCGAATGAACCCAGACGTCGGCGCCTGCAGGGTGGCCACCGTGCGCATCAGGGTCGACTTGCCGGCGCCGTTGGGGCCCAGCAGGCCGAACATGCCGCGCGGCACGGTCAGGTTCACCTCGTCCAGCGCCTTGACGCCGCCCGGATAGATGTGGGTCAGGTTTTCGATGATGAGCATGGCGTCTGTAACGGCCCGGGGTGCGGTTTCTGCCCCCAACCGCAATGCACGCCGCTCCCCGCGCCCGCAAGTGAAAGAACGGTTAGGCGCGCGCCGCTGGTCAAGGACAGCGCGCGGGTTTAGGGGCAAGGCATGAGCAATTTCGTGATCCCCGCCCCGCCTCTGGCCACGGTTCCCGTCGAGGGGACCGCCGCCCGCTTTCCGGTGCGCCGCATCCTGTGCGTCGGCCGCAACTACGCCGCCCACCGGCGCGAGATGGGCGGCGACGACCGCGACCCGCCGTTCTTCTTCACCAAGCCCGCCGACGCGGTGGTCACGCCCGGCGAGGACGCCGCCTATCCGACCCTGACGAGCAACCTGCATCACGAGATGGAGCTGGTGGTGGCCATCGGCAAAGGCGGGACGAACATCCCGGTGGGCGAGGCCCTGGACCATATCTTCGGCTACGCCGCCGGCGTCGACCTGACCCGTCGCGACATCCAGAACGCCGCCAAGGACAAGGGCCAGCCCTGGGACGCCAGCAAGGGTTTCGACCGCTCGGCCCCGATCTCGGCCATCCGCCCGTGGACCGGCCCCGCGCCCCAGGGCCGCATCACCCTGTCGGTGAACGGCCAGGTGAAACAGGACGCGACGGTCGCCGACATGATCTGGTCCGTGCCCGAGATCGTGGCCGAGGCCTCCAAGCTGTGGGCCCTGGCGCCGGGCGACCTGATCTATACCGGCACGCCCGAGGGGGTCGGCCCGCTGGTGCGCGGCGACACCGTCACCGGCGAAATCGAGGGCGTCGGGTCCCTGAGCTTCAAGGTGGTCTAGTGGCCGACCTGCTGCTGCACTCCTACTGGCGCGCCACGGCGCCCTATCGGGTGCGGATCGGCCTTTGCCTGAAGGGCCTCGCATTCGACTATGCGCCGGTCAACCTGCTGAAGAACGAACAGGGCGCGGCGCCCTATCGGGACAGCTACAACCGCCAGGCCCTGGTGCCGTCGCTGACCGCCGACGGCCAGGTGCTGACCCAGTCCCTGGCGATCCTGGAATGGCTGGACGAGACCCATCCCCAGCCGCCCCTCCTGCCCGGCTCGCCGCGCGACCGGGCGATCGTCCGCGCCATGGCCGAGATCGTCGCCTGCGACATCCACCCGCTGAACAACCTGCGCGTCCTCAAGGCCCTGGCCGAACTCGGCCACGCCCAGGGCGGCGAGGACCAGCAGGCGTGGGGCCGGCGCTGGATCACGGACGGCTTTACGGCCCTGGAACCGATGGTGGCCGAGCACGGCCGCGGCTTCGCCTTCGGCGACACGCCCACCCTGGCCGACTGCGCCCTGATCCCGCAGATCTGGTCGTCCAGCCGCTTCGCTGTCGACATGGGTCCGTTCCCGGCCCTGGCCGCCGTGGCCGCCCGCGCCGCCGACCACCCCGCCTTCCAGGCCGCCCACCCCGACCGCCAGCCGGACAAGCCGGCGGCGTAGGCGCCGTCAGGGCGCGGCGCCCTTGACGCGGACCTTGGCCTCGGTGCGTCGCCCCTCCGCATCCACCACCGTCACCCGGTAGAACCCCGGCGAGGTTGGCCGCCAGATGGCCCGGCCACTGACGGCATCCACCGGCACCGGCGCGCCGTCCACGTACCAGCTCAGCCCCGTCCCGCCGGCGGCCAGGGCCAGCCCCCGAGAGCCGGGGCCGAAGCCCGGCGACTCCACCACCGCCCCGTCCGGCGGGAAGATCAGGCGCGGCCCGGCGCCGGGGCGGTCGAGCTGGCGCAGCGCGGGCGGCGCCGATTTCGGCGCGATCGGGCGCGGAGCCGAGGCCGCCGGCGCGATCTGGTCGGCGACGTCGAACAGCAGGGGCAGGGCCGCGTCGCGCCCGGTCATGCCGCTGCGCGCGCCGCCGTCGGCGCGGCCTGTCCAGACCGCGATCACCTGGTCGCCGGCCACCGCCATGGCGACGGCGTCGCGGAAGCCGTAGGAGGTGCCGGTCTTGAAGGCGATGGCCGGCCCGCCCCGGGTCAGGGCCGAGGGCGCGCGGCCCTTGGGCGTTGGCGCCTCGCGCAGGATGTCCAGCACCTGGCGCGCCGCCGCGGCGCTGACCAGGCGCACGCCGCGGGCGCGGGCGTTGCGCCGGGCGTCGGCCTCGGTCCAGGCCAGGGGCTTGGCCATGCCCCCGTCGCCCAGCGCCGCATAGAGCATGGCCATGTCGCGCAGGGTGATCCCCTCCCCGCCCAGCGCCAGGGCCAGGCCCGCGTCGCGGTAGCCGGCCTTGGGCCGCACCAGCCGGGCCCCGGCCGCGGTCAGCCGCGCCTCGAAGGTCTGCGGCCCGACCCGCTCCAGCAGGCTCACCGCCGGGACGTTCAGCGAATGGGTCAGGGCCTCGCGCGCCGTCACCCGGCCATGGAACACCCGGTCGAAGTCCTCGGGCTGGTAGTCGGAGAAGCGGCGGGGCGTGTCGTCCACCTCGGTGTCGGGGGCGGCCACGCCGGCCTCGAAGGCGAAGGCGTAGATGAACGGCTTCAGGGCCGAGCCCGGCGAGCGCAGGGCGCGGGTCAGGTCGATCCAGCCGCCGGGGCGGTCCAGGCCCCCGGAGCCGACCGCCGCCCGCACCGCCCGGCCCTTCAGGTCCACCACCAGGATCGCCACCACCCCCTCGGGCCCCTGTTCCCGCGCGGTGCGGGCGGCCAGGGGCTCCAGGCGGCGCTGCAGGTCGGCGTCCAGGGTGGAGATCACCGAAGCCTGCGAGGCCGGGGCGGCGCGGGCCAGCTCGCCGCCGACGTGCCAGGCCAGGGCCGGAAAGGGCGAGCGGCCCGGAATGCGGTCGGCGTCGGCCTCCTGGGCGCGGCCCGGGGTGATCATGCCCGCGCGCAGCATCTTGCCCAGCACCCTGGCCCGCGCCGCGCGCGCCGCCGCCGGCTTGCGGTCCGGCCGCCGCGCCTCGGGCGCTTGGGGCAGGGCGATCAGCATCGCCTGCTCGGCGTCGGTGAGGGTCTGCGGCTCATGCCCGAAATAGGCCAGGCTGGCCGCCCGCGCGCCCTCCAGGTTGCCGCCATAGGGCGCCAGCGTCAGGTACATCGCCAGGATCTGGCGCTTGGAGAACCGCGCCTCCAGCTGCACCGCCCGCACCATCTCCAGCAGCTTGAAGGGGACGGTGCGCGGGTGCGGCGAAAGCAGGCGGGCGGTCTGCATGGTCAGGGTCGAGGCGCCCGACGAAATCCGCCCGTGGATCAAGGCCGAGGCCGAAGCGCGGACCACGGACAGGGGATCGACCCCGGGATGAACCCAGAACCGCGCATCCTCGATCCGCACCAGGCGCTCGAGGAAGACCGGATCGGTGCGGTCGAGGTCGGCGCGGATGCGCCAGCGCCCGCGCTCCACCGGCAGGGCCCTCAGCCAGGCCCCCCGCCGGTCCAGCGCCACCGGCGACGACCGCGCCGCCCGCGACAGGTCCGGCGGAAAGGCCGCGTCCAGGGCCAGCAGCAGGCACTGCGCGCCGAGCAGGGCGATCAGGCCGAAGACCAGGAGGCGGATGGTGCGCCGATCCGGTCCTTCTCCCCTTGCGGGAGAAGGTGGCGGCGAAGCCGACGGATGAGGGGTCGGGCAGCCTTCGAGACTATCCTTGGGCACGCCACTCACCACCGGTCCGTCGACCCCTCATCCGACCCGCTGCGCGGGCTGCCTTCTCCCGCAAGGGGAGAAGGACGCCAAGACCGCGCCGCCGATCAGGGCCCCGCCGCCACCACCAGCCGGCCGGCGGCCGAATGGCCGAAGACGCCGGCGTGGTACATGTCGATGGCCTGGGCGCCGGGCAGGAAGAAGTCGCCCGGCGTCACCGCCCGCGCCACATAGGCGAAGGCGAAGCTCCCGTTGCCGGGCAGGCTCATCGCCGCCATGTAGCGATCGTCCCGCGCCTCCTGCACGCTGGCCGTGGTCAGCTTGCCCAGGAACTTGAACGGCCCGGTCTCGGCGTCGTCGGGGCTGAGGGTGGTCTCGATCTCGAAGCCGGCCGGCAGGGCGTCGTCCACCGCCATGGCCGTGGTCTGGCCGCGCGAGGACTGGCCGCGGACCAGCACGATGACCCGGTCGCCCTGCTTCAGGCTGGCCAGGTCCACCGGCCCGCCCGAGAAGGAATAGAAGGTCTTGCTCACCGACAGGCCGGCGGACTCGGCCGGCGGCACGGCCAGGGGCGTGCCGCGCACCGTCACCGTCCGCCAGATGGCGCCGCCCTGGTTGGTGAAGCGGGCCTGGTCCAGCCGCCCCACCGCCCAGCGCGGCGTGCCGCCCGAGGTCGGCAGTGGCACGACCCCCGTCGCAACGATCTTCGGGACGCCGGACGCCTGCAGCATGAAGTGCGCCGCTCGCAGCAGGGCCGCCGCCTCCTGGGTGTTGAGCGCGCCGGGGTCCTTGACCGCCCCGTCCAGCCGGCCCTGCAGGCCGCGGGCGAGGTCCGTCTCCTTGGCCTCGTAGGCCAGGGCGATCACCGCGCCGAGGTCGCGCAGCGGGCTCTGGTAGTAGTCGGTGTCCTCGACGAAGAAGAGCGGCCCGATCTGCAGGGGCGAGCGCTTGTAGCCCAGCTTCTGGGCCGCCTGCACGAAGGCGTCGTGCGCCCGGGCGTGGTCGCCCATCATCGCCAGGCCCGCGCCGACCTGGGCGATGGACAGCGGCGACGGCTCGTCCTTCATCTGCACGTCGTGCCACCAGCGCAGCCGCGCCAGATCGCCCCGCCCGGCCTTGGCCAGGACATAGAGGGCGTAGGCCGAGGCCCGCGAGCGCATCCGCTCGGTGGCCTTCTTGGCGGCGTCCTTGTTGCCGCCCCACCACTCCGGATACTCCAGGCGATAGGCCACCGAGGC
>JAFEEA010000247.1 GCA_018241335.1 Pseudomonadota bacterium
GCTCTCCGGCGGGCCGCTGGGCATCATGCAGGCCTGCCTGGACGTCGTGCTGCCCTACGTCCGCGAGCGCAAGCAGTTCGGCAAGGCGATCGGGACCTTCCAGCTGATGCAGGGCAAGGTGGCGGACATGTATGTCGCCCTGAACTCGGCGCGCGCCTATGTCTATGCGGTGGCCCGGGCCTGCGACGCCGGCCGCACCACGCGCTTCGACGCGGCCGGGGCGATCCTGATGGCGTCCGAGAACGCGGTGAGGGTGTCGCTGGAGGCGATCCAGGCCCTGGGCGGCGCCGGCTACACCAAGGAGTTCCCGGTCGAGCGCCTGCTGCGCGACGCCAAGCTCTATGACATCGGCGCGGGGACCAACGAGATCCGGCGGTTCCTCATCGGCCGGGAGCTGGTGGGGGCGGGCTGAGGCCCGCGGCGCCGGGTTTGCTAGGCTGAAAACCAGAGTCGCGATTCGGAGCGTTCGCCATGAAGCCTCTCAAGCTCGCCTTCGCCATGAGCCTGCTGGCCGCGCCGGCCCTGGCGAAGACCGCGCCCGCCGCCTGCCCGGCCAGCCTGCATCCGGCCACCAGCGCCGAGATCGTCTTCAGCGGCGATGAAGCGGTCGTCAGCTACGCCGACTGGCGCGCCTTCGTGGACAGCGAGGTCATGCCCCGCTTTCCAGCCAGCCTGCCGGTCTCCGACGTCTACCAGGCGGGCGGCAAGGGGCCTTTCGCCCGTCAGCAGGCCCGCGCCGTGCTGGTGGTCCTGACGGGGGCCGACCGCGAGCGCGACAAGGTTCACGCCATCCGCGACGCCTACCGCGATCGCTTCCGCCACCAGCAGGCGGTGATCCTGGAATCGCCGGCCTGCGTGGCCTTCTAGGCGTCAGTCGCGCCCGAAGGCGTGGCGCAATTCGCCCTTGGCCGCTTCCAACGTCTTGCGATGGTCCGCCGTGAGGTTCTTGCCGGCGCGGTTGATGTAGAAGGTCAGCATCGACATGGCCGAGCGGTAGGGCTCGGCCTTGCGCCGATGGCTCTGCTCTGGGGTTCCAGGGGAACCGCCGCCCTCGCAACCCGTTGCCTAACCGGAGGCGCCGGGGAGGAGCGATCATGACCGCCGTCAGCATGCCAAACGCCGGACGGGCCGGGGGCGAGGCCGTCCTGACCGACATCGACCTCACCGCCATCAACACGATACGGACCCTGGCCATCGACGCCGTGCAGAAGGCTCAGTCCGGGCATCCCGGCCTGCCGATGGGCATGGCGCCGGTCGCCTACACACTCTGGACGCGCTTCCTGCGCTATGACCCCAAGGACCCCGCCTGGCCGAACAGGGACCGGTTCGTCCTGTCGGCCGGCCACGGGTCGCTGCTGCTCTACGCCCTGCTGCACCTGGCCAGGGTGGAGGCCGTGGACGCACAAGGCCGCGGGCGAGGCCGGCCGGCGGTCAGCCTGGAGGACATCAAGGCCTTTCGCCAGCTGGACAGCGCCTGCCCGGGTCACCCGGAATTCGGCCTGACCACCGGCGTCGAGACCACCACCGGCCCGTTGGGGCAGGGGGCGGCCAACAGTGTCGGCATGGCCATGGCCGAACGCTGGCTGGAGGCGCGCTTCAACCGTCCCGGCCATCGGCTCTTCGACTACCGGGTCTTCGCCCTGTGCAGCGACGGCGACATGATGGAAGGCGTCAGCGGCGAGGCGGCGTCCCTGGCCGGCCACCTGAAGCTGTCGAACCTCTGCTGGATCTACGACGACAACCACGTGACCATCGAGGGCCAGACCGACCTGGCGTTCGGCGAGGACGTCGCCCGGCGCTTCCGGGCCTATGGCTGGGCGACCCTGGACGTCGCCGACGCCAACGACACCGACGCCTTCGCCCACGCCGTCGCCACGTTCCAGAGGTCCGTCGACCGGCCGACCTTGATCCGGGTGCGCAGCGTCATCGGCTATGGCTCGCCGCACAAGCAGGGCACCTCCAAGATCCATTCCGATCCCCTCGGCGAAGAGGAGGTCAGGCTCACCAAGCAGGCCTATGGCTGGCCGCAGGACGCCCAGTTCCTGGTCCCTGACGGCGTGCGCGAACGGTTCGCGCAGACCCTGGGCGAGCGCGGCGCGCGCCTGAACGCGGCCTGGCGGGAGGGGCTGGCGGCCTTCGCCAGGGCGGACGCCGGGGCGGCCGCCGAGCTCGCCGCCTTGTGGTCGGGCGCGCCGCCGGCCGGCTGGGACGCCGACATCCCCAGCTTCCCCGCCGACGCCAAGGGCATGGCCACGCGGGAAGCCTCGGGCAAGGTGCTGAACGCCATCGCGCCCAACTATCCCTGGCTGGTCGGCGGCTCGGCGGACCTGTCGCCCTCCACCAAGACGGAACTGGAGTTCGACGGCGCGGGCGACTTCCAGCCGGGCGGCTACGCCGGCCGCAACCTTCACTTCGGGGTGCGCGAGCACGCCATGGGGGCCATCGCCAGCGGCCTGGCCCTGTCGGGGCTGCGCGCCTACACCGGCACCTTCCTGGTCTTCAGCGACTACATGCGCCCGCCGACGCGCCTCGCCGCCTTGATGGCGCTGCCGGTGGTCTATGTGTTCAGCCACGACTCGATCGAGCTCGGCCAGGACGGGCCGACGCACCAGCCGGTGGAGCAATTGGCGGCCTTGCGGGCGATCCCCGGCCTGATCACCCTGCGCCCCGCCGACGCCAACGAGACCGCGCAGGCGTGGAAGGCCGCCCTGGGGCAGACCCGCCGCCCGGCCTGCATCATCCTGTCGCGACAGGCCCTGCCGACCCTGGACCGCGCCGAATTCGCCCCGGCGGGCGGGCTGGCGCGCGGCGGCTATGTCCTGGCCGACAGCGCCGGCGGCGCGCCGGAGGTGATCCTGATGGCGTCGGGCAGCGAGGTGGCCCTCTGCGTCGAGGCCTGGCGGCGGCTGGGCCGCGAAGGCGTGCGGGCCCGTGTCGTCTCCATGCCGTCCTGGGATCTCTTCGAGGCGCAGGACCAGACCTATCGGGACGAGGTGCTGCCGCCGGCCGTGACCGCCCGCCTGGCGGTGGAGGAGGCTTCGCCCCTGGGCTGGGACCGCTACGTCGGGCCGCGGGGTCGGATCATCGCCATGCATTCGTTCGGCGCTTCCGCGCCCGGCAAGGACTTGCGCGTCAGGTTCGGCTTCACGCCCGAGGCGGTGCTGGCGGCCGCCCGCGCGCTGGCGGGCCGGGCCTGAGGCCGCGAAGGGGAGGGGACACATGCAGCTTGGCTTGATCGGACTGGGCCGGATGGGCGGCGACATCGCCCGCCGCCTGATGGCGGGCGGACACGCCTGCGTCGCCTATGACCGCGACGAGAAGACGGTGCAGGCGCTGGTCGAGGGGGGCGCGTCCCGGGCCCAGGACCTGGCCGACCTGGTCCGCCAGCTGCAGCCGCCGCGGGCCGTGTGGGTGATGCTGCCGGCAGGGGCCCCGACAGAGGCGACCATCGCGGACCTGGGTCGCCTGCTGGAAGCCGGCGACACGGTGCTGGACGGCGGCAACACCTACTATCGGGACGACATCCGGCGGGCCAAGGCGCTGGCTGAAAAGGACATCGGCTATGTCGATGTCGGCACCTCGGGCGGGGTGTGGGGCCTGAAGCGCGGCTATTGCCTGATGATCGGCGGCGAGGTGGCGGCCGTGGAACGACTGGACCCGATCTTCCGGACCCTGGCCCCGGGCGCGGGCGACATCCCCCGCACGCGCCGTTCGGATGACGCCGACCCTCGCGCGGTCGAGGGTTACATCCACGCCGGCCCGGTGGGCGCCGGGCACTTCGTGAAGATGGTCCACAACGGCATCGAGTACGGCCTGATGCAGGCCTATGCGGAAGGGTTCGACATCCTCAAGAACCGCAACGCCGAAGCCCTGCCCGACGACGAGCGCTTCGACCTGAACCTGTCGGACATCGCCGAAGTGTGGCGGCGCGGCAGCGTAGTCTCATCCTGGCTGCTGGACCTGACCGCCCAGGCCCTGGCGGGCGACGCGGCGCTCAGCAAGTTCACCGGCGCGGTGGCCGACAGCGGTGAAGGGCGCTGGACCCTGGAGGCCGCCATCGAGGAAGCCGTGCCCGCCGACGTCCTGGCCGCGGCCCTCTTCGCCCGCTTCCGATCGCGCGAGGAGCACACCTTCGGCGAGAAGCTGCTGGCGGCGATGCGGTTCGGCTTCGGCGGCCACCAGGAAGCGGGGACCCTGGCTTGACGGGCGTCCGGACCGTGCGCCAGGTGGCCGGCGCCTCCATCTTCGGGGCGGCTGACTGCGCGAAGGCGATGGCGGGCCTGCGCCGCTGCGTGCGAGGGGCGGTCGGATGAGCTTGGCCGCAAGGGTGCTGGTGGTCATGGGCGTGGCCGGCTCCGGCAAGACCACCCTCGGCCGCGTCCTGGCCGCGCGGCGCGGCTGGGCCTTCGAGGAGGGCGACGACCTGCACCCCGCCGCCAACATCGCCAAGATGAGCGCCGGCCACCCCTTGGACGATCGCGACCGGGCGCCCTGGCTGGAGGCTGTCGGCCGCCAGATCGACAGCTGGCTGGGCGAGGGGCGCAGCGGCGTCATCACCTGTTCGGCCCTGAAGCGGGCCTATCGCGATATCCTGCGGCAGGGCCGTCCGGCCGTCCGGTTCGTGTTCCTGGAAGGCCCCGCGTCGCTGATGGACCGTCGCCTGGCCGCCCGCCCGGGCCACTTCATGCCCGCCAGCCTCGTCGACAGCCAGTTCGCCGACCTGGAGCCGCCCGGCCCCGACGAAGGCGTGATCACGGTCGACGCGGCGGCCGGGACAGACCTGCAGGTGGGTCGCGTCACCGCGGCGCTGGAGGAGGACGCCTCGGCCGGGCCACCGGCCGATGCGTCGTCCGGGGATCGGCGGCCATGCCGCTAGAGCTCAGCGTCGGCCCGCCGCGCCTGGCCCTCAACCAGGGCCACTGCTTCCTGGTCACGGACGAGGACGGCCAGGTCCGCTGGCCTTCCGAGAAGGGGCTCTACAACGCCGACACCCGCCTGGTGTCGAGCTGGCGGATCTACGCCAACGGCGAGGAATGGGATCTGCTGAGCGCGGCCAACGTGGCCTACTATGCGGCGCGGGTCTTCCTGGCCAACCGGACCTTGGCGACGGAGGCCGGCGTGATCGAGGAGGGCGCGCTGGGCCTGGTGGTCAGCCGCACCCTCGGCGGCGGCCTGCACGAGGATATCGACCTCACCAATCACGCGGGCCACGCGATCCGCTTCAATCTGGAAATCGCCATCCGCAGCGATTTCGCCGACCTGTTCGAGGTCAAGACCGGCCGTATCGTTCGACGCGGGCGCATCGCCACGGAGTGGAGCCCGCGCGCGGCCCGCCAGACCACATCCTATGTCAACGGCGACTTCCGCCGCGCCCTTGTGATCAAGGTGCGAAACGCAGGCAGCAACGCCGTCTACGCCAACGGGCGGATCAGCTTCGACATCCGCCTGGAAGCCGGCGAAGCCTGGCACGCCTGCCTGCTGTACGAGTTCCACGATGGCGACAAGCCTCGCCGCCCGCCGCG
>JAFEEA010000248.1 GCA_018241335.1 Pseudomonadota bacterium
GTCGTTGGACCTGTCGATGGCGAAGGCGCCCAGGATCGAGGGAATGAACAGCTTCAGGGTCTCGCCCACGGGCAGGGCCTGGCTGTTGACCGCGGTCTTTTCCGTGGTGGTGACGTAGTCCGCGGCGGCCCCCACGCTGACGTAGGAGGTGCGCGTATAGCGCCGCTCGATCTCCACCCGCGCGCCGCCGCCATAGTCGTTGAAGGCGGTGGTCTTGTCGCCGAACAGGGCGGCGCCGACCTTCAAGGTCTGGTTCGCGCGCCGCCAGTGCGGCAGGCTCAAGTCGACGCCGAGCTTCTGCTGAATGTCGTAGATCTTGGCGCTGAGCGTCAGGGTGTCGGCCCGGTGCAGGCGGTTGTACCAGATCAGCTTGCCATCGACGCCGGAGCCCTCGGTCGCCGAGAAGTCGGCGCCGGCCTCCAGGTTGTTGGTGTTCACCGTCGTGCCGCCGGTGGTCGAGAAGCCCGCCCCCAACTCCAGCGTGTGGGGTGGCCGATCGGCCAGGCTGACGATCACCGGGCGGAAGCCATCCACCGCCTTGTCCTTGGGCGCCAGGGCGACCGTCACCTGGTCATAGACGCCCACGTCGGAGAGGCGCCGTTCCAGCTCGGCCACGGCCTTGGGCGAATAGGTCTCGCCGTGCTTCCAGGGCGCCAGCCCGCGCACCCAGGCCGGATTGGTGCGCCCGTCGGTGATCACGGTGACGCCGTCCAGCCGGATCAGGTCGCCGGACGAGATCTTGTAGGTGGGCTGGACGCTGTGGTCGGCGTGGTCGACGATCACCGTCCGCGGCTGCGCGACGGCGTCGGCGTAGCCGTCCTTCTCGATGGCGGCGATCACCCGGCCCTCGGCGGCCACCACGTCGGCGGCGCGGCCGGGCGCGCCCGGATCCAGCTTCACCGCCCCCACGCCCGCCTTGGCCGCCGAGTCCACCGGCGGCGGCCCCACCCAGGTCACGGCCGGCGCCTTGATCGTGAAGCGCGGCCCCGTCTGGATGTGGATCATCGGCTGGGGGAAGCCCTCCAGGTCGGTGACGTCCGGCTCGACCGTGTAGCCGTAGTAGCCCTCGGATCGCAGCACGGCGATGGCGTCGCCCATGGCGTCGTTGGCCCGCTGGCGCGCGTCGAAGCTGGAATCGGGGCGGGTTTTTGAGGTTCCGACGGCGCGCTGGATTTCCTGGCGCAGGCCCTTGTCCATGTCGCCATCGACCGTCGCCTTGGGCACCTCGGCCAGGGCGGCCGAAGTGAATCCGCAGAGGGCCGCGGCCAAGGCCGCGATGGCGAAACGTTTTCCCTTCAAGCCACGCTTCCCAAGCACGCTGCCGATGCCGAGCGCCCCCGCCCCTGCCTCGTGTAGAGGCGTGTTTCGCCGATGTCACCTGCATCGCCGCCGCAGTTGGGTAACTGCCGACGAGAGGCCGCCCTAGTCGCCCTTCCCCGAGACGGCCGAAACCTGCACAAATGCTGGGCGCCTCGTGATTGGGACGGGCGCAAGCGGCCCCGGTCGTTGCGACGGGCCGGCGGGCATGGGCAAGAGACGGCAAGGAAGAGGATGAGTTCAGGCGACAGCGTGGCACAGGTCCAGACCGCCCAGATCAGGGCCGCGGGAAGCTCCCCGGCGCGCCAATCGGCCTACCTGCCGGGTGAGGCCTACGACGAGATGTTCGCCCCCGGCGGCGCGACCAGGCCGCACTACGAGCTGCTGCGGCACCGAATCGAGACGCTGGGCGCCGATGAGCTTGAGGACCGGCAGGAGACGCTGGAGCGCTCGTTCCTGCTGCAGGGCATCACCTTCACCGTCTATGGGGCGGAGAGCTCCACCGAGCGGATCATCCCCACCGACCTCTTTCCGCGCATCATCCCGGCGACGGAATGGTCGGTGATCGAGAAGGGCCTGACCCAGCGCCTGCGGGCGCTGAACATGTTCCTGGCCGACATTTACGGCGACCAGCGCATCCTGATGGACGGGGTGATTCCCCGCGACCTGGTGCTCGGCGCGCCCTCGTTCCGGCGCCAGATGCAGCACCTCTATGTGCCGCACAAGGCCTACGCCAATGTCTGCGGCTCGGACCTGATCCGTGGGACCGACGGCGCCTTCTATGTGCTGGAGGACAACCTGCGCGTCCCATCCGGCGTCAGCTACATGCTGGCCAACCGCGACGCCTCGCGCCGGACCTTCCCGGGCACCTTCCGCCAGGCCGGCGTGCGGCCGGTGGAGCGCTATCCCGACCTGCTGCTGGCCACCTTGAAGAGCATGTCCAGCGAGTGGCGCTCGAACCCCCAGGTCGTGGTGCTGACCCCGGGCGTCTACAACTCCGCCTACTACGAGCATGCCTACCTGGCCCGGCTGATGGGGGTCCCCCTGCTGGAAGGGCGCGACCTCGTGGTGCACGACAACATGGTCTACATGCGCACCACCAACGGCCTGCGCCGGGTGGACGTGATCTACCGCCGGGTGGACGACGACTTCATCGACCCGCTGTCGTTCCGCCGGGATTCGTCGCTCGGCGCCGCGGGCCTGTTCAACGCCTACCGCGCCGGCAATGTGGTGATCTGCAACGCCCCGGGAACCGGAGTCGCGGACGACAAGGCGGTCTACGCCTATGTGCCCGACATCATCCGCTACTACCTGGGCGAGGACGCCATCCTGCCCAATGTCGAGACCTACCTGTGCCGCGAGCCGTCGCAGCTCAGCCACGTGCTGGCCAACCTCGACAAGTACGTGGTCAAGGCGGTGGGCGCGTCCGGGGGCTACGGCATGCTGGTGGGCCCGCACGCCTCGGCCAAGGAGCGGGCCGACTTCGCCGAGGCCATCAAGGCCGATCCCTGCAACTACATCGCCCAGCCCACCATCCAGCTCTCCACCGCGCCCTGCCTGGTGGACGGGGCCATGGAGCCCCGGCACGTGGACCTGCGCCCATTCATCCTGTCGGGCGACAAGATCGTGGTGACGCCCGGCGCCCTCACCCGCGTGGCGTTGAAGCGCGGCTCCCTGGTGGTCAATTCCAGCCAGGGCGGCGGCTCAAAGGACACCTGGGTGCTGGCCGACGACGCCGACGTCGCCGCCCTGGACGAGCCGGCGAAGAGTGCGGGGGCGCGGCCATGATGCTCGCCCGCGTCGCCGACAGCCTCTACTGGATCGGCCGCTACGTGGAGCGGGCCGAGCACCTCAGCCGCCTGGCCGTGGTGATGCTGAACGCCAACCTCGACCGCACCGACGCCGCCGCCCAGGCGGCCCGCATCGCCTTGGCGGCGGTGGGCGATCCGGACCCGACGCGCTCGGCACAGGTGCTGCAGGCCGCCCACGCCCTGGCCCTCGACAAGGAGGACTCGGGCTCGGTGATGATCTCCCTCGCCCGGGCCCGCGAGAACGCCCGCCAGGTGCGAGACCAGATCACCACCGAGACTTGGGAGCGGCTGAACCTCCTCTACCTGCGCGTCACCGACCCGGGCGTCGAGGAGGCCTTCGCCGACGACGCCGCCGGCTTCCTGCAGGAGATTATCGCCGACCTGCACCTCTTCAAGGGCGCCGCCGACGCCACCATGAGCCACGGCGAGGGCTGGCGGTTCATGCTGACCGGCATCTACATAGAGCGCGCCCAGCTGATGGCCCGGCTGCTGGAAGTCTGCTTCAGCGACGCCGCGCGGCCGGCCGCGAACGACCATATCGCCCTGATGAGCCTCCTGCGCATGGCCTGCGCGCTGGAACCCTACCTGCGGGTCTACACCGCAGACATCAATCCGCGCTTCATCCTGGAATTCCTGTTGTTCGACGAGGACTTCCCCCGTTCGATCCGGTTCTCCACCGAGCGGATCGAGGAGCACCTGGCGCACCTGTCCAGGCGGCTGGAAGGCGAGCGGGCCGATGCGCTTCGCCTGGCCGGGCGGCTCAACGCGCGCCTGAAGTACGCCGACGCCGACGAGGTGGAGGCGGCCGGCGCCGGATCCCTGCTGGCAGCCGTCGCCGACGAATGCGCCGCGATCCACGAGGCTATGTACGAGACCTTCGTCGCCTATCCCCTGGAACTGAGCCTGCCGGCCTGACGCAAAGAGACCCGATGCTGCTCGAAGTCCGCCACGTCACCCAGTACCACTACGACGCCGCCGTCCGCGAAAGCGTCATGGAGCTGTGGATGCAGCCGCAGAAGTCGGCGACCCAGCGCCTGGTCAGTTTCGAGCTCGAGGTCGAACCGCCGGCGCAGCTCTTCTCCTACGCCGACTACTTCGGCAACCCGGTCTACCACTTCGACGTGCCCCAGCCGCACGATCGCCTGACCATCGTGGCCCGCTCGGCGGTGGAGACCCAGCCGCCGCCGGAATTGCCGGGCGCCCTGGACCGCGGCGAATGGGATCGGCTGAAGAGCGACTTCGTGCGCGGCGAATGCTTCGACTACCTGCGCCCGCACGGCTATGCGGTGGAGACGCCGCTCCTGCACGCCTTCATCGAGAAGCACGGCCTGAACGACTTTCGCCGCCACGATCCGCTCACCGCCGTGCGCGAGCTGATGACGGCGATCTACAACGCCTTCGACTACCAGACCGGCGTCACGGCGGCCGACAGCCCCATCGACCATGCGCTGGAGGAAGGCCGCGGCGTCTGCCAGGACTTCAGCCACATCATGATCGCCATCTGCCGCGCCTGGGAGATCCCGGCCCGGTACGTCTCGGGCTACCTGTTCACCAACCGCACCGAGGGCGACCGCTCCGACCCGGACGCGAGCCACGCCTGGATCGAGGTCTTCCTGCCTAGCCTGCGCTGGGTCGGCTTCGATCCCACCAACAACATGCTGACCGGGGAACGGCACGTGGCCGTCGCCGTCGGCCGCGACTACCAGGACGTGCCGCCTTCGCAGGGAGTGTTCAAGGGCGAGGCCGAAAGCCAGCTCGCAGTCGGCGTCTCCGTCCGCCGCGCGCGCACCGCCATCGCCGAGCCGGAGTTCATGCGCATGGCCCAGCCGTCCTTCAACGGCGGACGCCGCCGCGCCTCCAACGCCGCCCTGATCGACCAGCAACGGCTCCAGCAGCAGCAACAGCAGCAATAGCCGGTGGGCCGCCGCCCCGCATCTTCGCGCCGTGCCGAAGCCTTTCGCTTGCAAGGTCGCTCCCCGCTCGGGCAGGTTGTCCCCCAGTCATTTTCGTCCTGGGGGGACAGATGTTCGAAGACAATCGCGCTCTGCGGCAGGCCACCAGTGGGCGCGGCCGTTGGAATCCCTGGGATGTTTCCAGCGAGTTCAGGGCCCGCGAAGCGGCGCGCGCCGGCTGGTTCGTGGCGGCCTGGCAGGCCGTCTGGGGCTTGATCGGCCTGGTCTTCGGCGGGGCGCTGTTCGCCACGGCCGGCGGCTTGACGCAACTCTCCGGCGTGGGATTGGTTCTGGTGGGAACCCTGATCTATATCGGCCTGTTCGCGGGTCTGGGCTGGGTGATCAGGCAGTGGCAACCGCGCTGGGCCAGCATCGTGCTGCTGATCCTGATGGTCTTGATGCTGCTCGGCGGGCTGGTCAGGCCGAACCTCGG
>JAFEEA010000249.1 GCA_018241335.1 Pseudomonadota bacterium
CGAGGAACCTCCTGGGAGGCGTCGTGTTCTCTATCACACGACCGAACTTCGCCTGTTGATGCTTTCGCCCTGACAACGTCGAGAGCGACGATCGGTCGAATACCTATCCAAGGAGCCAACCATGACCATCAATACTGCCGCTTTGATCAAGCGTGGGCTGATGGGGGCGGCCGCGGGCGCTTTCAGTCTCGGCCTTGCCGCGATCCCCGCCCATGCGCAGGATACCTACTACGACAACGACGACCAGAGCGTCGAAGGCGTAACCGTCACCGCGCCGCGTGAAGTGGGACGTTCGGCGATCGGCGCGCCGATTGAGGCGGTCTCCGCCTCCCGGGTCGTCGACTATCGCGACCTGGATGTCGGATCCGACTGGGGCGCCCGTGAGCTGAAGGTCCGCATCCAGCGCGCCGCCGCCTCGGCCTGCGACCAGCTGGACCGCGACTATCCGAACACCGTCGATGACGGCAACGACTGCTATCGCGACGCCGTCCGCCACGGTCTGCAGGACGCCTCGTACCAGATCGGCTACCGGCCTTACGATTGGTAGGTCCGATCATGATTTTGAACAGGCACGCCTGCCGCGCGCTGATCGGCGCCGCGGCGGGCGCCCTGGGCCTGGGGCTGGCGAGCGCGGCCCTGGCGCAGGCGGGCTATGACGAAACTGGCCCCGTGGAGGGCGTCACCGTGACGCCGTTCCGCAAAGGCCACTCCGCCCACGACCACTCCGCCCACGATGGGCGCGCCGGCATCGGCGGACCGATCGAGGAACAGCCGGTCAGCGTGAACACCTCGCGCTTCGTGGGCTTCTCAGACCTGGACCTTCGATCGCGGCGCGACGCCTACATGCTGCGCGTGCGGATCGAGCGGGCCGCCCACTCCGCCTGTGACGACCTGGCGGCCCAGCCGGGCGCCGAGGACCAGGACAGCGCCTACTGCTACGCCGACGCGGTCGACGACGGCCTGCGCCAGGCGGTGTGGAAGGTCGGCTTCCGTCCGGCGGGCTGGTAGGGCCGCGTCAGGCCTCTGCGAGACGCCCCGGGTTCCGGCCCGGGGCGCTTTAGCGTGGAGCGTGTGGAGCTTCACTCCTGGCGGCTAGACCGCCTTCCTGGGGAACCAGGGGATGAAGCCGGAGGTGCGGGCGGCGTAGTCGAGATAGGCGGGGCGGGTGCGGCGCATGCGGCCCTCGACGGTGGGTACGCCGCTCCAGCGGGTCAGCAGGAAGGTGATCAGGATCGGGCCGGGCAGGGACCACAGGCCCCAGCGCGTTTCACTGGCCACCAGGAAGAGGCCCCACCACACGCAGGCGTCGCCGAAGTAGTTGGGGTGGCGCGTGTAGCGCCACAGGCCCCGGTCCATGACCTTGCCCTTGTTGGCGGGGTCGGCCTTGAAGCGGCTGAGTTGCCAGTCCCCCACCGCCTCGAAGAAGAGGCCGACGCAGGCCAAGGCGACGCCCCCGAGTGCGACAGGCCCCAGGCGCGTGTCATCGGGCGCCATCTGGCCGAGCTGCACCGGCAGGGCGACGATGAACTGCAGCGGCGCCTGCAGGGCGAAGACCAGCAGCAGGGAACTCCTGGCGAAGCCCCAGCCGCGTTCCGTCTCGGCCTTGCCGAGCATGGTCACGTAGCGTCGGTCCTTGCCCTGGGTGCGCCAGCGGTTGAGCAGGTAGGCCCCCAGGCGCAGGCCCCAGGCGGCGGCCAAGCAGGTGAGGGCGAACTTGTGCGGGCTGGCCGGCCAGGTGACGATGTAGCTCGACACCGCCAGGACGACCATGCCGAGCGCCCACCAGGCGTCGACGAAGGTGACGTCCTTGAGCGCCACCCCGAACCCCCACAGCACCAGGAAGCAGGCGGCCGAGACCCCCGCGTTGATGGCCAGAAGGCCCAGGACGTCCCCCATGTGGTCCCCCGTCGCGCGGCGCTAGCGGCCGGTGAATTCGGCCGGCCGCTTCTCCATGAACGCCCTCATCCCCTCGGCCGCGTCCTGGGTGCGCACCAGGGGCAGGAGCTGGAGGAAGACGTGGTGGACGTGGTCGTTGAAGGTCTCGTTGAGGCCCATGCGCATGAGCTTCTTGGACGCCTGCACCGCCAGGGGGGCGTTGGAGGCGATCTCCACCGCCATCTTGCGGGCGGCGGCGGCCAGCTCGGCCTCGGGCACGACGGCGGAGGCCAGGCCCATGGCTACGCACTCATCCGCGGTCAGGGTGCGGCCGGTGAAGATCAGCTCGGCGGCCTTGGACCAGCCGACCAGCCGCGGCAGGAACCAGGTGCCGCCGCTTTCAGGCACGATGCCCCGCTTGGTGAAGGCGGCGGCCATCTTGGCCCCCGAGGCCATCAGGCGGATGTCGCAGCCCAGCGCCGTGTCCATGCCGTAGCCGGCGGCCGAGCCGTTGAGGGCGCAGATGGTCGGCTTGCCCATGTTGAAGAGGACGGTGGGCGGCGTGTTGCGCAGGTCGAGGTCGTTGAAGCCGCCGCCGCCGGCGCTGGACAGGATGCCGTCCGAGCCCTTTGAGCGGGTCGCTTCGCTGAGGTCGAGGCCGGCGCAGAAGGCGCGGCCCGTGCCGGTGAGGATCACCACCCGCACGTCCTTGTCGGCGTCTGCCTGCACGAGGCGCTGGGTGAGCTGGTTCAGCATCGGCCCGGAGATGGTGTTCATCCGTTCGGGGCGGTTGAGGGTGATGGTGGCGATGTGGTCGCTCACCTCGTAGAGGACTTCCGCGCCCTGGTCGGTGTCGTTGGCAGTCTGTGCGGATGCGGCGTTCGCCATGGTCGAGCCTCCCGGGCCTCGTCTTATGTTTACACTGTATCGGGGCGGCCAAAGCGGGCCGTTGTCAATCCTGGGGCGGCCGATAAGTTGGCGCTGATCACGAGCTTTGGGGAGTTCACCGAGCGTCATGGCCGAGCCGCTGAACGTCCTCTTCATCACCGCCGACCAGTGGCGAGGCGACTGCCTTTCCGCGCTCGGCCATCCGATGGTGAAGACGCCGCACCTGGACGCCCTGGCGGCCGAGGGGGTGCTGTTCGCCAACCACTTCGCCAACACCGCGCCGTGCGGGCCGAGCCGGGCCTGCCTGCACACCGGCATGTACCTGCAGAACCACCGCTCGGGCACCAACGGCACACCGCTGGACGCGCGCCACACCAACTGGGCGCTGGAGGTCGGGCGGCGAGGCTGGGACCCGGTGCTGTTCGGCTATACCGACACCAGCCGCGACCCGCGCGAGCTGGCCGAGGACGACCCATGGCTGCGCACCTACGAAGGGCCGCTGCCGGGCATCCGGACGGTCTGCGCCATGGACGGCCGGCCGGTGGCCTGGACCGACTGGCTGAACGCCCAGGGCTATGAGACGCCGGACCACCCCGGCTTCGCCTACGGCCTGCGCGCGCCCGGGCCAGAGTACGAGGACGGCGCCCCGCACCCACGCCCAATGGCCTATCCGGCCGAGGTGGACGACACCGCCTTCCTGACCGACCGGCTGATCGACTATATGAAGTCGGCGACGACGCCCTTCGTGGCGCACCTGTCGTGGCTGAGGCCGCACCCGCCGTTTGTGGCGCCAGAGCCCTACAACGCCCTCTATGATCCCAAGGCGGCGCCGGGGTTTCGCCGGGCGGCCAGCGCCGAGGCGGAAGGCGCCCAGCATCCGTGGCTGGCCCACCAGCTCGGCAAGCGCCAGTTCCGCGCCCCCGACGATGAGCTGAAGCTGAGGCGGCTGAAGGCGGTCTACTACGGGCTGATGAGCCGGGTGGACGACGAGATCGGCCGGCTCATGGCCTTCCTGAAGGCTTCGGGCCTGATCGACCGCACCCTGGTGGTCTTCACGTCCGACCACGGCGAGCAGATGGGCGACCACTGGCTGCTGGGCAAATGCGGCTATTTCGACGGCTCGTACCGCATCCCGCTGATCGTGCGCGACCCGAGGGCCAGCGCCGACGCGGGCCGCGGGCGCGTGGTGCGCCATTTCAGCGAGAACGTCGACATCATGCCGACGATGCTGGGCGCCCTCGGCGTCCCCGCGCCGGTACAGTGCGACGGCGCCGACCTCGGCCCCTTCCTGCGCGGCGATCCGGCCCCGGCGAACTGGCGGGCGGAGGCGCACTGGGAATACGACTTCCGGGACGTGACCAGCGACGCGGCCGAGGCCAAGCTGGGGCTGACCCTGCACCAGTGCAGCCTGAACGTGATCCGGGACGAGCGCTTCAAGTACGTGCATTTCAACCGCCTGCCGGCGCTGCTGTTCGACCTCATGGCTGATCCGGACGAGCTTCAGAACCTGGCTGGCGATCCGGCCTATGCGCCGGTGATGCTGGACTATGCCCAGAAGCTGCTGTCCTGGCGCATGACCCACGACGAGCAGACCCTAACGCACCTGGCGCTGACGGACGACGGCGTCGCCTCGCGGCCGGCGGGACGGTACTGACGCGGGACGACAAGGGCTCATTTGGCGTTCGGGTCAGGCGCGTTTAGTGAAGCCCGATGATCGCCCTCGCATCCCACGTTCCCGGCACGCCCGCGGCCGAGATCGCCGTCGACGCCGACCTGGCGCGGCGGCTGTTGGCGGCGCAGCACCCGGACCTGGCGGACCAGCCGATCGCCTTCCTGGCCTCGGGCTGGGACAACGCCATCTTCCGGCTGGGCTCGGACCTGCTGCTGCGCCTGCCTCGGCGCGAGGTGGGGGCGCGGCTGATCGCGCATGAGCAGCGTTGGCTGCCGGGCCTGAAGGCCCACCTGCCCCTGGCGATCCCGGCGCCGGTGCGGATCGGCGTGGCGGATGACGCCTTTCCCTGGCCGTGGAGCATCGTGCCGTGGATCGAGGGCGAGACCGCCGACCTGGCCTGGCCGGACGACGACCAGGGCGAGGTTCTGGCCGCCTTCTTTCGCGCCCTGCACGTGCCGGCGCCGGCCGAGGCGCCGCGCAATCCGTTCAGGGGCGTGCCCCTGGTCCAGCGTGCGCAGGTGTTCGCCGATCGCGACCGCAGCCTGTCGGGCCGCACGGATCGGGTGACAGAGGGCGTGCGGGCGATCTGGGCCGACGCCCTGGCCGCGCCGGACGACGCCGCGCCCACCTGGATCCAAGGCGACCCGCATCCGCGCAACGTGCTGGTGCGCGACGGCAGGCTCAGCGCCGTCATCGACTGGGGGGACATGGCCCAGGGCGATCGCGCTTCGGATCTGGCGGCGGTTTGGATGCTGCTGGCCGAGGCGCCCGCGCGGGCCCGCGCCATGGCGGCCCTGCCCGAGGTTTCGATCGCCACATGGCGGCGGGCGCGGGGTTGGGCCGCTCTCTATGGGCTGATGCTGCTGGACGCGGGCCTGGCAGACGATCCACGCATGGAGGACATTGGGACGAAGATCCTGGAACGGCTGGAAGACGGGCCATGAGCCAGGGCGAACAGGGAGCGAAGGCATGACCGCGGCGCCGGCGAAGGTCGAACTGGGTATCATCGAGGGCTACTACGGCAAGCCGTGGAGCTGGTCGGCGCGGCGCGAGCAGGTCAG
>JAFEEA010000024.1 GCA_018241335.1 Pseudomonadota bacterium
CGGATGGGAGCGGACGTCCTGTTCCGAGCCCAGTCCGACTGGACGTGGGCCCAGATCGTCCAGAACTTCGGATCCTTCACGATACTGTTCGTGGCCATCTTCCTGCTGATCTGGGTGGTGACCACCACCGCTGTTTTCCGCTCGGTGCTTCGGCCCGAGGAACGCGCGGGATTCTTTTTGCGCCTTGGCCTCGACGAGTTCCGCAACGGGCTCTTCTCTGCGGTGGCCTTTCTGGTTGTGCCGGTGGTGGGGGGCGCCCTGGCAGGCGGGCTCTTCCTGCTGTTCACGCCCTTCCTGCACAATCAGTCCGAGCATTCGCGCTATCTGATTGTCGCGGGATCCGTGATGACCGGTTGCCTGGGTGTCTGGCTCGGCACGCGCTTGTCGCTGATCGCCGTGGAAACCTTCGCCGAGCGACGATTCCACATGTCAGCCTATTGGCCCTTGGCGCGCGGCCGTTTCTGGCGGGTCCTCGCCGCCTACGCGGTCATCGCGGTGATGATGGGTGTGTTGGCGCCGTTGCTTGGCGCGGTGAGCCTGGCGATCTTCGCCTTGGTCGGACCGGTCAACGCGATCGGCGTCGTCGTCCTCAAGCGCGCCATCCTTTACCTGATGGTTGGCGGCGCGGCCGTCAGCCTTGGCGGCATCTTCATGCTGCCGTCGATCCTCATCGGCGCCTGCCAAGCCTATATGTTCCGCGCCCTGGCCGACGACAGCCCCACGGTCTACGGCATGTCCTGGGCGCCGGACCCCAAGGTCCACCCGCCGGCCTGACCTTCAGGCCGCCGCGCTCGGCCTGGCGCTGACCCGTTCGTGCCAGGCCTTCAGGTGCGGCTTGTCGTCGTCCAGTGGCAGGCCGATCCACTTGGCGAAGTCCACCGTCGACAGGGCGCAGATGTCGGCCATGGAGTAGTCCTGGCCGGCGATGAACGGGCGGCCGTCGGACAGCTCGCGATCCAGCCACGCCTGGGCGTTGGAATAGGCCTCGCGGTTGCTCTCGCCGAAGTCCTTGTACTGGGTCAGCAGGGCGGCGGTGCGAGGGTGGGCGTGGCGCCAGTAGTTGCCCACCGGCGTCATCAGTTGGAACTCGATGCGCCGCACCCACATGTCGACGTTGGCCTTTTCGACGGCGGTGCGGCCGAAGAGCGACGGCCCGGGCTCGGCCTCCTCGAAGTAGCGGCAGATCGCGACGGTCTCGGAGATATGGGTCCCGTCGTCCAGCTCCAGGGTCGGCACCTGGCCGAGGGAGTTGCGGGCGCGATGCTCGGGCGACTTGTGCTCGCGCTTCATGAGGTCGACGGGCGTCTCGGCCAGGTCGACGCCCTTTTCGGCCAGGAAGATGCGGACGCGGCGCGGGTTCGGCGCCGGCATGGGCGCGCCATAGAGCTTCACAGGTTCACTCCCCTTTGTTTTCCGCAATTGGGAGGGCGGGGCCGAGGCGGTCAACCCTAGGAAAACTCAAGCCTGAGCGAGGTCGCTAGAGGACGAGGCCGACCGTGCGGGCCAGGTGGGCGCGGGTGGCGTCCTCCAGGGCCTGGGGCCAGCTCGCGCCCGCCTTGGCAAGGGTCTCCCTGGCCAGGGGCAGAAAGAGATCCGCCAGGCCCTTGTTGGCGGCCAACAGGGACGGCAGGTCCGCGCCCGCCAGGGGAATGGCCTCGACCGCCGCCCGCTGGGCGTCGGAAAGGAACGGGTTCAGCCGCTTGGCGCCGCCGCGCTGGCCGCGGCCGATCCCGTTGGCCTCCATCATCATCTCGATCAGGGCCTTGCGCATCAGGCCGACACCTTCCTGGGCGGCCAGCCACTCGCCGCGACCCGCGGCCACCGGGAGCAGGCCGAGGATGCGCAGGAACTCCCGGGCCGCGCCTTCCAGGGCGTCCGCCGAGGGCTGGTACGGCTTGGGCTCGCGCGGCGGCGGCGCGGGCGCGTCCAGGCTGGCCAGGGTGAGGGGCCTCAGGGCCGCCTTGTCGTGCGTGCGGAACTCCGGGATCGTGGCGAAGACTAGGTCGTAGCGCTCCCAGTCGGGGCGCACGGCGCTGATCACCCGGCCGAAGAGGGTGTAGAGCACCTCCGTCTCGCCCACGGGATTGCGGGCGCCGCCGTACTCGCCGACGCAATGGGGCAGGTCCTCCTCGTCGACCACCACGGTGACGTCGATGTCGCTCCACATGTCGCCGGCGCCGCGCCCGAAGCTGCCGCTCAGCCAGGCGCTCTCCACTCGTTCATCGGCGCCGAGAACCTCGACGAGGCGCTGAAGCAGGGCCCTCTGTCCGTCAGAAGCGGTGCTCACCTGGGTTCATCCTCGCGTCAGACCATCACGCGGACGGTCATAGCGCCGGGCCGGCTCGCGCACACCCACTCCGTTGGCGAACTGGGCCGGCCTGGGCGCGCGCCGTTCAGGCGCTGACCAGCTTCTTGGCCTTGCCGGGCTTTTGAGGGGCGTGCGCGGGGTGGCGCTCCATCAGCTCCTTGAGATAGCGGCCGGTCCAGCTGGCCTCGTTGGCCATGATCTGCTCGGGGCTGCCGACGGCCACGATCTCGCCGCCGCCGTCGCCGCCTTCGGGGCCGAAGTCCAGGATCCAGTCGGCGGTCTTCACGACGTCGAGGTTGTGTTCGATCACCACCACGGTGTTGCCCTGGTCGGCCAGCTCGTGCAGCACCTCCAGCAGCTTGCGCGTGTCCTCGAAGTGCAGGCCGGTGGTCGGCTCGTCGAGAATGTAGAGGGTCCGGCCGGTGGCCCGCCGCGACAGCTCCTTGCTGAGCTTCACGCGCTGGGCCTCGCCGCCCGACAGGGTCGTCGCCTGCTGGCCGACCTTGATGTAGCCGAGGCCCACGCGCTTGAGCGTCTCCATCTTGTCGCGGATCGGCGGCACGGCCTTGAACATCTCGGCGGCCTCTTCGACCGTCATGTCCAGGACGTCGGCGATGCTGGCGCCCTTGAAGAGGACTTCCAGGGTCTCGCGGTTGTAGCGCTTGCCCTTGCAGACGTCGCAGGTGACGTAGACGTCCGGCAGGAAGTGCATCTCGATCTTGATCAGCCCGTCGCCCTGGCAGGCCTCGCAGCGCCCGCCCTTGACGTTGAAGCTGAAGCGGCCGGGGCCATAGCCGCGCGCCTTGGCCTCGGGCAGGCCGGCGAACCAGTCGCGGATCGAGGTGAAGGCGCCGGTGTAGGTGGCCGGGTTCGAGCGCGGCGTGCGCCCGATCGGGCTCTGGTCGATGTCGATGACCTTGTCGAAGTTCTCGAGCCCCTCGATGCGCTCGTGCGGGGCGGGGGCGTCCGAGGCGTTGTTCAGCCGCCGCGCCGCCGCCTTGTAGAGCGTCTCGATGGTGAAGGTGGACTTGCCGCCGCCGCTGACGCCGGTGATGCAGGTGAAGGTGCCCACAGGGATCTCGCCGGTGACGCTCTTGAGGTTGTTGCCGGTGGCGCCGATCACGCGCAGCACGTTCTTCTTGGAAATCGGCCGGCGCTGCTCGGGCACCTCGATCCGCTTCATGCCAGTCAGATATTGGCCGGTGAGGCTGCGCGGGTTGCGCATCACCTCTTCGGGCGTGCCCTCGGCGACGATCTCGCCGCCGTGGATGCCGGCGGCCGGGCCCATGTCCACCACATAGTCGGCGGTGAGGATCGCCTCCTCGTCGTGCTCGACCACCAGGACGGAATTGCCGAGGTCGCGCAAGCCCTTGAGGCTGGTCAGAAGGCGGGTGTTGTCGCGCTGGTGCAGGCCGATCGACGGCTCGTCAAGGACGTAGAGCACGCCGGTCAGGCCCGAGCCGATCTGGCTGGCCAGGCGGATGCGCTGGCTCTCGCCGCCCGACAGGGTGCCCGACCCGCGCGACAGGTTCAGGTAGTCCAGCCCAACGTCGACCAGGAACCGCAGGCGGTCGTTGATCTCCTTGAGGATGCGGCGGGCGATCTCGAGCTGCTTGTCGGTGAGCTGGTCCTCCAGCCCGGCGAACCAGTCGCGCGCCGGGCGGATGGCCAGAACCGAAACCTCGGCGATGTTCTTGCCGGCGATCTTCACCGCCAGGGCCTCGGGCTTCAGGCGCGCGCCGCCGCAGACCTCGCAGGGCGTCTCGGACTGGAAGCGGGCCAGTTCCTCCCGAACCCAGCTGGAATCAGTCTCGCGCCAGCGCCGGTCGAGGTTCGGCAGCACGCCTTCGAAGGTCTTGTTGACCTCGTATTTGCGGGCGTTGTCGTCGTAGACGAACTTGACCTTCTCGGCCCCGGAGCCGTTCAGCACCACGTCCTTGGCCTTTTCCGGCAGCTTCCACCAAGGCTCGTCCATGGAGAAGCCGTAGTGTCGGGCCAGGGCCTGCAGGGTCTGGGTGTAGAGCGGCGAGGGACCCTTGGCCCACGGGGCCACCGCGCCCTTGTGCAGGGTCTTGTCCTTGTCGGGCACCACCAGGTCGGCGGTGAACTTCAGCTTCATCCCCAGGCCGTCGCAGGCCGGGCAGGCGCCCGCGGGGTTGTTGAACGAGAACAGGCGCGGCTCGATCTCGGCGATGGTGAAGCCGGAAACGGGGCAGGCGAACTTCTCGGAGAAGATCATCCGCCGCGGCTCGGTCTCGCCCTCGGCGACGTCGGCCCACTCGGCCACGGCGATGCCGTCGGCCAGGCGAAGAGCGGTCTCCAGGCTGTCGGCGTATCGGGTGTCCTGGCCCGACTTGGTCACCAGGCGGTCCACCACCACGTCGATGTCGTGATTGAAGGTCTTCTCAAGGGCGGGAGCGTCCTCGATCGGATAGAACTGGCCGTCGACCTTCAGGCGCTGGAAACCCGCCTTCTGCCAGGCCGCGATCTCCTTCTTGTACTCGCCCTTGCGGCGGCGGACGACCGGCGCGAGCAGGTAGAGCCGCGTGCCGTCGGGCAAGGCGGTCAGCTTGTCGACCATCTGGCTGACAGTCTGGCTCTCGATGGGCAGGCCCGTGGCCGGCGAATAGGGCACGCCCACCCGCGCCCAGAGCAGGCGCATGTAGTCGTGGATCTCCGTCACCGTGCCGACGGTCGAGCGCGGGTTGCGGCTGGTGGTCTTCTGCTCGATGGAAATGGCCGGCGACAGGCCCTCGATGAGGTCCACGTCGGGCTTGCTCATCAGCTCCAGGAACTGGCGGGCGTAGGCCGAGAGGCTCTCGACGTAGCGGCGCTGGCCCTCGGCGTAGATCGTGTCGAACGCGAGGCTGCTCTTGCCCGAGCCCGACAGTCCCGTCAGCACCACCAGCTCGCCGCGCGGGATGTCCACGCTGACGTCTTTCAGATTGTGCTCTCGCGCGCCGCGCACGCGGATGAAACGGGAAGGATCGGACATCATGCTCGCTCGAAACCGGCCCGGCGGGATGCGGGCCAGCCCCCTAATCTAGTGCGGAGACTCGCTGGCGCAGCAAGAACGAATACAGAACTTTTATGCAGCGCGCCAGAGTCCAGCATAGCGCCGATCCCGCCGCCTTGTGTCAGCAGCTTGGCGGCGGGGCGCTCGATCCGGCCCGGGCGCCCGTCCGGCTGTCAAACTTGTCGCTTGGCAGGCGCCCGGCGGTGGTGTCGTCTGGGCGATCAGGGGGGACGATGACAGCGCAGGTCGCCACGGTCCGGCCGATGTCCGAGGGGCGCACGACGACGATCGTGGCGCTGATGGCCCTGGCCGTTTTCATCAACTACGTCGACCGGGGCAACCTGGCCACCGCCGCCCCGCTGATGAAGGACGAGCTGAAGCTCGACAACACCCAGGTAGGGCTACTGCTGTCTGCCTTCTTCTGGGCCTACACGCCGGGCCAGGTGCTGGCCGGGTGGCTGGCCGAACGGATCAACGCTTACCGCGCCCTGGCCCTGGGGTTGACGGTCTGGGCCCTGGCGACGGTGGCGACGGGCCTGGCGGGGTCTTTCGCGCTCCTCTTCGCCCTTCGCCTCGTCCTGGGGCTTGGGGAGAGTGTCGCCTTTCCCTGCAGTTCCAAGCTGTTGGCCGAATATCTTCCGACCCATCGCCTGGGTCACGCCAACGGCATGATCGGCGCGGGCCTCGCCGCCGGTCCTGCGGTGGGCACCTTCGTGGGCGGGCTGCTGATCGCCCGCTTCGGGTGGCGGCCGAGCTTCCTGGTCTTCGGCCTCGTCTCGCTGATGTGGCTGGCGCCGTGGCTGGCCGCCACGCGGGCCGCATCGGGCGAAGCGTCCAAGGCGCCGGCCGGACCGGTCCCGTCGTTCCTGGCCATCCTGCGCCGGCGGGCCCTGTGGGGGGCGGCGCTGGGTCATTTCGCGGCCAACTACACCCTCTATTTCGTCGTAAGCTGGTTGCCGACCTACCTGGTCAAGGCGCGGGGCTTCACCGTGCCCCAGATGGCCGAGATCGGCGGGGCGATCTATCTGGTCTATGCGGCCAGCTCCCTGACGGTCGGGTGGGTCTGCGATCGCTGGATGGCGGCCGGCGCCGGCGACAACCGGGTGCGCAAGACGGCCATGATCGCCGGCCACGCGGGCGCCGCCGCCTGCCTGGCCGCCTGCGCTGTGACGGGGCCGATCGGATCGCTGGTCAGCCTGCTGCTGGCCGGCTTCTTCTTCGGCTTCACCACCCCCAACATCTTCGCCATTGGCCAGACCCTGGCCGGCCCCCGCGCGGCCGGAAAGTGGATCGGGGTGCAGAACTGCATCGGCAACATCGCCGGCATCGTCGCGCCGATCATCACCGGCGTGGTGGTAGACCGCTCCGGCGCCTTCGTCTGGGCCTTCGTCATCGCCGCCGGAATCGGACTGCTCGGCGTGGTGGGATGGGGGCTGATCGTGCGGCGCGTGGAGCCCGTCGCCTGGCCCGAGGCTGCGGCCTGAGCAAGCTTTACGGTTGAGCCGGCGCAAAGCTATCGTCGCCCTCCGCATGTGAGGGGAACGATCTTGCGTCATACCGCCAGGCTCTTGGGATGGGCTTTCGCCGCCGTGCTGGCCGTGGGGTGGGGCTCATCGTCCGCACAGGCCGCCCCGCGCCCGTTCACGGCCAGGGACATGGCGATGCAGGACCGGATCTCCGATCCCCGCCTGTCGCCGGACGGCCGCTTCCTGGTCTGGGACGTGCGCTCGACCGACTGGGCCGCCAACAAGGGCGAACACGCCCTCTGGATCCTGGATAGCCGAACCCCGGCCATGCCCGCCCGCAAGCTGGCGGCCTCGGCCAAGGGCGCCACGGCGCCGCGCTGGTCGCCGGACGGCAAGGCCCTCTACTTCCTGTCGGCGCGCACCGGCTCGAACCAGGTCTGGCGCACCGACTCTGACGGCCTGGAGGCGGTGCAGGTGACCAACCTGCCCGTCGACGTCATCGCCTATCGCATCGCCCCGGACGGCAAGACCTTGGTGGTGGGCGCCGAGACCTTTCCCGACTGCGCCGACCTGGCCTGCACCCGCGCCCGCATGGACGCGCGCAGGGCCGGCGGCGTCTCCGGCGCGACCTTCGAGCACCTGCCGTTCGTGGTCTGGGACAACTGGCTGACCGGCGCCCAGGCGCACCTCTTCGCCCTGACCCTCGACGCCAGCGGCGCCGCCTCCACGCCCCCCGTGCCGCTGATGAAGGGCTTCGACACCGACTCGCCCACGCGCCCGTTCGGCGACGACGGCGATTTCGCCATCGTCGATGGCGGCAAGAGCGTGGTCTTCGCCGCCCTGGCGCCCGGCGACGCCTGGGGGGTCAGCGAGGACACCAGCCTCTACATCGCGCCGCTCGACGGCAAGTCGCCGCCGCGGCCGATTGGCCCGACCGAGAAAGGCGCCTATGGCCGTCCCGTCGCCTCCCCGGACGGGACGCGGATCGCCTTCGTCGGCAAGAAGGGCCGGGGCGGCGAGGACGTTCGCGGCGGGGTCTATGTGCTGGACCTGAAGTCCGGCGCGGTGCGCGAGGCGGACCCCGGCTACGACCGTTCCGCCGAGAGCCTGGCCTGGTCGCCGGACGGCCGCGGCCTCTACGCCACCTTCGGCGACGAAGGCCTGGAACGACTGGCGACGATCGACCTCGCGTCAGGCAAGGTGACGCCTCTGACCGGTGTCGGTCACGTGGGCGAAGTCAGCGTTGGCGGCTCCCGCGTGGTCTACAGCCAGGACAGCCTGGTCTCGGGCGCCCAGCTCTATGACCTGGCCAGGTCCGGCCCGGCGCGCCAGCTCACCAGCGCCAACGCCGCCGCCCTGGCCGACACGCCGATGTCGCCCTACGAGGCCTTCACCTTCGTCGGCTGGAACGGCGAGCGCGTGCACGGCTATGTGGTCAAGCCCTACGGCTGGCAGGCTGGGCGCAAGTATCCCGTGGCCTTCCTGATCCACGGCGGCCCGCATGGGACCTTCGGGGACGCCTGGAGTTATCGCTGGAACCCGCAGGTGTGGGCCGGGATGGGCTATGCGGTGGTGATGGTCGACTTCCACGGCTCGTCCGGCTACGGCGAGGCCTTCGCCCAGTCGATTGTCGAGCACTGGGGCGACCGGCCCCTGGAGGATCTGCAGAAGGGCTGGGCCGCGGCCCTGGCCCAGTATCCGTGGCTGGACGGCGAGCGGGCCTGCGCCCTGGGCGGTTCGTACGGCGGGTACATGATCGCCTGGATCGCGGGAAACTGGGCCAAGCCCTGGAAATGCCTGGTGGATCACGACGGCGTCTTCGACACGCGCTCGATGGCCTATTCCACCGACATTCCCGGCTTCGCCGAGCACGAGACCGGCGGCTTCGGATGGGAAAAGCCCGCCCAGTACGAGGCCTTCAATCCGGCGGCCCGGATCGGGTCCTGGAGCGCGCCGATCCTGGTGGTGCATAGCGGCCGCGACTACCGCGTGCCCATCGACCAGGGCCTGGGCGCCTTCACCGCCGCCCAGCGCAAGGGTGTGCCCAGCCAGCTGCTCTACTTCCCGGACGAGAACCACTGGGTGCTGAAGCCCCAGAACTCCGTGGAATGGTACCGGGTGGTGGGCGGCTGGATGGGCCGCTGGACCGGGGACGCCGCGCCGGCGACGCCCCCGGCCTCAGGCCGCTAGGCCCGGTCGATCCGCGCGGCGAAGCAGCCGTGGGCGGCGTTGTGCGCGTGCAGATAGGCCGCCTGCGGACTCTCCAGGCCCCGGCCGATGGCGGCGGTCAGGTCGCCGTCGGCCGCCACCAGCTCGGCCCCGATCAGCATCCCCTCGGCGTCGAAGGCGCGCAGGGCGATGGGGCGGTTCTTGAGCACCGGCGGCAGTTCGTCCTGGAAGCGGCGCGGCGCGGCCGCCGCCTCGCGCACATAGATGGCGTAGTTGGAGCGGTAGGGCGTCCCCGCCGGCTGGTGCTCGAAGTTGACCAGAAGCAGGCGTTCCCCCGGCGCAGCGTCCTCGAGGCTGACCCGGCAGGGAAAGCGGCCCTCGGGGCCGGCCTCGATGCGCACCGCGCCGCGCGCGGCCAGGGCCTCGTCGTCGAGGTCGAAGAGGGGGCGGAAGGGTTCGGCGGGCAGGCCGGAAATGACGAACGACATGGGATACCTCCGTGTTGAGGCCCATCAGATGCCGCACCGGGCCGGCCGCCAGCCACCCGCTTCTTGCGTCGCCCGGTTGAAACGGCTGACGTCGGGTCCCCGTATCCGCGCGCCCGCCGCGGCGCCACAATCGGACACGGACGACGAAGGGGACGACCATGGCCGCCGATCACGAGATCATCCTGCACCACTACGACACCTCACCTTTTTCCGAGAAGGTGCGGATCATGCTGGGGATCAAGGGGCTGGCCTGGCGCTCGGTGATCCAGCCGACCATCATGCCCAAGCCGCACCTGACGCCGCTCACCGGCGGTTATCGGCGCGCGCCGGTGATGCAGATCGGCGCCGATATCTTCTGCGACAGCCAGGTGATCCTGGCCGAACTGGAGCGTCGCACCGACGGGCCGGCCGCGGGCCACGGCCCGGCCTTCGCGGTGAACCTGTGGGCGGACCGGTTGTTCTTCGGCGCCACTGTGCCGATCATCTTCGGCGAGATCGGCGACACCGTGCCCAAGGCCTTCATCGAGGATCGCGAAAAGCTCTCGGGGCGGCCGTTCGACGTCAAGGCCATGCGCGCCGCCGCCCAGATGATGCGCGGCCAGTGGCGCGCCCAGGCCGCCTGGATCGAGCGGGCCCTGGAGGCCAGTGGCGAGTTCCTGGGCGGGGCCGCGCCCAATGTCGCCGACATCGCCGCCTACATGAACGTCTGGTGGCTGAGCGGGGCGACTCCCGCTGTCGCCGCGGAGCTCCTGAGCGGCCTTGATCGGGTCAAGGCCTGGCGCGAGCGCATGGCGGCCATCGGCCACGGCGGACGCGAGGAAATGGATCCCGAGGCGGCGCTGGAGATCGCCCGCGCGGCTGAACCGGAACTGAGCCTGGCCCATGACGAAGGCGACCCCCTCAGCCTTGCGCCCGGCGCCGCCGTCACGGTGATGGCCGACGACTACGCCCGCGACCCGATCTCCGGCGTGCTGGTGGCTTCGAACCATGAGCGGCTCACCCTGGCGCGCGAAGAGCCGGGCCTCGGTCGCCTTCACGTGCACTTCCCCCGCGCTGGCTATGTGGTGATCCCCGCCGCGGGAGGCTGACGGCGGCGGCCCTTCCGCCCGCCGCCACACGCGGATAGGATGCCGGTGAACGCCAAGGAGGCCTCGATGGAACGCGCGATCGAAACCCGCTTCGCCCAGCCCGTTTCCGTCGCCAAGGCCTTCCATGTCCAAGCCCCTTTCGCCGAAGACCGCGTTCGTCACCTTCGATCGCGTCGGCTTCCGTAGCCCCGACGGCCGGACCCTCTTCGAGGACCTGACCCTCAGCCTCGGCGCCGAGCGCACCGGCCTTGTCGGCCGCAACGGCGTCGGCAAGACCACGCTCCTGCGCCTGATCCTCGGCGAGTTAGCGCCCGCGGCCGGAACCGTCGATGTCAGCGGGCGGCTGGGCGTTCTTCGCCAGCAGGTCTCACCGGCCGCGGGGGCGACCCTGGCGGATCTTCTGGGCGTGCGCTCCGAGATGGAGCGTCTCGAGCGCCTGGAGCACGGGCAGGGCAGGGACGGCGACCTGGAAGCCGCCGACTGGCTGCTGCCGTCCCGGCTGGACGAGGCCCTGTCGGCGATGGGCCTGGCCGACATCCCCTTGGGCCGACCCGCCACCGCCCTGAGCGGCGGCCAGGCCACGCGCGCGGCCCTGGCGGCCCTGCTGGCAGCCCAGCCGGACGTCCTGCTGATGGATGAACCCACCAACAACCTGGACGCCGAGGCGCGTGGGGCGGTGGCGACCCTGCTGGAGCGCTGGACCGGCGGGGCCCTGGTCGTCAGCCACGACCGGGACCTGCTGCGTCGCATGGACCGTATCGTCGAGCTGTCGACCCTCGGGGCCAGGGTCTACGGGGGCGGCTGGGACCTCTACGCCGAGCGCAAGGCCGAGGAGGTCGCTGTCGCCCAGCACGACCTGGACGAGGCCCGGCGCGGCCTGACGCGGGTTGATCGTGACGCCCAGCAGGCCCGTGAGCGGCAGGCGCGGCGCGACTCGGCCGGCCGCAAGGCCCGGACCAAGGGCGATGCGCCCAAGATGCTGCTCGACTTCCGGGCCGAGCGGGCCGAGCGCACGAGTGGCCGCCAGTCCCGTCTTTCGGACCGTCAGCGCGACGAGGCCCATGCGCGGCTGCAGGACGCCGAGGCGCGGGTGGAGCGACTGCGCCGGCTGGGGTTCGACCTGCCGCCGTCCGGCCTGCCGGCGGGCAAGGCGGTGCTGGCCTTCGAGGATGTCGCCTTCGGCTGGCCGGGCGGCGGCGAAATCCTGCGCGGCCTGTCGTTTCGCGTCACCGGCCCGGAACGTATCGCGGTGACCGGCCGCAACGGCGCCGGCAAGACGACCCTGATCCGCCTGGCCATGGGCGACCTGGAACCGACGGCGGGGCAGGTGACGCGCGGCGTGACGGCGGCGCTGATGGACCAGTCCACGGCCGCGTTGCAGCCTGAGGAGACCTTGCTGGAGGCCTTCCTGCGCCTCAATCCCGGGGCGACCCCCAACGCCGCCCACACGGCCCTGGCCCGCTTCCTGTTTCGCAATGTCGACGCCCTCAAGACCGTGGCCACCCTCAGCGGCGGCGAACGCCTGCGCGCCGCCCTGGCCTGCGCTGTCATGGGAACGGCGCCGCCGCAGCTGATCATCCTGGACGAGCCGACCAATCACCTGGACCTCGACTCCGTCGCCGCCGTGGAGGCCGCCTTGTCCGGCTACGACGGCTCCCTGCTGGTGGTCAGCCACGACCTCGACTTCCTGGAGGCCATCGGCGTGGACCGCGAGATCAGGCTCTAGGCGGCTCGGCGCACGACGCGGAAGGTGGCGTTGGCCCGGGCGCAGGGCTCGCCGTCGGCGGTGACCAGGGCCTCTGTGAAGCAGAGGGTCGAGCCCGCGCGCACAAGGCGCGGCGTCACCTGCAGCCACTGGCCGATGGCGGCGGCGCTCAGGAAGTCCACGGCGAGGTTGACGGTGACCAGGCTGGGTCCGCCGTCCAGCGCCTGGCCGCAGGTCAGGCCCATGGCGTTGTCAGCCAAGGCTGTGATCAGGCCGCCGTGGGCGTAGCCGCGGCTGTTGGTGTGGCAGGGCGCAAGGCGCACGCCGAGGCTGACGACGCCGTCGACGGTCCGGTTGAACAGGGGCTCCCACGGATCGGTGAGGGGGCTCTTTCGATGGTGAGGGACGAAGCCCTCCGGGATCGAGGTGGCGCTCATGGTCGGACCTCCGCCGGCGGAGACGACGCCATTCACACGCACTCTCGACTTGGAGTCAAACGAATGTTTGAAACAAATGTTCGCCGAAGCATTCGTTTCAGCGGGGCGGTGCCCCGAAGCTGAGCTTCAGGGTGGCGAGGCTGGTCCGCCGGATCGGATCCACGTCCATGGCGGGATCGACCAGGCACTGCATGCTGAGGCCCAGCAGCAGGCTGCCCACCATCAGAGCCGCGGCGTCGGGATCGACCTCGGCGCGGATGTTGCCCTCGGCCTGACCCCGGGCGACCATGGCCTTGAGCAGGATCCGAACCCGCTCGTGCGAGTCCGCGAAGGCGGCGCGCAGGCTCGACAGGTCGGCGACCGCGCTGGCCAGCAGCATGAAATAGGCCCGCGCCTCGCCCTCCAGGTTCAGGTCGTGAAGGAACAGGTCGACGTAGCGCAGCACGGCGTCGAGGCCGGGCAGGGCGTCGATCTCGATGGCGGCCAGGAGGGCGTTCTGGCGTTCGTGCAGATCGGCGATCAGGGCCTCGATCAGGCCTTGCTTGGACCCGAACCGCTGCGTCGCCAGGCCCCGGCTGTAGCCGGCGCGCGAGCCGATGGCCTCGAATGTGGCCGCGCCGACGCCCTGGCCGGCGATCACCTCGGCCGCCGCGCGCAGCAGTCCGCGCTGGGATTCGTCTCGACGCTCCGCCTGCGAACGGCGCGAGGGGGCTGTCTGGGTCATCGGCGCCATGATGCGATCTAACTTATTTGTTGAACGTATAGCAAGTTAATGGGATGGTCCCGCGCGAAGGGACCCGACAGCCATCCGGCCGGCCCATGCGAACAGGACAAGAGGCGAGGACGATGATTCCCCAGGACGTGGCCAATACGATCGTGGACCCCAAGGCCTACGCCGACGGCCGGCGGATCGACGAGGCGTTCACCTGGCTGCGGCGCGAGGCGCCCCTGGCCCAGGCCCAGCCGACCGGCTTCGATCCTTTCTGGGTCGTCACCCGCCACGCAGACATCCAGACCGTCGAGCGGCAGAACGACCTGTTCCACAACGGCGACCGCGCCACGACCCTGACCACTATCGAGGGCGACCAGCGCGTGCGCGCCATGACGGGGGGCTCGCCCCACCTGGTGCGGTCTCTGGTTCAGATGGATAACCCCGACCACTTCGCCTACCGCAAGCTGACCCAAGGGTACTTCCTGCCGCAGAATCTGCGCGACCTGGAAGTGCGCATCCGCGAGATCGCCCGCAGCTTCGTGGACCGCATGGCGGCGTTCGGCACGCGCTGCGACTTCGCCCGCGACGTCGCCTTCCTCTATCCGCTGCACGTGATCATGGAGGTTCTGGGCGTTCCCGAGATCGACGAGCCCCGGATGCTGAAACTGACCCAGGAGCTGTTCGGCAGCAGCGATCCCGAACTGAACCGCAGCGGCGCGGAAGTCGCCGACATGGGCGAGGCCCTGGCCAACCTGCAGGCCGTGGTCGCCGACTTCATGACCTACTTCAACGCCATGACCGAGGATCGCCGGGCCAACCCGCGCCAGGACCTGGCCAGCGTCATCGCCAACGGCCAGATCAACGGCCAGCCCCTGGGGCACCTGGAGGCGATGAGCTACTACATCATCGCCGCCACCGCCGGCCACGACACCACCTCCAACACCACCGCCGGCGCCCTGTGGGCCCTGGCGGAGCGGCCGGACCAGTTCGCCAGGGTGAAGGCCGACATGAGCCTGATCCCGGGCCTGGTCGAGGAATCGATCCGCTGGGTCACGCCGGTGAAGCACTTCATGCGCAGCGCCACCGAGGACACCGAGCTGGCCGGCCAGCCGATCGCCAAGGGCGAGTGGATGATGCTCTGCTATCCGTCCGGCAATCGCGACGAGACGGTGTTCGAAAATCCGTTCGAGTTCGACATCGGACGCACGCCCAACAAGCATGTGGCCTTCGGCTATGGCGCCCACGTCTGCCTGGGCCAGCACTTGGCTCGCCTGGAAATGCGCATCCTCTGGGAGGAACTGCTGCCGCGCCTGAAGTCCGTGGAGCTCGACGGAACGCCGAAGCTCGCCGAAGCCAACTTCGTCTGCGGCCCCAAGGCGGTGCCGATCCGCTACGAAATGCACTGAGGCCCGGGGGCGGGCCCGACTGACGGGCCCGCTCGCCTAGGCCTGGCGATCCAGGGCGATGGCGGTGGACATCGGCGCCGCCGCCTTGGCGCCGGGGCCGTAGCCGCGTCCCGTGGAGCGGTGGGAGACCACTTCCTCGGCCACCGCGCGGACCAGGCCCTCGGTGACGGTCTTGGAGGCCATGACCGCCCGGCCGTGGCGCGACAGCACCGCCTCGAAGGCTTCGGTGGACTGCACCAGGCGGCGACGGCGATCCGGCGTGGCGCCCGCCACCAGGGCCGGCTGCAGCCGCACCTCCGCCGACTCGCGGCGGTAGACGTTGGCCAGCTTGCCGACCTCGTCCATCGACGCGGCCGCGTCCTGCGGGCGATGGGCCTCGAAGGCCTTGCACTGCTGGGCGATGGCCGCCGTCAGACGGTCGGTGAGGACGATCAGGGCTTCGACGCGGGTGTCGTTGTCCGACTGGGTCATGTCACGCACTCAATCCCTGGAGTTTCAACATTTCCTTGGCGACGGTGTCGGAGAGCCCGATGCCGCCGCGCTTGACCGTCTGCTTGGCCATGGCGTCGGTGAGGAAGGACTTCCACATCTCCTCGCCCTCGCCGCCGCCATAAGGGTTGTCGGCGCCGACGTCCTTGAACATCGACTGGAACATGATGTTCAGGAACGAGGTCTCGAAGTCCTTGGCGGTCTTCTGGATCTGGCCCCGCTTGGCGAGGTCCGCGGCGCTGGCCGCGGTGGGCGCGCCGGAGACGTCGACCGGGACGGAGATCGCGGAGAGGTCGGCCATCACATCACCTCGATGTCGGCCTGCAGGGCCCCGGCGGCCTTGATCGTCTGCAGGATGGAGATCATGTCGCGCGGTGTGACGCCCAGGGCGTTCAGCCCGGCGACCAGGCTGGCCAGGGATGCGCCGTCCTTGAGTACGATCAGTCGGCGGCCCTTCTCCTCGTCCACCTTCAGCGAGGACTGCGGGACAGTGGTGGTCTGGCCCTGGCTGAACGGGGCGGGCTGGCTGACCCGCGGCGTCTCCTGGACCGAGATGGTCAGGTTGCCCTGCGCGATGGCGACGGTGGAGATGCGCACGGTGTCGCCCATGACGACCACGCCGGCGACCTCGTCGATGACCACCTTTGCGGGCGTATCCGGCTGAACGGTTAGGTTCTCCACCGCGGTCACGAAGCTGACCATGTCCTGGCCGTCGGGCGGGTGGATGGTGACGATGGTCGGGTTGGTCTCGGCCGCCGTGCCCGGGTAGACCGCGTTGATCGCCTCGGCGATGCGGTGGGCGGTGGTGAAGTCCGGATTGCGCAGGGTCATCCGAAGCTGGCTCATGCTGGCCAGCTGGAAGCCCAGCTCACGTTCGACGATGGCGCCGGCGGCGATGCGACCGGCCGTGGGCACGCCCTTGGTGATCGATGAGCCGGAGGCGCCGCTGGCCGAAACTGAGCCGGTCTGCACCGTGCCCTGCGACACCGCATAGGCCTGGCCATCCGCGCCGAGCAGGGGGGTCACCAGCAGGGTCCCGCCCAGCAGGCTCTTGGCGTCGCCCATGGCCGAGACGGTGGCGTCGATCTGGGAGCCGGTGGCGGCGAAGGCGGGCAGCCGGGCCGTGACCATCACGGCGGCGACGTTCTTGGTGTTCAGGGTCGCCTGGGCGTCGCGGGTGTTGACCCCGAGCCGCTCCAGCATGGCCACCAGGCTCTGCTGGGTGAAGGCCGAGTTGCGCAGGGAGTCGCCGGTGCCGTTCAGGCCGACCACCAGGCCATAGCCCACCAGCATGTTGTCGCGGACGCCCTCGAACTCGACGATGTCCTTGATCCGCGACGCCGCGGCGGCCGGACCCGCGCCCAGTCCGAGGACCAGGAACAGCGAAAGAATGAAGCGAAGAAGCGAACTGCGCATGTCGACCTTACCTGAAGCCCCCAGGGTCGGGCGCGGCCATGCGAGAACGGCGCCACCTCTGGCGCTTACAAAACGTCAATTAAAACAGGCAATTGTCGATCCGAAGGTTCGGCGTGGACGGGCGTCGGCAGAATTTGCCCGGCATTAACCATACCGCAAGGCGGCGAGGATCATCCTGGTGGCATGGGGAGTTCGGATATGAAGGTTTCCGGTCCGGGCGGCGCCAGTTCCGCCAGCGGGCCCCGCGCGTCCCGGCCGGCGGCGGGGGGCGCGACGTTCTCGCCGATCGTTTCGGGCGGCGCGGGAGAGGTGGCGCGCGCCACGGCCTCGACGGGCGTCAGCCCGGTTGCGTCCCTGGAAGCCCTGATGGCGCTGCAAGAGGTCGGCGGGCCGCTGGAGCGGCGCAAGCGCGCCGCTGCGCGCGGCGGACGGCTGCTGGACGCCCTGGACGAACTCAAGATCGGCCTTCTGGAAGGGACCTTGCCACGCGCCGCCGTGGAGCGCTTGGCCCGGGAAGCCCGCGAACAACGCACCCTGACCGACGACCCCGGCCTCGACGCCATCCTCGGCGAGATCGAGACGCGAGCCGAGGTTGAAATGGCCAAGCTCGAAGCCAATGGCCTGGCGGCCTGACGGAACGGCCCTGGCCGCCGGCGCAGCCGCGCCAGTGTCGGCTAGCCGACCCGGTGCTTGTGCGTATCTCGCCACAACCAGCGGCAAACTCGCGCAGCAGGCGAAAGAACGCAGCCTCGTGAAGCGAGGCCGCGTTGCTCGTAACGGCGTTTTTGATATAAGCGCGGCTCCCGTACTCAAAACGGGGCTTTAAGGGGGTGTGAGGCGTTTATGCACGCAACTTCCGTGTTGTTGAAAGACTCCGACTATCGTCCTTCCGAGGACGAGCCCTTCATGAACGATCGGCAGCTTGAATACTTCAAGCAGAAGCTGCTGAACTGGAAAGAAGACATCCTGAAAGAGTCGCGTGAAACGGTGACTCACCTGCAGGCCGAGACGGAAAATCATCCTGATCTGGCCGACCGTGCGTCCTCCGAAACCGATCGCGCTCTTGAGTTGCGTACGAGAGATCGGCAACGAAAGCTGATCTCCAAGATCGATGAGGCCCTGCGCCGAATCGATGAAGGCAACTACGGCTACTGCGAAGAGACGGGCGAGCCCATCGGCATCGCCCGCCTGGAAGCCCGGCCCATCGCGACTCTGAGCCTCGAGGCCCAGGAACGCCATGAGCGCCGCGAGCGTGTCCATCGCGACGACTAGGTTCTGGTCGGCGCCGCCCGGGCCCGGACAGGGCCGGGCGGCGCGACTTTTTCAGCAAACGCTCAGGCCGACCTGCCTCAGGTCACATGCTCCATGCCCGGCGGCGTCATGAACGCCCCCGTCGGCATCTCCCGAATGGCGCCCAGAACATCCTCGATGGACTCCACCGCGCGCCAGGTCTCGGCGAACTCCGCCGGAATCAGCTTCTCGTCGATGAACTGCTGGAACAGCGCGAACAGCCGATCGTAGAAATTGTCGGGGTTGTAGAAAACGATCGGCTTGGCGTGCAGCGCCAGGCGACGCCAGGACAGTAGCTCGATCACCTCTTCCAGCGTGCCGATGCCGCCCGGCAGGATGGCGAAGGCGTCGGCCTCTTCGAACATCATCATCTTCCGCTGGTGCATGGACTGGACGATGATCGTCTCGACCGTCGTCAGCGGGCGCTCGTGCGAGGTCAGGAACTCCGGGATGATCCCCAGCACCCGGCCGCCAGCCTCGTGCGCCGCGGTCGCCGCCGCGCCCATCAGACCGACGCCGCCGCCGCCATAGACGAGGCGCAGGCCGTCGCCGGCGATCAAGGCTCCCAGGCGGGAGGCGGCGGCCAGATAGGCGGGGCGCGCCGCGTTCGACGAGCCGCAATAGACGCACACGGAGTCCAGGCGCCTGGACTGGATCGACATCGTTTCGGTTCTCCAGAAAAAAACAGCGCGCCGCGGCGCGCTTCGTTGTGCAACGATCTTGTTCGATAATCGGGTGAAACCTGAAGGGATTCAAGTCGCGGTGCGGGTGAGAAGCGTAGCGGTGGTGATGGGCGCGATTCTGCTGGCGTCCTGCGGCGGGCGCGGCGGGACCAACGTCGACGCCCATTCGGCCGCGGGCCCTGGCGGCGACTACCTGTCGCCGCCGTCCGTGACCGCGACGGCGGTCTCGACGGCCGGGCGATTGCTGCTCACGGGGACGGCGGCGCCGGGCCTGCGGGTGCGCGTGGCGACACCGGCCGGCCAGGCGGTGTGGGCCACGGCGGACGAGCAGGGCGTGTGGCGCACGGAGCTCCCCGCGGGCGCCGAGCCACGGCTCTTCGGCCTGTCCATGACCGACGCAGCGGGCAAGCGCACAGTCCAGGCGGAGGGCTATCTGGCGATCCTGCCCGACGGCCGCGCCGCCCAATTGCGCGCCGGCGCCGGGGCGGTGGTGCTGGGCGCCGCCGGCGGCGGGCTGAAGATTCTCGCCGTCGACTATGACCGGCAGGGCGGGGCGGTGATCGCCGGGCTGGCCGCGCCGGGCGCCACGGTGACGGTGCGCGTGGACGGGGTCCAGCGCGGGCAGAGCGCCGCCGACGCCGAGGGCCGCTTCGGCGTGGCGCTGAGCCAGCCACTCGCCCGCGGCGAACATCAGATCGAGGCCGCCGACGGCGAACATCAGGCGCAGACGGTTGCGCCCGTCTCTCCGGCCCCCAACTTGACGGCTGGACCCTATCGCGCCGAGCGGGCCGCGCTCGGCTGGCGGATCGATTGGCTGACCCCGGGAGGCGGCGTGCAGAGCACCATCATCGTGGATCGCGCGGAGGCCGTGCATTGACCCACGCGCACGACAGGGGCGCGCCGCCCGCCGCCACTGGTGGAAAGGCCGCGAAGTTCAGCTTCTTCACCTCGATGGCCGACCTGGTGCGGCTGGTCATGCGCTCGCAGGCCAAGGGGCTGAAGTCCCGCCTGGCCGCCGCCCTTGTCCTGGTGCTGCTCGGCAAGCTGGCGGGGGTGACCGCGCCGCTCTACATCGGCCGCGCCATCGACCATCTGACGCACGGGCATGGAACAACCGAGACCGTGCTGCTGGCCTTCGCCGCGTTCGCCGGGGCCTGGGTGATGCTGGGATTGCTGGCCTCGGCCGTCCCTTTCATCCGCGATTCCATCTTCACGCCGGTGTCGCAGGCCGCCCTGGCGCGCTCGGCGGTGGAGACCTTCTCCCACTCCCTGTCGCTGTCGCTGAACTTCCACCAGGGCAAGCAGACCGGCGGCCTGTCGCGGATCATCGACCGGGGCGCGGCGTCCACGGATTTCCTGCTGCGCAGCGTGGTGCTGAGCCTGGGGCCGACGGTGATCGAGCTCGTCATGGCGTCCTGGGTGCTCAGCACGCGGTTCGACTGGCGCCTGGCCGTGGTCGCGAACGTGACCATCGTCGTCTACACGGTCTTCACCTTCAGCATCTCGAACTGGCGCATCAAGCACCGGCGCGACCTCAATCAGACCGACAGCGACGCCGCCGGCCTGGTGGTGGACGGCCTGATGAACTTCGAGACCATCAAGACCTTCGGCGCCGAGGACCGCATCGTCGCCCGCTACGCCAAGGCCCGCGAGGACTACGCCGCCGCCGCCGTGAAGGCGAACACCTCGCTGCAGCTGCTCAACACCGTCCAGTCGGTGGTGCTCAACGCCGGCCGCTTCATGATCGTGCTGATCGCCGCCATGGGGGTGCTGAGCCACCAGATGTCGGCCGGCGACATCACCGCCTGCATCCTGATCCTGCAGACCGTCTACGGCCCCTTGAACATCCTCGGCATGCAGTACCGCGAAATCCGCCAGGCCTTCGTGGACATGGAGCAGATGCTGGACCTGCTGGCCGTGGCGCCGGAGATCACCGATGCCGCGGACGCGCGGCCGCTGCCGCCGGCGTCAGGGCAGGGGGCCGACCTGGTGTTCCAGGATGTCGCCTTCCAGCATACGGCCCGCTCAGTGGGCCTGACGGGCGTTTCGTTCGAGGCGCCGCCGGGCACGACCACGGCGCTGGTCGGCCCGTCCGGTTCCGGCAAGACCACCATCGCGCGCCTGGCCTTGCGGCTGCTCGATCCGCAAGGCGGACGGGTGCTGATGGACGGGGTCGACCTGCGCCAGGTCAGCCAGGCGAGCCTGCGCCGGGCGGTGGCCCTGGTGCCGCAGGACGTGGCCCTCTTCAACGACACCCTCTACGCCAACATCGCCTTCGCCGACCCAGCCGCCACGCCCGAGCGCGTCTGGGCGGCGGCCGAGGCGGCGGAACTGGCCACCTTCATCCGCGACCTGCCCCAGCAGATGGACACCAAGGTCGGCGAGCGGGGCCTCAAGCTGTCGGGCGGCGAACGCCAGCGCGTGGGCCTGGCGCGGGCGCTGCTGGCCAATCCGCGCCTGCTGATCCTGGACGAGGCCACCAGCGCCCTCGACGGCCGCACCGAGGCCGCCATCCAGGCGACGCTGCGCAAGGTGCGCGCCGGGCGAACGACCCTGGTCGTCGCCCACCGCCTGAGCACCATCGCCGACGCCGACCAGATCCTGGTCATCCGCCGCGGCAAGATCGTCGAGCGCGGCGACCACGCCACGCTGCTGGCCAAGGGCGGCGAGTACGCGGCCCTGTGGCGGCGCCAGACCCGGACCGAGGCTACTCGGCCGCCTCCGGAAATGGCCGGGGCGGAGTAGAGCCGCGCTGACGTCCACCTGTCGGGAACACCCCTCGGAACGGCTTCACCGCGAGGCCGAAGGTGCGGCTCAGCGCCTTGGGGGCGGCCAGGGCGGCTGGCGTCAGGAACAGGGTCAGCAGGGTCGCGAACGACAGGCCCCAGACCACCGTGGCCGACAACTGCACCCACCACTCCGATCCGGGCGCCTTGTAGTCGAAGCCGCCGTTGCGGAAATCCGGGTGCATCTGGAACATCATCGGCAACAGGCCGATCACCGTCACGACGGTCGTCAGCATGACCGGCCTGAACCGCTGGGTGGCCGCGCGAACCGCCGCGTCGTCGGCCTCGTAGCCGGCCCGGCGCAGCTGGTAGAAGGTGTCCACCAGCACGATATTGTGGCCCACCACCACTCCGGCCAGCGCGACGATGCCCGTGCCCATCATGATCACCGAGATGTAGTCGAAGGTGTGGAACAGGTTCAGATCCACGCCCAGCAGCACGCCCACCGTCGACAGCACCACCGCCGACAGGGTCACCACCACGCCGTAGAAGCTGTTGAACTGCCACAGCAGGATCATGAACATCAGGAACAGGGTGGCGCCCATCGCCGTGATGAAGAACACCCCAGCCTTCTGGCCTTCCTCGTCGGCGCCGCGGAATTTCCAGCGCACGGCCGGGTCGATCGGGGCGGCCTTCAGCCAGGGGCGCAACTGGTCGATCTTCTGGTTGGGGGCGATGCCCTGGACGTTGGCCTGCACAACCACCAGCCGCTGTGAATCGCGCCGCGCGATGCGCGTGACCTGCTGGGCCGGCGCCATCTTGACGAAGTAGCTGGCCGGCACAGGCCCTGACGGCGTGGAGATCTTCAGCTTGTCGAAGGCGCTGAGGTTGCGCGCATCCGGCGGAAAGCGGACGCGGATGTCCAACTCGTCGGCGGCGTCGTCGGGGCGGAACTTGCCCACCAGGATGCCGTCGGTGACGAACTGGATCGCCTGGCCCACCGACAGGACGTCGACGCCATAGCGGCCCGCCGCCACCCGGTCGACGGCGAAGTTCCACTCGATGCCGGGCGAGGTGCGGGTATCCTCCAGCGAGACGATCTGAGGATCCTTGGCCAGGTGCGCGCGCACCAGATCGGCGGCCTTGTTGAGGGCCTCGGTGTCCTCGCTCTGCAGCTGGACCTGAATGTCCTTGCCCTGGGGCGGCCCGCCTTGCGGCAGACGCAGCTCGGTCAGCACCCCCGGCGTCTCGCCGAGGCGCTTGCGGATCTCGCCGACGATGTCCATGCCGGTGACGCCGAGCTTCTTCTCGTGCTCGAAGTCGACGAATTCCATCTGGATGCGGCCGATGGTGTCGTTCGGCGGCGCATTGGGCCCACCGCCGCCGAGCTTGCCGGCCCGCACGTCGATGGCGCGCACGCCCTTGATGCCGATCAGCTTGTTCTCGACCTGGCGGACCATGTCGTTGGCCGCCTCCACCGAAAGGTTGCCGCGCGCCATCACGTAGATCGTCGAATGGTCCGGATCCTGCTTCAGGAAGAATTCGACCGCGTGCTTGTTCAGCGCGAAAGGCGTGATGATCGCCGCCATCACCGCGATCGCGCAGCCCGTGACGATGAAGGGATGCCGCCCGGCCGCGCCCAGGGTGCGGGCGTACCAGCCCATGAAGCCGGTCATCTGCGTGGGATCGCCGTGTTCGGACTTCTCGATCTCGGCCAGGTGGTGCAGGTCGACCCCCTGCTTGCGGCCCATCAGCGACCCCAGGGCGGGGGTGAAGATCAGCGCCACGAAGATCGACGCGCTCAGCGCGAAGAACAGGGTCAGGGGCAGGAAGCTCATGAACTTGCCCGGAATCGAGTTCCAGAACAGGAACGGCAGAAAGGCGCAGAGCGTCGTCAGGGTGCCGTTGACCACCGGCCAGAACATGCGCTTGCCGGCCGCCGCGAAGGCCTCGCCGCGGGCGAGACCCTCGGCCATCTTCCGGTCGGCGTACTCCACCACCACGATGCCGCCGTCGACCAGGATGCCGACGGCCAGCACCAGGCCGAACATCACCATCTGGTTCAGGGTGATGTGCATCGCCTGCAGGCACAGGAAGGTGATCATGAAGCAGGTCGGAATGGCCGCCCCGACCATGATCCCCTGACGCACCCCCAGTGACGCGATCACGATCAGCATCACGAGCAGGGTGGCCGTGATCAGCCCCGATTCCAGCATCGTCAGGGTGTGGGCGATGAACTCGCTCTCATCGAACGAGTAGTCCGACCGGATGGTGGGCGGCCAGTGCTTCTGCTCGGCGTTCACCGTGTCGCGAACCGCCTGGATGGTGTCGAGCAGGTTCGAACCGGGTCGCTTGACGACATAGAGCGTGAACGACCGATCGCCGTTGTACCGCGTGACCGAGGTCGGCTCCTTGAAGGTGCGGTGCACCTCGCCGATGTCGCCGACGGTGACGATCCGGTCGCCGTTCTTCTTGATCGGCAGCAGCAGGATGTCCTTGGGCGACTGCACCACCCCGGGCAGCTTCACCGCGAACGAGCCCTGGCGGGTCTGGACGTCGCCGGCCGGGACCAGCTGATTGTTGCGGCCGATGACATTCGCCAGGTCGTTGGTGGTGACGTTGTACGCCTCCATCCGCAACGGATCGATGGTGGCTTCCAGAACCTCCTCGCGGGCGCCGGAGATGTCGGCGCTGAGCACGCCGGGCAGGCCGAGAAGCCGATCCTGCAAGGCGCGGGCGGTGGCGTAGAGCGTCCGCTCGGGCGCCGGCCCCGACAGCACGACGCCGATCACCGGGTCGTCGCTGATATTGTTCTCTTCGATGTCGGGCGGCAGGGCGTCGGGCGGGAACTTCGAGCGCGCCAGGTCGACCTTGGCGCGGACGTCCTGCAGCACTTTGTCCTTGTCGAAGTTGACCTCGAACTCCAGCGACACCACGGCGACGCCCTGACGGGCCTCGGCGTTCATCTCCTTCAGGCCCTGGATCGACTTCAGCTCGTGCTCCATGGGCCGCACCAGCAGGCGCTCGGCGTCCTCCGGGCTGACGCCCGGGTAGGGGACCACCACCGACACGAACGGGATGGTGATGTCGGGCTGGGCCTCCCGCGGGATCGTGAAATAGGCGAGCAGGCCGAACAGGCTCAGCACCAGCGTCACCGCCAGGACCACCTTCCTGCGCTTGATGGCGCCGTCGATGAGGCCGTCGATCATGGCGTGACGCTCCCGCGGGCCGGCGCGCTAGCGCGCCGAGACCCGAACTTTCTGGCCTTCTGACACATAGGACTGGCCCTGGGTGATGATCCGCGTCGGGCCGTGCAACCCGGCGATCCAGAGGCCCTGCGGCGTCTCCTCCAGAACCGTCACCGGCGAGAAGGCCACGGTGTTGTCGGCCAGGGCGTAGCGCACGCCCTGGCGGCCGGCCGAATCCAGCACCAGGGCGGATGTCGGGGCCAGGTGCGCGGGCCCGACGCCGGCGTCGATCTGGATGTCCGCCGACAGGCCCGAGCGGACCTTGGAGCCTGGGTTCGGGACGGTGATTTCGACGCGGTAGGTGCGGGTGGCCGGGTCGGCGTCGCGGGCGACGAATCGCACCCGGCCGCTGATGGATTCGCCGGACACCAGCCGGGCGGTGGCCGTGGCGCCCACACGCACCTTGCCGGTCTCCGTCTCGGGCAGGTCGCCCACGATCAGCAGCGGGTCCAGTTCGATCACCGAGCCGCACGACTGGCCCGGGCTGAGGTAGGCCCCGATCTCCGCGTCGCGATGGTCGAAGACGCCGGCGAACGGCGCCCGGATGTTCACCTGCGCCAGGGCCACTTCGGCCTGGCGCACCGAGGCCTGGGCCGAATCGAGGTTGGCCTGGTCCGACAGCACCTGGGTAGGCGAACGGAAGCCCTTGGCGGCAAGGTTGGCCGACGCCTGCATCTGCAGTTGCTTGGACTTGTAGTTCGCCTTGGCCATGTCCAGCGACGCCTGACGCGCATCCACCGCCAGGCGGCAGAGCACCGTCCCGGCGCGGACGAAGCTCCCTTGCAGCACCGGCGTCTGGGCGACGACGCCCGAGGTCTCGGCGCGCACGCTGACGGTTCGGGTGGCTTCCGTGCGCCCGCGCAGGCTGACCAGGTAGGGATGCTCGGATTCCGGCGTCAGCGTGACCTGCACGAGCGGCAGGGCGTTGGTCGCCGCCGGCGTCGCGGCGGTGGCCTTGCCGTCCGACTTGCCGCCGCCGAGGAAAGGCCGCACGACGATATAGGCCGTCACCACCAGGACGATGACCAACACCACGACATAGGACGGCTTCATACGCATGCGCGACTCGCGGAGGAGCGAGAGCCAGAGACGCCGGTTCGGCGCGCCATTCCCGCCCCCGGAAACAGTTGGACGAGCGGGGTTTTGCGGCCGCTTATTTCAAGTCGCAAATGAAAAGGAAGACAGGTTGCCGCTTCGCAACCCGGCCGCCGGCGATTCATGGCCTGACGCGCCCCGCGCCTTTGGCTAAAGGAAGGCGGTCGCGAGCGGCCGCGGCGAGCCTGAATGGAGGAACCGGCGATGCGCTATCTTCACACCATGGTCCGGGTGAAGGATCTCGACCAGGCTCTGGATTTCTACTGCGCCAAGCTGGGGCTGGTCGAGGTCAGCCGGGTCGAGAACCCCCATGGCCGGTTCACGCTCGTGTTCCTCAGCGCCCCGGGCGACGCCAAGGCGGCCGAGGCCAACCGCGCGCCGATGGTCGAGCTGACCTACAACTGGGACACCGAAGACTACCAGGGCGGCCGGAACTTCGGGCACCTGGCCTACCAGGTCGACGACATCTACGCCGTCTGCCAGCGCCTGATGGACGGCGGGGTGACGATCAACCGCCCGCCGCGCGACGGGCACATGGCCTTCGTGCGCTCCCCGGACGGCATCTCGATCGAACTGCTCCAGGACGGGCGGCTGGAGCCGGCCGAGCCCTGGGCGTCCATGCCCAATGTCGGCGCCTGGTAGGCGCTCACCGCCGCCCTCCGGCGACCGGCCGAAGGTAGAGCTCCAACGCGCCATCCGGACTTCGTTCGGATCGCCAGCCGCGCGCCACGGCGTAGTCTCTGAAGTCGTCATCCGCTGAACGCCCGTTCAGGCCCGGCCGCCCCTCCAGCCCGACGAGGATGGCGGCCGGCGGCGCGGCGTCGAGGCCGGCGGCCAGGGTGCGCGGGCTGAGCGCCTTCAGGCGGGCCTGGTCGGCGTCGGAGGTCAGATCGCCGGTCCGGTAGAAGAACGGCCCGGCCGCCAGCCGGGGGTCCAGGTCGTAGCCGCTGTCCGCGGCGGCCTGGGGCGAGGGTGTGGCGATGGCCCCTTTGGCCCCCGCCGCCCTCAGCCGCGCGCCGACCCATCGCCCGTCCGCCTGCAGCGCCAGGATCGGCGGCGCCGCTCCCCGCGCGATTCGCAGCACGCTGTCCGTGACAAGGTAGGTGACCCGGCCCGCGCCGATCAGGGCGCCCGCCGCCACGGCCCCGGCCAGGGCGCGCCGCCAGGGCAGGGCGCGCGCGAGGCCGCTCTCGCCGATCCCCCACAGGATGAACAGGCAGGGCAGGAGCGGCAGGAAGTACTGCCTCTGGGTGGGCGCCGGCGCCAGGGCGGCGGCCAGTCCGGCCAGGGCCATCACCTCGATCAGCCGCCGGCGCGGCGATGCGTCCGTCCGCTCACGCCAGCGCAGCAGGGTGATGATCGCCACCGCGACCAGCACCTCGAGGGCCGGCCCGACCGCCAGGGCCAACAGGCTGTCCGGGACCTTGGCCAGCACGCCAAGCCGCCCTGCCTGGCCGATCGCCGCATACCAGGCCCGAGGCGCCGTCTGGTGATAGAGCACCGTGTCGTAGAGAACCGCCCGCGGCGCGCTGGCGAGGGCCCAAAGGTACGGCGCCCCGCCCGCCAGGCCGCCCAGAATAAGTCCGCCGAGCGCGCGCCATCCCAGGCGTCTGGCCCACACCGCCTGGACGACGAACAGGCCTGCGGCGGCGGCGGGCAGCGCATAGGAGAGCTTCAGGCTTACCGCCGCGCCAAGGGCCAGTCCCGCGACGACCCACAGCCCGAAGGCGCGGCGTGTCTCCAGCGCGCGCAGGGCGACCGCCAGGGCGACCATTTCGGCGAGGGCGGCCAAGGCGTCGTTGCGCGCCACGCCGCAGGCGAATTGGAAGATGTAGCAGGCGCCCAGCAGGGCCGTGGCCGCCGCCGCCCGCCGTCGCTCGACGCCAAGGCCCCGCTGAATCTGGAAGACCAGCGCCAGGATCCCCGCCCCCGCGGCGGCGTTGGCCAGGCGCAGGGCCAGCACGACGCTGCCCCGCGCCACCTCAGCGATCGGCGCCGTCAGCAGCGGCTGCAACGGGGTCTGCAGGTAGACGTAGTCGGCATACGGCCGCAGCCCGCTGGCGCTGGCCAGGGCGGCGGCGACGTACTGGCCTTCATCGTGATCGACCGGCAGGGTGAGGGCGAGCAGGGCCATCGCCGCGGCGGCGGCCAGGAAGACCGCCGCGGTCCAGCCGTCGACCCTGCGGTGGGCCTTGGCGGCCCCGCTGGCCTCTTCCTGGCGAACGATGTCGGCAACCATCGAGGCCCCACTCAACAGAATCGCGCGACCGGCAAGGTCGCGTCGGCGCGCGGCTTGCCCGCCTGAAGCGGCGGAATATAGGCCAACGCCGTCGCCAATATCGCCATGTCCCGCGCGGCCACGGGCCTGGGCGTTCTGGGGAGCGTCTCGGCCGTCGCCGCGCAGGCGCCGCCCTTCCGCTCGGCGGCGGACGGCCTATCTTCTAGGCGTGGCGGCGCCGGCCGCCGCAGCGAGACCGTCGGCCGCCCTGACCCTCGGCCTCTTTTGGAGGTCCAGATGAACAGGCTTCTCATCGCGCTCGCGGGCGCATCCCTCCTGGCCGCGCCGATCGCCGCCACGCCGACCGCCGCGGCGGCCCAGCATCACGGCGGGGGCGGGGGCGGGGGCGGGGGTGGGGGTGGCGGCGGCGACCATCATGGCGGCTCAGGCGGTTGGTCGCACGGCGGTGGCCGGGACGGCGGCTGGTCGCATGGCGACGGCCACTGGAGCGGCGGCCACGGTGGCGACGGCCATTGGCGCGGCGGCCATTGGGGCGGCTACTATGGCGGCTATCCCTACTATTGGGGCGGGTTCGGCCTGGGCTATGGCTGGGGCTACCCAGATCCCTGGTACTACGGCTATCCCGCCTACTACGGCTGGCCGCCGTTCTCGGGCTACAGCTACGAGACCATCGATCGCTTCGACGACCTGGACGACGCCGACGGGCCCGCCACGGCCTCGCCGCCCGCGGCCGGCGCGCCATCGCAGGCCTGCGGGCAATGGGTCTGGGACGGCGCGTCGAACAAGTACAACTGGGTTCCCTGTTGAGGCTGCGCCAGGTCGCGGCGGATCAGTCGCCCGCTCCCTCGCGGTCGACCCGCAGGGTCTGCCGGTCGAACACGGCCTGCTGCGCCGCCGTGAGGTGGCCGTAGAAGGCGACCACGGCCTGGCCTTCGCGCCGCAGGTCGGCGAGATCCTGTTCCAGGGTGGCGTCCATCAGGGCGATCCGGCGCGGGGTGGATAGTTTGGGCATCATGGCCTGGGCCGCGCGATGGCGGGCCTCGCCTTGGCGGTTCGAGGCGATGGCGGCCATGTAGTCTCGCCATGCGTCTTCCTGCTCGGGCGTCAGGTGCAAGGCGTCGTGCAATTGGCCGAGCCGGGGCGGGGCCGCCTGCGCCATGGCGACCGGCGAAGCCAGCAGGCCAAGGCCAAGGCAAAATCCGGAAAGCCAGGTCCGCACGCATGAATTCCTTGCTCGGCGAGGCTTCATCCTACGCCGACCTCGCCTGTGCGCAACGGCTGCAGCTCTGCCTCGCGGTTGGCTCGACGGCCGTCGGCCGCCGGCGCGTCGGGCCGGCCGCACCCAGGATTGGCCGCGCCCAGGATTGGCGCCTGGCCCCGTTGCATGAGACAGTTACTGTCCATCCTGAACCGCGAAGGAACCCGGTGATGGTTGAAGTCCCGCACCCAGGGATGGGTCCCGCCGCCGTGCGGGCCGGCCAACGTCGAGCCGCCGCGCAGAAGCCGCGATCAGCCGATCCGCTCGTGAGCGAAAGCCCACTGCTTGAGATCTACCAGGGCTGCCCGTTGTGCGGCGCGGACAGTCGCCGCCTCGGCACGGCCGACTGCACCGGCCACCCGCTTTGGCACGCCCCCCTTCCGGGGACCTTGGAGTGGATGGAGTGCGAAGCCTGCGGCCATGTCCATACGCGGGGCTTTTGGACCGCCGCCGGCCTCGCCGAGGTCTTCCGCAACCTGAATGAAACCCAGGTCCTCAGGGCCTCGGACAACATCGACGCCATCCGCGCGACGTGGGCTCCGGTGGTTGAGAGGGTTATCGGCCTGCTGGGCGGCTACCGCCAGGCGATGGCCGCGCCAGAGCCGCCCGCCTGGGTCGATGTGGGCTGCGGCAACGGCGGTCTGTTGATGGCCGCCGGCGACTTCGGCTTCTCGGCAATGGGCGTGGACGCCCGTAGCGAAACCGCTGAACAGCTCAGGGGCCTCGGATTCAACGCCGTCAGCGGCAATTTCGTGGATGTCCCGCTCGCCAAGCGCTTCCACATCGACGTGCTGTCGATGATGGATGTCCTGGAACACCTGCCATACCCGAAGCGGGCGCTGGAAAAGGCGGCGCGAATCGTTCGCCCGGGCGGCGTGCTGGTCGTCAGCCTGCCGGATCTGACCTGTTC
>JAFEEA010000250.1 GCA_018241335.1 Pseudomonadota bacterium
TTGTTCTTCGATTGAGCCTGCTGGCCCTGGCTGCGACGGTCGCGTTCGAAGCGGCGAGCCTCATGATCGGCCACGGCATGCAGCGGATCGCCGAAGGCAGTCACGACCTGCGTCGGCAGGCACAGCTACGCACCCTGGCGCCATTGCTGACAGGCATCGCCAGAACCACCGTGGTTATCACCTTCTCGCTCATGGCGCTTGGCGACATCGGTGTGAATGTCGGCCCTCTGATAGCCGGCGCGGGTGTCGCCGGTGTCGCCCTCGGCTTCGGGGCCCAGACCCTGGTCAAGGACTTCCTGACCGGTGTCTTCCTGGTCGTCGAGGACATCGTGTCCGTGGGCGATGTGGTCAAGATCGGCGACAGCGGCGGACTAGTGGAAAGAATGACACTGCGGACCATCAGGCTGCGAGACTTCGATGGGGCCTTGCACGTCTTTCCCTACAGCGAAGCCCAGGTCATCCATAACCTGACCAAGACATTCTCCTGCTACGTCTTCAATTTGCAGGTCTCATATGGCGCCGACCTCGATCGGGCCATGAAGGTGATGCGCGAGGTGGGCGCGGAACTTCAGGAGGAGCCGGAATTCGGCGACCGAATACTGGAGCCCATCGAAGTCGTGGGCGTGGACGCCCTCGCCGACAGCGGCGTCGTACTCAAGGCGCGCCTGAAGACGCTTCCGTTGCAGCAATGGACCGTCGGCCGCGAATTCAATCGGCGCATCAAGTTGGCGTTCGATCGCGAAGGTGTCGAAATTCCCTATCCGCACATGAAGCTGGTCCTGCCGGAGAGTCCGCTGGACGGGGCAGGGGCGCACGCATGACCGGCCTCGCCCTCGCAAGATGGACCGCGACGCCGAGCCGTGTCCCCGCCACAACGTTCCTCGACATGAAGGCCACCCGATGGCCCGTCTGATCGCCGTCTCCAATCGTGTGAGTCCGCCAGGCGAGGCGGGCGTGGCATCGTCCGGGGGTCTGGCCATGGCGCTGGCCGCAGCCCTCAGGGAATCGGCCGGCATCTGGTTCGGCTGGAGTGGCCGGACCGTTGACGCCTACACAGGCCAGTTGTCCATCGATCGGGTGGGCGGAGTGACTGTCGCCACGGTCGACCTCGAGGAGCAGGACCGGCAGGAATACTACAACGGCTATGCTAACAAGACCCTTTGGCCGTTGTTCCACTACCGGATGGACCTTGCGGCCTACGAACGCTCGTTCGACGCTGGCTATGTCCGAGTCAACGAACGGTTCGCCGACGCGCTGCAGCCGCTGGTCGAGGCGGACGACGTCTTGTGGGTGCAAGACTACCACCTGCTACCCCTGGCTCGCGAATTGAGGCGACGCGGGATTACCAACAAGATTGGCTTCTTCCTCCATATTCCCTGGCCGGCGCGGCGGGTGTTCACCACCCTGCCGCGACACGCAGACCTAGCCTCAGCCCTGCTGGACTACGATCTGATCGGCTTTCAAACCGCAGACGACCGAGATGCCTTCGCTGGCTATCTGACCCAATCAGCCCAAGGCTTGGTGACGTCGCAGGGTCATGTGAGCGCCTTCGGCAAGCAGAGCCGCATAGGAGCCTTTCCGATCGGCATCGACACGACGGACTTCCAGCGCGCGGCGACATCACCGACCGCGGTGACGGCCTTCAGGGCCATGCGACGGAGCATGGCTGGACGAAAGATGATCCTTGGCGTCGACCGGTTGGACTATTCGAAAGGCCTGGAGGAGCGGCTGCTGGCGTACGAGCAGCTGCTGAGCGATCGTCCGGATACGCTCGAGAAGGTGTTTCTGCTGCAGATCGCCACTCTCAGTCGCGACGACGTGGACGCCTACCAAGACCTGCGCGCGCGCCTCGATGCGGTAAGCGGCCGGATCAACGGCGCCTTTGCGACGGTCGAGTGGGTTCCGATCCGATATGTGAATCGCAGCTATCGTCGCGACCAACTGGCCGGCATCTATCGTGCTGCTCAGGTCGGTCTGGTGACTCCCCTGCGAGACGGTATGAACCTCGTCGCCAAGGAATATGTCGCGGCCCAGGATCCGGACAATCCGGGGGTGCTCGTTCTCTCCGAGTTCGCCGGCGCCGCGGCTCAAATGACCGAGGCCCTGATCGTCAATCCGTTCAGCCGTGAGGACATGGCCGAGGCGATCCGTCGAGCGCTGACCATGCCGAAGTCAGAGCGCCGCCGCAGATGGCGCAGCCTGATGGACGGCGTCGCCCGGGATTCGGTGGAGATGTGGCGCGATCGGTTCGTGGCCGCATTGGAGGCTGTATCTCCAGCGGATATCGCCATCCAGGCGCGCGGCTAGTGGAGTTGGGCTAGACTGGTCCCTTGTCCTTTGAGGGAGGTGGAAGGCGATGACCTACCTCCCCACCGGCGGGCTCGTCGCCACGCCGACCACCTCCCAGCCCAAAATGGCCTCGGCGTAGCCGGCGCCACCCTGGCTTGGTGGCCAGCGGAATCACCACAATGGAGCGCTCGCCGCAGCCACGCGCCGGCGGCCATAGGATCGACTTCCGAGAGCTGGGCTATGACGTCGCTGAGCGGCGGGGTGCTTTGGCCGACCTCCGAGCCCTCGGCTATGGGTTCGATGAAATTCGTCTAGTGCGCTTTGACGGGCTCCCAATCGCGCGCTACGCGCTGCGCGATGGCTCGACGGCGTTCTTCATGGCGTTTCGGCCGGCTCATGGCGCGGTACCGCTGGCCCCCAGGAACCCTGGCAGCACACAAGGTGTGGCTGCGGCAAGCCTTCGAAGGTGAGGGCTGGGAGTGTCGTGAAATCCTCGCGCGACGAGACGACGCCGATGACCTTGACTTCGACAGTGTCAGCCAGGTGCGAACTCCGGTGTGGTCCGTGGGACGCGTAGCGCAGGTGGCGAAGCCGCCTATTGCCAACCCTTGCTGGCGGGAGGGGGCGTGTCGCTGGGCATGGCGGGAGCCTACCTGTTGGCGTGCAGCCTGCGAGCGTCAAGGGACGACCCGCAGGTCGCATTCGCCGAATACGAGGCGCGCCTAAGGCCGCTGATCGAGCGGAAGCAGGTCTCGGCGCTGAGCTTGGCTGACTGGTTTGCCCCTCCGACGCGCCTGGGCCTGTTCATACGCAACGGCCTCAGGCAACTCGCCGGCCAGCCTGCCCTCGCCCGGCTCCTGGTGGGCGGCATGCTGGCATCACATCTCGACCTGTCCTGACGCCCCGGCGGGTCGAAATCGCCGAGCCCGGATCTATCGTCCGAAGAGCCTCAAGTCGATCGCGTCGGCCATGGCCTGATAGCCGGCGTCATTGGGATTGAGATGGTCTCCGCTGTCATAGGCCGGCAACATGCGATCAGGGTGTGCGGGGTCGCGCAAAACGGCGTCGAAGTCGATCACGCCGTCGAAGGCATGACTGGAGCGGATCCAGGCGTTGAGCGCCTCGCGCTTGGTCGCGGCGGCCTCGCTGTAGAAACCAGGGCGTTGCGGGATCGGACCAAACGGCGGGAGGGTCGCGCCGATCACCTTGATGTCGTGCGCGTGCGCCCGGGCGATCAGTTGTTTGTACGCAAAAACGATATCCTCGGTGGAGACCTCTTCGTCGGGAAGGTTCCGGGCGCCGGGGAAACCCAGGTCGTCAATGCCCTCCAGCAGGATGACATAGTCGACCCTGGGCTGGGACAGCACATCCCGGTCGAACCGCGACAGGGCGTTGGGACCGATGAAGTCGTGCAACAGGCGGTTGCCGCTGATTGCCGCGTCCACCACGGCAAAATAGTTCGATCCCTTCCGTGGGACGAGACGATCGGCCAGACGGTCAGGCCATCGGTGATTGGCGTTGGGCGTAGAGCCAAAGCCATCGGTGATGGAGTCGCCGAAGGCGACCACGACCTTCGCCCGCTTTGCGGTGGATACTTCGATCGCCGAGACGAACGGCCGCTCGGTAAGGGTTTTCGAAACAGGCAACTCCGTCTCGCCTGCAAGCGCGCCGTGGGCCACGTACGCGTCCTGTAGGCCGAAAAAGTGGCTGGTCGCTTCGCCGCTGGTCTTGGGAAAGTAGAGGCTGACCGCCACTTCGCTCAAGTTGGGCACGGCCAAATCCACCGGATCACTCAGGATGCTGGCATAGGCCGGAATGGTCACTTCCGCCCGGCCGTTGAAGGAGAGTTGGCGGTCGCTGCCAGCGGCGATCGACGGGCCGACGCCGGCCCGGGCCAGATGGGCCGATCCGATGAGAACCGGCTTGGCGCCGTAGGCGTTGGTCAAGCGCAACCTAAAGCGACCACCACCCAGGCTCACCCGCGCGACCTCGCGGATGGTTTCGTTGGACAGCACCGTGGGTGGCTCCCTCGGCGGTTCAGGGCTGGCAAGCCACGTGACCGACCAGCTCTCGTCCTGCGCCTGGGGTGCATCTCGGGCCGACGCCGGCTCTAGAGGAAAGGCGCTAACGGCGAGTACGGCCGCCGCCAACCAGCTCGCCGCGCGCTTATTGGCGCCCAACGAACGCCGCTGTGCGATCTGCTGATGGAGGTCGGATCGCTCTCTTGGACGCGTTCTCAACATGGCCACATGCCTCGATCACCGTGGGCGCATCCGGCGAAGGGAGGCGTCCAGCCGCAGGGTTGGAAAGCTCTACCTTCGAGCGCATTCCATCACAACATGATATTGATGGACGGCCCTGCAGCGAGGTCCGGATCTGCGGCTTTCTGCATCTAGCGCGCCTTTCCATCGACCTTGCCGGCCTGGGCGCGCTTGGCCTCGCCCGCCAGGAGATAGGCGGGAACCGAGGGAAATCAGACTCGTTCTGTCAATGTCGGAAGTCCGACATTAGGGGGTTGCCGTGGTTGCCTACCGAGCCTTCGTCCTGAGGGAGGATGGGGGGTACGCGCGCTACATCGAGATCAGCGCGGCGTGTGATGAGCAGGCGTGTCAGATCGCCACCCTCCTTAACTTGGGGGCGAAGCTGGACCTATGGTGTGGTGGGCGCTTTGTCCGCCAATTTGGTCAACAGTCAAGGAACTCCGAATTCTCCGAGACGCCCGCCCAACGCCGTGACCGCGAAGGTCCTGGCGAGAACCGAGACAATTTCGAAGACGGGTCCTTCGCATAAGCGGAAGGCGGTTGGCCGCGTTCAGGAATCGTCACTATCGGCGAACGTCATATGGCCTCCGGATATAGTCAGTCGTCACATCGACTTTTGCTGGCTCACCACATTGATCGTCGAAGTAGAGCGAAACGCTTTCGCTCTCGGACAGGGTCCGATCCGTCCACACGTAGCCTGCCGGCGGACTACCATAGACGTTGGCCAGGGCGGAGTTGATGTTGGAGGTCGCTGTTGCCGGTCTGCGATCTGTATGGAGAGCTGCAGCTGACGTTGCCGGTTGGCCGGCTTGGTCAACACCGGCCTGATAGCCGACCGGTCCGGGCGGGGGCATTTTGGTCTGACAATGCCCGGCCGAAATATAACTGTAACATACTTGAGCCTCCCTAGCCGCGCTACGCCTGGGAAGAC
>JAFEEA010000251.1 GCA_018241335.1 Pseudomonadota bacterium
GCGGCGGTGCGGACGCTGGCCTGGGCGGACAGGAGATCGGCCTGGGCCTGGCGCTGGGTGGCGATCAGCGTGTCGTAGGCCTGTTGCGAGATGGCCTTGGCGGCCAGCAGGGTCGCGCCTCGCGCGGCCTCGGTCTGGGCGTTGGTCAGCGCCGCCTGGGCGTGGGCCAGCGAACCCTTGGCCTGGTCGAGCAGGGCCTGGTAGGGCCGCGGGTCGATGACGAACAGCACCTGGCCCTTGCGCACCAGGTCGCCATCCTTGAATCCGACGGATTGCAGGTAGCCGGAGACGCGCGGGCGGATGTCGACGCTGTCCACGGCCACGAACTGGCCGGTGTAGTCGTCCCAGTCCACCAGGGCCTGGCGCAGGGGCGTGGCGACCGTGACGGTGGGCGGCGGCGGCGCGGGCTTGGACCTGGCGGCGCAGCCTTGCAGCGTCGCGCCGGCCGCCGCCAGGGCCAGGACGGTGAACAGCAGGTACGGCGCGGCCTTCGACATCCAATCCCCTTGCTGCACGGTGATGGGCCTGGAGTCGGCCCGCCGGAGGGGCCCGCGACAGGACGCGTCTGGGGGAGGGCCGAACCGGAGCGATGGTGGCGACGGCCACCTCGTCCGGGCGGCTTCGTCGGCCCGCCTTTAGAGACGTCGCGTTGCGGCAATGCGTACGTTTCGCATCGGCGGCGAAATGTTCAAGGCGCGGGTGGGCGAACCGCAACGCCCGCGATCAGCCGCCGCCGATCTTGGGGATGAAATAGACTTCGCTGTCGGGCCTGAGCGGCGAGGTCCACGCGTCCTGGTGGATCTCGCCGTCGATGGCGATGGCCATGCGGCGGTCGACGTAGTCGCCCAGTCCCGGGAAGCGGGCCTCCAGCGCCTTGACCAGCCGCCGCACGGTGTCGGCCTCCACGTCGAACGCCTCCAGCCCGCCGGTGAACCGGCGCAGGTCGGCGGAGGCGACGACGCGGACCAAGGCGAGCTAGCCCCCCTTTGCGTCCAGCACCGCCCGAATCTTGGGCGGCGACAGGGGTAGGTCGGCCATGCGCACGCCGGTGGCGCGGCGCACGGCGTTGGCCACCGCGGCCAGGGGCGGCACGATCGGCGCCTCGCCGACGCCCTTGGCGCCGAACGGGTGCCGGGGATTGGCCACCTCCACCAGGATGGCGTCGATCATCGGAAGGTCCGAAGCCACCGGCACGCGGTAGTCCAGGAAGCCGGCGTTCTCCATGTGGCCGTCGCGGTCGAAGATATATTCCTCGTTCAACGCCCAGCCCACGCCCTGGGCGACACCGCCCTGGATCTGGCCCTCGACATAGGCCGGGTGGATGGCCTTTCCGACGTCCTGGGCCGCCGAATAGCGCAGCACCGTCACGTGGCCCGTCTCAGGATCGATCTCGACGTCGCACAGGTGCACGGCGAAGCCAGGGCCCGCCCCCTGGGCGTTGAGGGAGGTCTGGCCGGTGATCGGCCCCCCGGTGCGCGCGGACTGGCCGGCGATGGCCTCCAGCGACAGGGGCTTTTCGTCGGCCTTGGCCGGGTCCAGGCACCAGGCCGACCCGTCCTTCCACATCACGTGGTCGACATTGACGTCCCAGATCAGCGCGGCCCGCCGCTTCAGTTCGGCGATCACCTTCTCGGCCGACTGCACCACGGCCATGCCGGTGGCGAAGGTCGTGCGGCTGCCGCCGGTCAGCATGGAGAAGCCGATCGAGGCGGTGTCGGCCACCATCGGCCGGACCTTGTCCACGGCGATGCCCAGGGTTTCGGCGGCCATCATCGCCATCGAGGCGCGCGAGCCGCCGATGTCCGGATTGCCGGTGACCACGACGGCGGTGCCGTCCTCGTTGATGTTCACCGCCGCGGTGGATTCCCCGCCGACGTTGAACCAGAAGCCCACCGCCATGCCGCGGCCCTGGTTGGGGCCGAGCGGCGTGCGATAGTGCTCGGTGTCGCGGATCGCCTGTAGCGTCTCGACGTAGCCGATGTTCTGGAAGGTCGGGCCATAGGCGGCCTTGGTCCCATTATGGACGGCGTTCTTCTCGCGCAGGGCGATGGGGTCGATGCCGAGCTTGAGCGCCAGGTCGTCCATGGCGCTCTCCACCGCGAAGGCCGAGATCGGCGCGCCGGGCGCACGGTAGGCCGCCACCTTGGGGGTGTTGGTCACCACGTCGTAGCCGGTGATGCGGAAGGCCGGGATATCGTAGCAGGCCAGGGCGGTCATGCTGCCCGCGCCGACCGGCGAGCCAGGGAAGGCGCCGGCCTGATACTTAAGCTCGACGTCCGCGGCGGTCAGGGTCCCGTCCTTCTTGGCCCCCAGGCGCACGTGCATGACGGCGCCGGAGGTCGGGCCGGTGGCGCGGAACACCTCCTCGCGGCTCATGATCATCTTCACCGGATGGCCGCTCTCGCGTGAGAGGGCCAGGGCCAGCGGCTCGAGGTAGATCACCGTCTTGCCGCCGAAGCCGCCGCCGATCTCGGCGGGGGTGACGCGGATGTCTGAGATCTCCTTGCCCAGCACCTTGGCGCAGTAGGTGCGGACCATGAACTGGCCCTGGCTGGAGCTCCACACGTTGCACTGGCCGTCGGCGGCCCAGGAGGCCACCGTGGCGTGGGGCTCGATATAGCCCTGGTGCGTGGCCTTGGTCGTATAGCGACCCTCGACGATCACGTCGGCGGCGGCGAAGCCGGCGTCCAGGTCGCCGCGGGCGATGCGGTTGCGCTTGGCGACGTTCGACGGCTTGTCCGGCTTGGCTTCCAGGCCCTCGGTGAACATCCGCGGGTGCAGCAGCGGCGCGCCCTCGGCCATGGCGTCCTCGACCTCGACGACGTGTGGCAGCACCTCATAGGTGACGTTGATCAGGGCCAGGGCCTCATCGGCGATGGCTGACGAGATCGCCGCCACCGCGGCCACCGCGTGGCCGTGGTACAGGGCCTTGTCGCGGGCGATGACATTCATCGCCATGTCGCGCAGGTTGGACGCCGCCTCGCCGCCCTCATGGAACTCGTCCGCGAGGTTCGGGAAGTCGGCGCCGGTGATGACCGCCTTCACGCCGGGCAGGGCGCGGGCCTTCTTCGCGTCGATGGAGACGATGCGGGCGTGGGCGTGCGGGCTGCGCAGCACCTTGCCGACCAGCTGGCCGGGCATGTTGAAGTCGGCCCCATAGGCGGCCCGGCCGGTGACCTTGTCGGCCCCGTCGGGACGGATCGGGCGGGTGCCGACGACCTTCAGGTGGTCGTCTGCGTTGTGGCCGATATCGGGCCGGTCGAGGACATCGCTCATCAGACGCGCTCCTGTCTCAGTTCGGCGGCCGCATCCATGACGGCGCGGATGATCTTGTCGTAGCCGGTGCAGCGGCAGAGGTTGCCGGCCAGCCAGTAGCGGACCTCGGTCTCGGTCGGGTCCGGGTTGGCGTCCAGCAGGGCCTTGGAGGCCATCAGCAGGCCCGGGGTGCAGAAGCCGCACTGCAGCGCGGCGTGCTCCAGGAACTTCTGCTGCAGCGGGTGCAGGCGACTGCCGTTGGCGAGGCCCTCGATGGTTTCGACCCGGCGGCCCTCGGCCTCCGGCGCCAGCACCAGGCACGAGCAGACGAGGCGGCCGTCGAGGATCACGCTGCAGGCGCCGCAGTCGCCCGAGCCGCAGCCTTCCTTTGAGCCGGTCAGCTCTAGTTCGTCGCGCAGGGCGTCCAGCAGGGTCATGCCGGGGTCGGCCAGGAACTCGACCGGGTCGCCGTTGATGGTGGTGGAAACGTGGGTCTTGCTCATGCGGCGCCTCCGGCCCGCTTGTAGGCGATGGCCGCCGCGCGCCGGGCCAGCACGCCTGCGATCTTGGTTCGGTATTCGGCAGTGCCGCGCTTGTCGCTGATCGGGCGGCAGGCGGCCCGGGCGGCGGCGTCGAGCCGGGCCAGGGCGGCCTCGTCCAGCTTCGACCCGACCAGGGCCTGGCCGGCCTCCGGGACCAGCAGGGCGGTGGGGGCGACGGCGCCCAGGCCGACGTGGGCCTCGGTGATCACGCCCTGCGCGTCCAGGACCAGGTTGACCGCGGCGCCGGCCACGGCGATGTCCATCTCGGTGCGCGGGATCAGCCGCAGATAGGCGTCCGAGGCGCGGGCCGGGCGCGGCGGCAGCTTGATCTCCAGCACGAACTCGCCCGGCGACAGGGAGGTCTTGCCGGGGGCGGTGCAGATGGCCTCCACCGGGACCTCGCGGCGACCGCCAGGGCCGACCACCACGCACGTGGCGCGGGCGGCGATCATGGCCGGCACGCTGTCGGCGGCGGGCGATGCGTTGCAGAGGTTGCCGGCCAGGGTGGCGCGGCCCTGGACCTGGGTCGAACCGATAAGGTTGGCGGCCTCGATGACGCCGGGCCAGGCCTTGACCAGAGCCTCGTGTTCTCCCAGCACGGCGCCGGAGGTGGCCGCGCCGATGACGAAGCCGCCGGCTTCCTGGCGCACGCCGATGGCGCCGGCGATGCGCTTCAGGTCGACGATGACGTCAGGCCGGGTGCGTCCGGCGCGGAGCTGGACGAGGAGGTCGGTGCCGCCGGCCATCGGCCGGGCGCCGGCCGCGCCGAGCGCCCTGACGGCCTCCTCGGGCGTGACGGGCGCAAGATAGTCGAGCTGAGACAAGCAACCTCCCATTTCCGGCGTGAGCGGCAGGACTGCCGGACGCGACGTTCTCGGGCCGGATCGGCGGAACCCTTCAGGGCCGGAAGCCGGATCGGAGGCCGGCTGGGGCGCGGCCTCAAGGCGGGCGAACGCGGTCGGATACCGCTGATAAGCTACGATGCGGCGCCGGAGCGGGAGCGGTCAAGGGGGCGCGCGGCGCGGGCCGCGCGCCTTGCGCCAGCCCGGCGTCAGGGGTCGCTGTCGGAACGGGCGGACGCGCGCGCGACGGCGTCCTGCAGGGAGAGGGCCAGGTCCAGGCCCCAGTCCAGGCCCCAGACCAGGCTCAGGTTCCGGCCCGCGGTCAGGCCGCGCGCACGGTCCGGGGCTCGCCGCGCGCCGCGCCCCCGTCGCCCAGGCTGAAGCGGGCGACGTGGCCGGCCAGCTGGGTCGCCTCGGTCTTGAGGCCGGCGGCGGCGGCGGTGGCCTGCTCGACCATGGCGGCGTTCTGCTGGGTGACCTGGTCCATCTGGTTGACGGCGCTGTTGACCTGGCCGAGGCCGGTGGCCTGTTCCTGGGAGGACTGGGCGATCTCGGCGATCAGCCCGTCGATCTCCGCCACGCGGGCGACGATGGTCGACAGGGACTCGCCGGTCTGCCCCACCAGCTTGACCCCTTCGCCCACCTGCCCGGACGAGGCCGAGATCAGGGTCTTGATCTCCTTGGCGGCCTCGGCCGACCGCTGGGCCAGGGCGCGGACCTCGGAGGCGACCACGGCGAAGCCGCGGCCGGCGTCGCCAGCCCGGGCGGCCTCGACCCCGGCGTTGAGGGCCAGCAGGTTGGTCTGGAAGGCGATCTCGTCGA
>JAFEEA010000252.1 GCA_018241335.1 Pseudomonadota bacterium
CGACCATGGCGCAGCTTCTTTCGCCGACGTGCGTTCAACCCTCGAGAGGGCCACCGCGCCCGCAGAAGACGAGGTCAAAGATGGACGCCCAGACCGCCGCCGATGAAGCTTTCCGCGCCGAACTCACGCCCGTCATCCCGCACATGCGGGCCTTCGCGCGAACGCTTTGCGGGAACGCCACCGAGGCGGACGACCTGGTGCAGGAAGCCTTGGCCAAGGCCTGGAAGAGCCGGTCCAGCTATCAACCCGACACCAGCCTGAAGAGCTGGACGTTCACCATCATCCGCAACCAGTTCTATTCAGACAAGCGCCGCTCGTGGCGCCAGACCGCGTTGGATCCGGAGATGGCCGAACGCACCCTGGTGGCGGTGACCAACCCCACCGGCGCGCTGGAGCTGGACGAAGTGCGCCGCGCCCTGGCCATGCTGCCCGACGACCAGCGCGAGGCCCTGATCCTGGTGGGGGTCGCGGGCCTCGCCTATGAAGAGGTCTCGGCCATCTGCGGCTGCGCCGAAGGCACTATCAAGAGCCGCGTCAGTCGCGCGCGCCAGCGGCTGGCCGACATCATGGCCGGCGGCCGCATCTCCGAGGACGGCGCCACGCCGGCGGCCGCCATGGACTCTCTGCTGGCCGACGCCCGTCGCCTGGCGGCGCGGGCCGCCTGACGGGCGACTTGGGGCCGGCGGAACGAGCGGCCGACGCCGGACCCCCCGTAAATCACCGTAGTTTACGGTGAGGCCTGGGGCCGGGCGGCGGGCAATCCGAGAACCCGGCGACGCGGGCTGCGAGGCTGGTGAGGGCGGTGCGCATGGACGCCCAGGACACGCCGGATTCGATGGGTGTTCAACCTTCGCGCCAGTGGGCGGGCGTGCGGTGTCCCCGCCAGCGCCAGCCCCTTCAGTCCTGCCCCACCGCCAGGGCCAGCGTCGGGGCCGCGGGCAGGTGGATTTCGCGAACGAGGGCCTGGAGGGCGTCTTCCGCCTCGGCGGCGTCCTTGGCGGCGTCGATGCGCCAGGTGAAGGCGCGGCTGAGGCTGTAGTTGACCACGGCCCCCACTACCGCGCCCGCCAGGGCCGCGGGGATCCAGGCGCCGGTATAGGCCTTGATCGCCACCGCCAGGGTCTCGCTGATCAGGGCGCCGGCCGCGCAGGACAGGTAGAAGAGGCCAAGCCCCTTGAGCATCGCCGTCCCGGTCAGCCGCGCGTCGCGGAAGGTCAGGGCGTTGTTGAGGAAGAAGTTGGAGGTCATGGCGGCGAGGATGGCCGCGCCCTGGGCCAACCAGAATGGCCCGCCGGCCAGCTTGGCGCCTTCCAGCGCGGCCAGGTGCACGCCGACCCCAAGGGCGCCGACCCCGGCGAAGAGGGCGAAGCGGGCCGAGAGCAGGCCGTTGGTGCGCTTGGCGACCAGCAGGGCGACGAGGTCGGCCATGACCCGGAAGTCGAGCTTGGATTCGCCGGCGATGCGCGGGCGAAGGGCGCCCCGGGCCTCCACCGTGCGGGGGGCGACGCGGCCCGAGGCGATGACGTCGAGCAGGATCTTGAAGCCGACGCCGGAGAGGCGGCCGCGGACCTGGTCGTACCAGGCGCGGTGGAAGACGAACTGGCCGCTCATGGGGTCGGTCACGCGCACGCCGAGCGCGATGCGCGTGACGTGGGTGGCGATGCGGCTGATGGCGTCGCGGAAGCCGGAGAGGCCGGTGCCGGTGTCCTCGTCGGCGTAGCGGCTGACCAGGGCGACGTCCGCGCCGGCTTCGACCAGGCGGTCGTAGATCTCGCGCAGCTTGCGCGGGTCGTGCTGGCCATCGCCATCCATCACCCCCAGCACCTCGCCGCGGGCGGCGTCCCAGCCCGCGATGGCGGCGGAGGCGAGGCCCCGTACGCCGGAGCGGCGGATGAGGCGGACAGGGTTCGGGCCGCCGCGGGCGATGACCCCGAGGACGGCGTCGGCGGTGCGATCGTCGGCGGAATCGTCGACGACAATGATCTCGTGGCTGATCGGGGCGAGGGCCGCGCCCAGTTCGTCGATCACGCGGGCGATGCACTCGTGCTCATCGAGGGTGCAGATGACCAGGGAAAGCTCAGGCCGGCCATTGTGGGGGCGCAGGCGCTGGACGTGGCCGGCTTCGGAGAGGGATTGGGTGAGTTCGCCGAGGTCCGCTACCGGGGCGACAGCGACCGGCGCCACGACGTCACGGCGCCGGACGACCAAGCCGGCGGCGACCAGGGTGAGCGCGATGGCGGGCGGGGCCAGCGCCGCGGCGATGGAGACCATCGACAGGCAGCCAAGCAAGGCCGAGCCGATGCAGATGGCCCAGAGGACGCGGCGGGCGCCGAAAGCCTTGCCAAGCCCGAGCCGCGCATCCGCGGCGATGAGGATGGCCAGGGCCGGCGCCAGCATCTGAAGGTCGTAACCCATCAGGCGCGGATCGAGCAGTTGGGCGACGCCCACCCCGACCAGCGCCGTCTGGGCCTCGCTGAGGCCGGCCGCCCGCGTGAGGCGATGGGTGGCGAAGATGGTCAGGCCGGCGAAGGGGACATAGGCCGCCAGGGCCGCCGCGCCGGTCAGGCCGAGCGGCGCCACCCAGCCCAGAAACCCGACGCCAGGCCGTCCGAGCAGCACGACCCGGTCGAGCGCCGCCTGCCACGGCGCGGCGTCCGCGCCAGCGGTCAGGAACGAGGCGGCGATCGCTGAGCCCACCGCCATAACGCCCAGCAGCGACCGGATGGCCCGGCGGCTCAGCGGCGCGCGGTCCAGGAGGAGGACCACCAGATAGGTTCCCAGCACCGGCTTGACGGCGGCGGCCAGGGCGACGGCCGCGATGAACGGAAGGCGGCGCTTCGGGAAGGCCAGCAGGGCGGCCAGCACCAGGGCGTGGCAGAGGATGGCGATATTGCCGCAGGCGATGACGCCGCCGGTGATCAGGCCAAGACCGGCGATGCGGTCGCGCGCCGGCGCCGCGATGGCCCTGGACCGGAAGAGGACCAACCCCAGCCAGGCGCAGGCGCCGATGTAGGCGGCCACGTAGAGCGCCTTGAGCTGGGTCAGGCTGAACACCGCCAGCAAGGCGCCGGTCGCTCGCGCCACCATGGGGGCGTAGACGAAGGCGGCGGGCTTCAGGCCCGCGCAGGCGCCCCCGACGGCGTAGATCGGCGCGCCGTGCGCCGCTTGCGCGCCGGCGCAGGCGATGGCGTCGAAATCGTTCCACCACCAGTATCCGTCGAAGACGCGGCTGATCAGAGCCACAGACAAAGGCAGGGACAGCAGGACCGCCAGCAGCCAGGTCGGGGCGCGATCGAAGGCGATGAGCGCCGTGGGCCTGCGAAGCCTGCCGTCGAGACTGGTCATGAAAGAGGGCCTGTACTGTTCACGGGGCAGGGCGGGCGTCGGTGGAATGCAAGCAGTGGTGGATCGCGGCCGTCTTGCTACGAGGTCTGCGGCCTTGGCGGACCCCGGCGGCGGAGCGGCGGCTCGCCCGTCCGGTAAACGCGGCAAGGCAGGACCTCCGTCGCCGCGCCGAGGCGGCGATGTTCGAAACAACGGCGCATTCGACGGCCGTTGTGTAACAGGTTCTTACGCCTGGTCGGGAGGCGCGCGCCGAGCGCTTCGCGTTCGGCTGGCCGCATCGCATCCGTCCCAGTCCGTCGAACGACCAAGACGATCGTCCGACCAGGGACTGGTGCCAAGTCAAAGTGGCCAAGGTGTGTTCTAAGCGTTGCAGCACGGTGGTCCCACATACCCGCAAAGATAGAAGTGTTACAGGCCCTAAGCTTGACTGTGGGGCGCCCGCGACGGGCGCGGCCGAATCCACGCCTTCGACAACGCGCGGGACGGCCCAAGGGTCACGTAAGATTGCGTGCAATATAAATCGCCGGCCGAAGACGGGCGCCAAGGCGACGAGCAAATTGATCAGGGTGTTGGCGCGCCCCAGCCGCCGCCGAGCGCCTTGAAGACAGCGATCTGGTCCTGCGTCACCGCGGCGTCGGAGGCGGCGACGGCGGCCTCGGCGGAGACCAGCGACTGCTCGGCGGTGAGCAGGTCGAGCTGGCTGGCGGCGCCGGCCAGGACCTGGCCGTGGGCCAGCTCGTAGCCGCGGCGAGCCTTGTCCTGGGCTTCGGCCAAGGCCTCGCGGCGGTCGAGTTCGGCGCCATAGGCGCTGAGCGCGGTCTCGGTCTCCTTGAGCGCCTGCAGGACAGTGGCGTCGAAGCCGGCCAGGGCGGCCTTTTCGCCGGCCTTGGCGGAGCGGATGCGGGCGCGGGGAAGGGTCTGGTTGGGGAAGGTCCAGGCCACGGTGGGGCCGACGCCCCAGGTGAGACCCTTCTCGGCGGTGAGGTCCGACAGGTGCGAGCCGACTCCGCCGGCGAGGCCGGTGAGGCTGACGCGCGGATAGAGGTCGGCGGTGGCGACACCGATGCGGGCGGTGGCCGCGGCCACGCGGCGATCGGCCTGGCGCACATCCGGGCGCCGCCTCAGGAGCGCGGCGCCGTCGCCGACCGGGATCAGGGCGATGAGCCGCGGCGGGGTCTCGCAGGCCAGGGCCTCGGTGGGGGCGTTGGCCGGCGTGCGCCCAAGGAGCGCGGCGAGCTGGAAGAGGGCGGCTCGGCGCTGGCCCTCCAGCGGCGGGATGGCGGCGCGGACCTGGGCGACCAGGCCCTGCGCGCGGATCTCCTCGAACTCGGACCCCGCGCCGGCGAGGCGGCGGTTGTGGCTGATGTCGGCCTCGCGGGAGACCACCTGCTGCGCGTGGCGGGCGACGGCGATCTGTTCGCCCAGGGTGCAGACCTGGGCGTAGGCGCGGGCGGTCTCGGCGGCGACGGTGACCTTGAGCCCGTCACGGGCGGCGGCGACAGCCTCGGCGTCGGCGTGGGCCGCCTCGATGGAGCGACGGACGCGGCCGAACAGGTCCACCTCGTAGGAGACGTCCAGAAGGGTGTCGAGCTTCCAGATGGTCTGGGGCGGATGGCCGCCGATTTCCAGGATCTCGTCCGTGGCCGCGTCGCGGCCATAGACGGCGCCGGCGACGGCGGTGGTGTTGGGATACTGGCCGGCGCGCGAGGCCTCGAGGATGGCGCGAGCCGCCGACAGGTTCGCCTCGGCGGCGGCCAGGTCCGCGTTGGCGGCGAAGGCTTCGCGGACGTAGGCGTCCAGGCGAGGGTCGCTGTAGAGGCGCCACCAGTCGTCGGGCGGTGCGCCGGGGCTCTCGCGCGCCGGGTCGAAGGAAACAAGCGGCGCCGTGGCCCCGGTGGGGGTCGGCGGGGCGTGGTACTCGGGCCCGACGGCGCAAGCCGCCAGGGCCAGGGCGGCGACAGCCACAGTCGCGAGGCGGGCGATGCGGAACGCGAACCTCATGGCGCGGCCGCCCCGGGCGCGGCGTCCTGACCGCGCTGAGGGAA
>JAFEEA010000253.1 GCA_018241335.1 Pseudomonadota bacterium
CCTCATCCTCCCACGCCTTCGGCGCGGGCCCCTCCTTCTCCCTCTGGGAGAAGGGGAAGAAACCGCGCCTCCGACCGCCCAAAATACCTCTCCCAGAGGGAGAGGGAGGGGCCCGCGGTCGATGCGCCAGCATCGAACGTGGGAAGGCGAGGGGTTGCGCCCTCGAAGATTTTCGCCGCGTCGCAAGCATCGGAATGCGTGTGGCCCCGCGCGGCGCGACATTGGCTCCAGATGAACCTGGAGGCCCACCGATGACCACGCCCTACGAGACCGACGACGCCCGCTGGGCCGCCGTCCAGCGCCGTGACCGCCAGGCGGACGGCGCCTTCGTCTTCGCCGTCACCACCAGCGGCGTCTATTGCCGGCCCGACTGCTCGGGCCGCCCCTTGCGGCGCAATGTGCGCTTCTACGACAGCCGCGAGGCCGCCCGGGCGGCGGGCTTTCGCGCCTGCAAGCGCTGCCGCCCGGACGAGGCGCGCCTGATCCTGGCCTGGGACGTTCAGCCCTGCGCCCTCGGTCATGTCCTGGTCGCGGTGACGGACAAGGGTCTGGCGGCGGTCCTGCTAGGTGAGCACGCGCCCACCCTGGAGCGTGACCTGGCCGCCCGCTTCCCCAAGGCGCGGCTGACGCGCGACGCCGCCGCCGTGGCCCCGGCGATGGCGGCCGTGCAGGCGCGCCTGGCTGATCCGGCGGCGACCCTGGACATCCCCCTCGATCCCCAGGGCGGCGCCCTGGCCCAGGCGGTCTGGACGGCTCTGCGGGCGATCCCGACCGGGGCGACCACAAGCTATGGCGAGCTCGCTCGCGCCATCGGCCGACCGGGCGCGGCCCGCGCCGTGGCCCAGGCCTGCGCCGCCAATCCCCTGGCGGTGATCACCCCCTGCCACCGGGTGGTGCGCGCCGACGGGGCGATCAGCGGCTATCGCTGGGGCGTCGAGCGCAAGCGCGCCCTGCTGGCCCAGGAGGCGGCGGCGTGACGGAGCGCATGGCGACCTTGGATCCGGCCACGCGCCTGGACTGGACGCGGATCGAGGCCGAGCTGGACGCCCGCGGCTGGGCCCTGACCGGCCCGGTCCTGGCGGCTCAGACATGCCGGGCGCTGTCGGCCGCCTATGACGATAATGGGCTCTATCGCAGCCGCGTGGTGATGGCCCGGCACGGCTTTGGCCGGGGCGAGTACCGCTATTTCGCCTATCCCCTGCCGCCCCTGGTCGAAGGCTTGCGGCAGGGGCTCTATCCGCCCCTGGCGGCGACGGCCAACCGCTGGATGGCGGCGCTGGGCGACGCCCGGCGCTTCCCGGACGACCTCGACGCCCAGACCGCCCGCTGCCGCGCCGCGGGCCAGGCGCGGCCGACGCCCCTGCTGCTGCGCTATGGTCCCGGTGACTTCAACTGCCTGCACCAGGACCTCTATGGCGACGAGGTCTTCCCCCTGCAGGCGGCGTTCCTGCTGGACGCGCCGGGCCGGGACTTCGAGGGCGGCGAATTCGTCATCGTCGAACAGATCCCGCGCCAGCAGTCGCGCGCCCAGGTCGTTCCCCTGCGCCAGGGCGAGGGGGTGATCTTCGCGGTGCGCGAACGGCCGGCGAGGGGGACGCGGGGTCTCCACCGGCGCCTGCTGCGCCACGGCGTCAGCGAGGTGCGCGCCGGGGCGCGCCACACCCTGGGGATCATCTTCCACGACGCGGCGTGAGCGTGGTCGCGTGGCGAGGGCGCAACCCCTCACCCTCCCACGCTCGATGCTCGCGCCTCGACCGCGGGCCCCTCCCTCTCCCTATGGGAGAGGTGAATTTCATGAGCGTGATCATGAGACTGAGGCGTGGGTCGCATCGGCCAAGGTCGGGCGCCAGGACACCTCTCCCAAAGGGAGAGGGAGGGGCCCGATCGCGATCAGCGATCGGGAGGGTGAGGGGTTCCGCCCTATCCGCGAGGGCGATTGACCGAAACGCCCCGGGCCGCTACCCGCGCCCTCACATGACCCGACTGATCCAAGGCCTTTCCGAGCTCGCCGGCCGCTACGACGTCATCCTCAGCGACATCTGGGGCGTGATCCACAATGGCCGCGAGCACTTCCCCGAGCCGTGCGCGGCCCTGGCGCGTTGGGACGCGCAGACCGGGCCCGTGGTGCTGATCTCCAACGCCCCGCGTCCGGCCAGCGACGTGGTCCCGCAGCTCGACGGCCTGGGCGTGCCGCGCGAGACGTGGCGCGCCATCGTCACCTCCGGCGACACCACCCGGCACATCCTGGAAACCTATGGCGAGGGCCCGGCCTGGCGCATCGGCCCCGACCGCGACGCCCCGCTCTACGAAGGCCTGCCCCTGACGTTCGCGCCCTTGGAGCAGGCGAAGCTGATCGCCCTCACCGGGCCGGACGACGACGAGGTCGAGGGGCCGGAGGACTATCGCGAACGCCTGGCGCAGGCGGCGGCGCGCAAGCTGCCCATGGTCTGCGCCAACCCCGACATCGTCGTGCAGCGCGGGGACAGGCTGATCTATTGCGGCGGCGCCCTGGCGGCCCTCTACGAGACCCTGGGCGGGCCAGTGCGCATGGCCGGCAAGCCGCACGCGCCGATCTACGCCGCCGCCATCGAGGAGGCTTCGCGCCTGCTGGGCGGGCCGGTGGATCGCCGCCGGGTCCTCTGCGTCGGCGACGGGGTGGTGACGGACATCCGGGGCGCCAACGACCACGGCCTGGACGTGCTGTTCATCGCCAGCGGCATCCACGGCGACGCCGCCAAGGGGCCGGACGGAAAGCTGAGCCTCGCAGGGGTCGCCTCGCTGCTCGAACCGGAAGGCGTGACGGCGAACTACGCCATGGCCGACTTGGCCTGGTAGGGGCCCGGCGTGGTAGGGGTCCGCCCGGCGGCCGCCTGAAAGGCCGCGCCGGGGAGGCCCAGATGTCCGACGATCGCACCAGTGACGACCGCTACGCCCGCTACACGCGCCTGACCTTCGACCGGCCGCATCCCGCCGTGCTGAGAATCAGAATGGCCAACGGCAAGATGAACAGCGCCGACGCGGCCATGCATGCCGAACTGGCCGAGATCTGGCGCGACGTGGACGCCGATCCCACGGTCAACGCGGCGATCATCACCGGGGCGGGCAAGGTGTTCTCGGCCGGCGGCGACTTCGGGATGATCGAGACCCTGACCAACGACTTCGAGGCCCGCGCGCGGACCTGGAAGGAGGCGCGGGACATCGTCTACAACATCGTCAATTGCTCCAAGCCGGTGGTCAGCGCCATGCGCGGCGTCTCGGTTGGGGCGGGGCTGGTATGCGGACTCCTGGCCGACGTCTCCATCGCCACAAAGGACTGCCGGATCATCGACGGCCATACGCGCCTGGGGGTGGCGGCGGGCGACCACGCGGCCATCGTCTGGCCGCTGCTGTGCGGCATGGCCCGGGCCAAGTACTACCTGCTGCTGTGCGACACCCTGCTGGGCGACGAGGCCGAGCGGATCGGCCTGGTCTCGCTGGCGGTGGACGACGCCGAGCTGGACGCCAAGGCCGTGGAGCTGGCCGGTCGCCTGGCGGAGGGCGCCCAGAGCGCCATCCGCTGGACCAAGTACGCGCTCAACAACTGGCTGCGGCAGATGGGCCCGACCTTCGACGCCTCCCTGGCGCTGGAGTTCCTGGGCTTCACCGGGCCTGAGGCGCGCGAGGGCCTGGCTTCGCATCTGGAGCGGCGCGCCCCGGCCTTCCCGCCGAATGCCCCGATCTAGGCGTCCTGATCGGGGCGCCTGAAATGTCGCTGGGGCGAATAATTCCCTTTCGGCGGGGATTGGCGTTCGCGGGCGCAAAACCAGTTCCCACCGCTGCGGAAGGCGCACTATGTAAGACCCTCGTGAACGAGGGGGCGTCCCGACCTTGAACGGCCTTTTCCTGGAAGACCTGTGCGTCGGCCAAAGCGCCGAGCTGGCGCGCACTGTGACCGGCGACGACCTGGTCGCCTTCGCCGCGGTCACCGGCGACGTCAATCCCGTCCACCTGGACGAGGCCTACGCGGCCGCCACCCCCTTCGGCGGCCGGATCGCCCACGGCATGCTGTCGGCGGGCTACATCTCCGCCGTGATCGGCACGAAGCTGCCCGGCCCTGGCGCCATCTATGTCTCGCAGTCGCTGAGGTTCCGCCGGCCGGTGAAGATCGGCGACACGGTGGTGGCCCGCGCCGAGATCACCGCCATCGACGCCGAGCGCGCGCGGGTGACGCTGAAGACCGTCTGCTCGGTGGCCGGCAAGGCGGTGCTGGAGGGAGAGGCCGAGATCATGGTCCCCCGCCGTCCCGCCCAAGGGGGCGCCTGACCATGGCGCTGAAGATCCTGCACGGCTGGAAGAACCTCGCCGAGGCCGACCGCGGCGCGGCCATCGCCCACGGCAACTTCGACGGCGTGCACCGGGGCCACCAGAAGGTCATCGAGCAGGCCGCCGCCGCCGCGCGCGCCCTGGAAGCGCCGCTGGGCGTGATCAGCTACGAGCCGCACCCGCGCCTGCACTTCCAGCCCGAGGCGCCGCCCTTCCGCCTGATGACGCCGCACCAGCTGGCCCGCACCCTGGAGGGCATGGGCGTCGAGCGTCTCTACCTGCTGCCGTTTGGGGCCGAGATGGCCAGCTTCACCGACCACGACTTCGCCCAGGAGGTGCTGTTCAAGGGCCTCGGCGCCCGGCACGTGGCGGTGGGTTTCGACACCACCTTCGGAAAGGATCGCACCGGCAGCCCGGAGGCCATGCGCCGCTATGGCCGCGAGTTCGGCTTTTCGGTCTCGGTGGCCGAGGCGGAAGGCAGCGACGGCGAGCACAAGTTCTCGTCCACCAGCGTGCGCGACGCCCTGCGGGCCGGCCGCCCGCGCGAGGCCGCGGCGATCCTGGGCCGTCCCTTCGCTATCGAGGGCGTGGTCAAGAAGGGCCGCCAGCTGGGCCGAAAGCTGGGTTTCCCCACCGCCAATGTCGGCCTCGGCGATTATGTGGCGCCGCGCTTCGGGGTCTATGCGACCCGCACCCGGCTGAAGGACGGGCGGGTGCTGAACGGTGTCGCCAACATCGGCGTCAATCCCACCGTCGGCGCGGTCGATCCGGTGCTTGAAGTCTGGATGTTCGACTTCGACGAGGACATCTATGGCGAAGTCATCGAGACCGACCTGATCGAGTTCCAGCGCGACGAGGAAACCTTCGTCGACGCCCACGGCGACTTCGACATCCCCGCCATGGTCGCCCAGGTGCACCGCGACGCCGCCCGCGCCAAGGCGATCCTGGCGGGGGGATAGGCTCGGCGACGACGGAGCCCCTCACCCTCCCACCGCTGCGCGGCGGGCCCCTCCCTCTCCCTATGGGAGAGG
>JAFEEA010000254.1 GCA_018241335.1 Pseudomonadota bacterium
TGGCCGAGGCGGCCGGTTCGGAAATCTCCGTGGCCCTGCTGGAAAAGGGCTCGGAGGTCGGCGCCCACATCCTCTCCGGCGCGGTCATCGACCCCATCGCCATCAACGAGCTGATTCCGGACTGGCAGGCCAAGGGCGCGCCGATCACCACCAAGGTGACCAAGGACCGCTACAAGATGCTCGGCCCCTCGGGCGAGCTCGAACTGCCGGCCTTCGCCATGCCGGCCCTGATGCACAACAAGGGCAACTACATCGCCTCCCTGGCCAACGTCTGCCGCTGGCTGGCGACCGAGGCCGAGGCCCTGGGCGTGGAGATCTATCCGGGCTTCGCGGCCTCCGACCTCGTCTACCGCGAGGACGGCTCGGTGAAGGGCGTCGTGGTCGGCGTGGTGGGCATCGGCAAGGACGGCCAGCACAAGCCCGACTTCCAGCCGGGCATGGAGCTGCACGGCAAGTATGTGTTCATCGCCGAGGGCGTGCGCGGCTCGCTCGCCAAGGTGCTGATCAACAAGTTCGACCTCGCCAAGGGCAAGGAGCCCCAAAAGTTCGGCATCGGCATCAAGGAGATCTGGCAGGTCCCCGACGCCAACTTCCAGAAGGGCCTGGTGGAGCACTCCTTCGGCTGGCCGCTGGACGACAAGACGGGCGGCGGCTCGTTCATGTACCATTTCGACGAGAACTACGTGGCCGTCGGCTATGTGGTGCACCTGAACTACAAGAACCCGTGGCTCTCGCCCTTCGACGAGTTCCAGCGCTTCAAGCAGCACGAATCGATCCGGCCCCACCTCGAAGGCGGCAAGCGCATCGCCTACGGCGCGCGCGCCATCACCGAAGGCGGCTGGCAGTCGATCCCCAAGCTGACCTTCCCGGGCGGTGTGCTCATCGGCTGCTCGGCGGGCTTCGTGAACGTGCCGCGCATCAAGGGCAGCCACAACGCCATGAAGACCGGCATGCTGGCCGCCGAGGCCGCCTTCGCCGCCATTCAGGACGGCCGCGAGGCCGACGAGCTGGCCGCCTATCCCGAGGCCTTCGAGAAGTCCTGGGTCGCCAAGGAGCTCAAGATCGTCCGCAACGCCAAGCCGCTGCTGTCGCGGCTCGGCACCTTCTGGGGCGGCGTCGTGGGCATGGGCGAAATGCACCTGGCCAGCCTCACCGGCGGCTTCTCGTTCTTCGGCACGCTCAAGCACGGCAAGCCCGACTACGCCTATCTGGAGCTGGCCAAGGACCACAAGCCGATCGTCTATCCCAAGCCCGACGGCGTGATCAGCTTCGACAAGCTGTCCAGCGTCTTCCTTTCGGCCACCAACCACGAGGAAGACCAGCCGGCGCACCTGAAGCTCAAGGACCCGTCGGTCCCGATCTCGGTCAACCTGCCCAAGTACGGCGAGCCGGCGCGGCTCTACTGCCCGGCCGGGGTCTACGAGGTCCTCTATGACGAGGCCGGCCAGAACCCCAAGTTCCAGATCAACGCCCAGAACTGCGTCCACTGCAAAACCTGCGACATCAAGGATCCGTCGCAGAACATCAACTGGACGACGCCGGAGGGCGGCGGCGGGCCGAACTATCCCAACATGTAGGGCGCGGGCGGCGGCGGTCAGGGGGCGTCAACCTCTGGCCCCCTAGGGTCTGCGACCAGCAGCGCCCTTGCCGGCGCCACATTTGAGGCCCAAGGGTGGACACATGCCTTTCGCACGATCCCTGCCGACGTCGCGCGCCCTGACCCGCCTGCGCGTGCTCGCCGCCGCCTTGCCGATGGCCGCGCTGGCGGCCTGCGCCACGACGGCGACGGGTCCGACCGCCTCGGCTCCGCCGCCCGCCCCTGTGGCCGAGGCGCCGCGTCCCACGGTCAGTCCCGACCAGGCCTCCACCTACGGCCTCTTCCTCGCCGGCCGCGCGGCCATGATGCAGGGGCACAACAACGACGCGGCCGCCTACTTCAGCGCCGCGGCCCAGAACGAGGGCCAGGATCACACCATCAGCCAGCGCGCCTTCTTCGCCGCCCTGCTGGCCGGCGATGTCCGCAAGGCCGCGACCCTCGCCCCCACCGGCGAGGACGTGGACCCGGGCACGGTGCGACTCGGCATTCTGGTCCGTGGAGTCGAGGCGCTGGCCGAGGACAACGGCAAGCAGGCCCAGGCCATCTTCAAGAGCACCGAGCTCGGCTACCCGCACAAGTCGGCGGCGATCCTGGTGTCCCCGTGGGCGGCCGCCGCGGCCGGCGACGTCGAGGGCTCGCTGATCCATCCGTCCCTGCCCGGCGATCCCATCGGCCAGTTCTTCGCCAACCTCAGCCAGGCGCGCCTGTTCGAGCGCGCCAAGCGCTATGACGAGGCCGAGACCCACTACAAGGCGCTGATCGCCTCCGGTGACCCGGGCGCGCTGTCCAGCCTGAACTACGGCGCCATGCTCGAGCGCCGCCGGCGCACCTCGGACGCGGCGGCGATTTACACCGCCGCCCTGGCGCGCTTCCCGGACAACAGCGACCTCCAGGACGGCCTGGCCCGGATCAAGGGCCACAAGGCCCCGCCGCCCATGCCCAGCATCCGTCAGGCCGCCTCCGAGGCCCTGATCGCCCCGGCCGCGACCCTGATGATCCAGCACCAGCAGGACGTCGCCCTGGCCTATCTGCGCCTGGCCCTGCGCCTCGATCCCAGCCGCGACGAGGCCTGGATGCTGGTGGGCGACGTGCTCAGCAACGCCGGCGACCTGCAGGCCGCGCGCGAAGCGTATGGCCGCCTCCGGCCCGGCACCGACCGCTACATCACCGCCCGCAACAAGCTGGCCTGGACCTATCAGAACGCCGACGACCACGACGGCGCGCTGAAAGCCGCGCGCGAGACCTTGGCCGCGGCGCCGGAAAACCAGGAAGCAGCCGTGAACCTGGCCGACCTGCTGCGCGCCGACGAGCAGTACGCCGAGTCCGCGTCCATCCTCGACAAGGTCATCGCCGCCCAGGGCGAGCATGTGGACTGGCGGCTGCTCTACGCCCGCGCCGCCTCCCTGGAACAGGCCGGCCGCTGGAAGGACGCCGAGCGCGACCTCACCGTCGCCCTCAAGGAACGCCCGGACGAACCGGAGCTGCTCAACTTCCTCGCCTATTCCTGGATCGACCGCGGCGAGCGCCTGACCGAGGCCCTGGCCATGGTGCAAAAGGCCGTGGACGCCAATCCGCAGTCCGGCGCCATGCTGGATTCCCTCGGCTGGGCCTACTACCGCCTGGGCGACTACAAGACCGCCGTCGCCAAGCTGGAGGACGCCGTGGTCCTCGAGCCGGCCGATCCGGACGTCAACAACCACCTGGGCGACGCCTACTGGCGCGTGGGCCGCAAGACCGAGGCCGAGTTCCAGTGGCGCCGGGTGCTGATCCTGCAGCCCTCGGCCAAGACCAAGGCCGAGGTCGAGACCAAGCTCAAGTCGGGCCTGGACGGCGCCGCCGCGCCGGCCGTCGTCGCCGGCCAGTAGGGTTCATGTCGGGGGTCCTGAAGCGCCTCGCTCCGGCGAAGGTGAACCTCTTCCTGCACGTCGGCCCGCTGGCCGCCGACGGCTATCATCCCCTTTCCAGCCTGATGGTCTTCGCCGACGTCGGCGACGAGGTGCGCTACGAGCCCGCCGCCGCCATGGCCTTCGAGATCACCGGCCCCTTCGGCGCGGCCCTCGGCGCCGACGACGACAACCTGGTCGTCCGCGCCCGCGACCGGCTGTTGGAAGCCTTTCCAGGTCAGCGGCCGGCCTTCCGCCTGGTGCTCGACAAGCGCCTGCCCATCGCCGCCGGCATCGGCGGCGGCTCGGCGGACGCCGCGGCGGCGCTGCTGCTGCTCAAGGACGCCATTGGCCTGGGAGCGGCCGCCGACGCGCGTCTGGAGGCCATCGCGCGCGACCTGGGGTCCGACGTGCCGGCCTGCCTCGCGGCCTTGCCCACCTTCGCCACTGGCCGCGGCGACGACCTCGCCGATCCGCCTCTCTTCCCCGACCTTGATGTCGTCCTGGTCAATCCGGGCGTGCCGTCGCCCACGGGCAAGGTCTACCGCGCCTATGACGACGCCGGCGCGCCGGGCGGCGCCGAGCCGCCGGCCTTTCCCGGCCCGATGACCGACGCGCGGGCGCTGGCCGCCTTCCTGGCCGGGACCCGCAACGACCTCGAGCCGCCGGCCGTGGCGCTGAACCCCGCCATCGGCGCCGCCCTGGACGTGCTGCGCGCTCAGCCCGAGAGCCTCTTCGTGCGCATGTCCGGCTCCGGCGCCACCTGCTTCGCCATCGCCGCCGACGCGAACGCCGCCGCCGCCCTGGCCGCGCGCCTCGCCGCCGCCCATCCGGGCTGGTGGGTCCGCTCCTGCAAGGTCAAGGGCTCACTGGGCTAGCTTCCAGCGGCTTGGAGGCGCGGCCCTGCGCCCCCTCCGTCGGCCCGCTCCGCGGACCGCCACCTCCCCCGCTTCGCTCCGCTCGCAGGGGAGGAGAGGTATCGTCTCCTCCCACGCCCAACGAGGCGGGGGAGGGGGACCATTTGGCGAGCCGCCAAATGGTGGAGGGGGCGCAAGGCCGCCACTCAGGCAGCGAGAGTTCGCCCCCCAAACGAAAACGGGGGCCCCGAAGGACCCCCGTTCCCGATGCTTGAGGCTTGGCCGATCCTAGTCGTGGATCGCTTCGCCGTGCAGGGTGATGTCGAGACCCTCGACTTCGCCTTCTTCGCTGACCCGCAGGCCCGTCGTGAACTTGCAGATCATCAGGATCACGAAGGTGCCGATGGCGGTCCACGCGATGGTGGCGAGGCAACCCACGGCCTGGGTGACGATATTGTGCCCCTTGCTGAGGGCGTTGATGCCCTCGTCCGCGAACACGCCGGTCAGCAGGGCGCCGATCAGGCCGCCGACCCCGTGCACGCCGAAGGCGTCCAGGCTGTCGTCGTACTTGAACATGTTCTTCAGGAACACCGCGCCGCAGTAGCAGCCGATGCCGGCGGCGAGGCCCACGTAGAGCGCGCCCGTGGGGGTCACGAAGCCCGAGGCCGGGGTGACGGCGACCAGGCCGGCCACCGCGCCGGACGCCAGGCCCAGCATGGTCGGCTTCTTGCGGTGAACCCACTCGACCGCCATCCACATCAGGGCCGCGGCGCCGGTGGCGATCTGGGTGTTGGCCATGGCGACACCCGCCAGGGCGTTGGAGCCGACCGCCGAACCGGCGTTGAAGCCGAACCAGCCGACCCACAGCAGGCTGGCGCCGATCATGGTGTAGACCAGGTTGTTCGGCGCCATGTTGTCGTGGCCGAAGCCCTTGCGCTTGCCGAGGACCAGGGCGCAGACGAGGCCCGCCACACCGGCGTTGATGTGCACCAC
>JAFEEA010000255.1 GCA_018241335.1 Pseudomonadota bacterium
CGCACCAGGTTCCGCCACTGGGCGAAGAGGGCGAAGATGTCGTTGCCGCCATACTCCAGCGCGCCGCGGTCGAGGGAGACGGCGAACGACATGTCCGAGAGCCTCGTGGAAACCCCAAGGTGGTCGAACAGGGCGGTCAGATTGGGGTAGTTGGCCTCGTTGTAGACGATGAACCCCATGTCGACCGGGATCGGCCCGTCGCCGCCGGGCGCCTCGACGGTGTGGCTGTGGCCGCCCAGCCTCGGTTCGGCCTCGAACAGGGTGACGTCATGGGCCGGGTTCAAAAGCCAGGCCGCCGACAGGCCTGAGACGCCCGCCCCGATCACGGCTATGGTCCGGCGCGAGACGTTGGGCTGTGGGGCGTTCAAGGGGAGAGTTCCTTCGCTCGTCCGCATCGTTGCGGCCTGCGGGGCCTCTACGCAGCACGGCCCTGGGCGGATCACCGCGACCTGGCCGGCCGCGCCGGTGATCTGGCGGCGTCAGTGACGCGTAGGAGTGGCATGAATGCGATCGCCTGTGACATCGACGCCTGGAACGCCCCACATCGGCCAAGGCTTCTCCGCGGCGTGCGACCGCAGCCGCGCGCCAAGGTGAATCCGCGCAAGGACATCGCGCCGGCCAGCGGGGTCCGGCACGCCGAACTGATCGCGGCGGTTTCGGAGCGCGCTGACCGGGACGCCTTCGCCGAACTGTTCGAGCACTTCGCCCCGCGCGTGAAGAGCTACATGCTTCGCCTGGGCGCCGCCCCCGAGGCCGCCGAGGAGCTGGCCCAGGAGGCGTTGCTGACGGTGTGGCGCAAGGCGGCGAGCTTCGACCCCAGCCGAGCGGCGGCCTCAACCTGGATCTTCACCATCGCCCGCAACCTCCATATCGACGCCCTGCGCCGCACCCGCCCGCCGCCGGCCGAGGATCCGGCCGACACGCCCGCCGGGCCCGCGACGCCGGACGCGCTTGTGGCCGCCGGACAGGACGAGGCCCGCCTTCGCCAGGCCATCGCCACCCTGTCGCACGAACAGGCCGAGGTGATCCGGCTGTCCTTCTACGCCGATCAGCCGCACGCCGAGATCGCCGTCGCCCTGGGCCTGCCCCTGGGCACGGTGAAGTCTCGCCTGCGCCTGGCCATGGGCCGGCTGCGGACCCTGCTGGGGGACCAGGCATGAGCCCGACGCAACACCCCGCGGAGGCGACCCTGGTCGACTATGCCGCCGGGACCTGCGACGCGGGCCGGACGCTGGTGATAGCGGCTCACGTCGCCGCCTGCCCGGCCTGCCGCCAGGCCGTGCGCCTGGCCGAGGCCGTGGGCGGGGTGCTCCTGGGCGACCTGGAGCCGACGCCGATGGGCGCGGGCGCGCTCGACGCCGTGCTGGCCCGCCTGGATGACCCGCTGCGGCCGGACCCTCGACCGCCGGCGCAACGCCCCGACTGGATCGCTGTCCCGCCGCCGGTGCTCGAGGCCGCGCGCCGCCGCAAGCGCTGGGCGGCGCCGGGGGTGTGGGTCGCGCCGATCACGCGCGGCCCTGGCCGTCGCTCGAGCTATCTGCTCAGGGTCGGCGCCGGCATGGCCATGCCGCGCCACACCCACCAAGGAGTCGAGACCATCCTCGTCCTCAAGGGCGCCTATGAAGACCGCGGCGTCCTCTATGGCCCCGGCGACCTCGCCGAGAACGACGAGACCGTCGATCACCGTCCGCAGGTCACCCGCGAGGGGGAATGCGTCTGCCTTGTGAACGCCGAGGCGCCCCTGACCCCCCTCGATTGGGTCGGCCGCCTGTTCCAGCCCTTCGTGGGGATCTGACCCCGCCCCCCGTCCGCCACCACCGTACGAGGAGCCAGCATGAGCCTCGCCGAAGTCGCCATCCAGGCCGCCGAGCGCGCGCCCTTGCCCGACGCCCTGACCCGCTTCGGGGTCAGCTACCTGGTCGGCCGAACCCGCCGGCGCCTGGCGACGACCGCCCCGACGGCCGCGTCCTTTTCCGCCGACGCCGCCTTCGCCCGCGATATGGCCGCCCACGCCATCGCCGAGAACACGGCCGAGGCCAACGCCCAGCACTATGAGGTGCCGGCCGCCTTCTTCCGCCATGTGCTGGGGCCGCGCCTCAAGTATTCCAGCGCCCTCTTCGACGGGCCCGGCGAAACCCTCGCGGCGGCCGAGGAGCGGGCGCTTGCGGAGACCTGCGCCCACGCCGATCTCGCCGACGGGCAGGACATCCTGGAACTGGGCTGCGGCTGGGGCGCGCTCAGCCTCTGGATGGCCGAACGCTATCCCTCGGCGCGGATCACCGCCGTATCGAACTCTCGCTCACAGCGTCTGGCGATCGAGGGGATGGCGCGCGACCGGGGCCTCGCCAACGTTCGTGTCGTCACCGCTGACATGAACGGCTTCACGCCGGCGGGGCGGTTCGACCGCATCGTCTCGGTGGAGATGTTCGAGCACATGGCCAACTGGCGCGGCCTGCTGGAGCGCGCCCGAGGCTGGCTGGCGCCGGAGGGCCGGCTGTTTCTGCACGTCTTCACCCACCGCGAGCAACCCTACCGCTTCGACGCCGCCGACCGTGCGGACTGGATCGCCCAGCATTTCTTCACCGGCGGCATCATGCCCAGCCACGGCCTGATCCGGCAGTTCCCGGACCTGTTCGCGGTGGAGGCGGAATGGCGCTGGAGCGGTGAGCACTACCGCCGCACCGCGGAAGCCTGGCTCGCCAACTTCGACCGCAACGCCACGGCCATCGACCGGGTGTTGGCCGAGACCTATGGCCGCGACGCCGCGCTTTGGAAGCGTCGCTGGCGGCTGTTCTTCCTGGCCACCGCCGGACTCTTCGGCGACCGGGGCGGGGAGGTCTGGGGCGTCAGCCACTACCGGCTGAAGGCGGCGTAGCGATGCGCGCCGTCGGCGTCTATCCAAGGGCCTATCTCGGCGCCGGATTAGTCTTCGCGGGGTTGGACTTCGCTTGGCTGTCGGCCACCAACGCCAGCCTCTACCGGCCGATCCTGGCGCCGGTCCTGGCGGATCAGGTGCGGCTTCTGCCGGCCGTGGCCTTCTACCTCACCTACCTGGCCGGATTGACCGTCTTCGCGATCCGACCCGCCCTTGTCGCAGGCGGCTGGCGGGCGGCGCTTATCCTGGGCGGGCTCTTCGGCTTCTTCGCCTACGCCACCTACGACCTGACCAATCAGGCGACGCTGGCCGTTTGGGCGACCAAGCTGACGCTCATGGACCTGGCCTGGGGCGTGACGGTCAGCGCCACGGGGGCCACGGCCGGATATTTCGCCGCCACCCTGCGGCTGAAGAGGGCCTAGGCGAAAGTCCGCTTCAGGATGGCCTCGATCCCCGCTGCGTCGCGGTCATCGAAGGCGTCCGGCTCGACCGCGTCGACATCGAACACCGCGATCAACTCGCCGCCGGGACCGAACACCGGGGTGACAATCTCGCTGCGCGAGCGGCTGTCGCAGGCGATGTGGCCGGGGAAGGCCTCCACGTCCGGCACGATGATCGTCCGCCGCTCCGCCGCCGCCGCGCCGCAGACGCCGCGCCCGAACGCGATCCGCAGGCAGCCGAGCGTGCCCTGGTAGGGCCCCACCACCAGTTCATCGCCCTTGGCCGGGTCGACGACATAGAAACCCGTCCAGAAATAGTGATCGAAGCTCGAAGCCAGCATCGAAGCGACCGTCGCCATCCGCGCGGTCCGATTGGGTTCGCCATCCAGGACGGCGGCGATTTCGTCGGCCACCTCCGCGTAGCGGGCGGCGCGGTCTTCGGCCAGGACGGCGGCGTTGAAGCTTTCAGCCATGGGCTCCCTATATCCCGGCTCGACGCTGTGGCCAAAATCATCGATGCGGCATTGCACCATCTCCGCTCCGGGATTATGTTGCGGTGCAACATGATCGTGGGCAAGCCCAAGGGGGCGCGCCAGCCAGGGGAGCCTCCCGGTGAAGACCTACAGCGTCGAACTGCGCCACGCCGCTTCCAAGCGCAAGATCAACGCCCTGCCCAACAATCGGCTGTCGCCGCTCAAGAAGCGGCTGCCCACCGATGCGGACGCCATCGCCTGGGCCCAGGCCGAGCTTCTGGACTTCGCGCGCCGCCGGTCAGGACCGTTCTATCAATACGTCGAGGCCGCGGTGATCGAACTGATGCCCTTCGGCGTCACTGTCGACGGCAAGGACTACCGCCGGGTCGGCCGTTGGGTGTGCAACGCCGATGGCCTTGCCTGGCGAGAATCCCCTGCCGCCGTCCTGATGGCCGACGCCTGACGCGCATCTGGGCGCCATAGTCTTGAGGAACTGGCCGACCGCTTGACCGACGCGCGCTGATTTGCGAGCGGCTTGGCCATGGCCATCCCGCGGGTGCTCCACCAGCTCTGGAAAACGGCGACGGTCCCTGAACGCTACACGGCGTTGCGCGAGACCTGGCGGATACGCAATCCGGACTGGATCATCCGGCTGTGGACCGACGCCGACCTTCAGGCCCTGGTCGACGAGCGCTACCCCGAACTGGCCGCCATCTATCGCGCCTATCCGGAAGCCATCAGCCGCGCCGACCTTGGCCGCTACCTGGTGTTGGAAACCTACGGCGGGGTCTATGCGGACCTGGACTGCGAGTGCCTCAGTCCCCTCGACGCGCTCATCGGCGATGCGGCGTTCCTGATCGCCCCGGAGCCGGCGGCGCATCTGGATGAGGACATCCGCGCCCGCGGCGCACCCGACCCGCTCTATTGCCCGTCCTTCATCGCCTCGCGTGCCGGGCACCCGGTATGGGCGTGCGTTCGCCTGCGCATCATCGAGTGCGCCAGTGCGGCGGACGTTCTCGACCGCACCGGGCCGTTCCTGCTGACCCGGGCGATCGGCGATCTCGACGCTGGCGCCGACATCACCATCGCCCCCAGCGAAGCGATCTATCCCTTCACCAAACACCAGTGCTGGTCGGGTGAGGCGTTCGACATCGAGACCTGGGAGCGCCTCACCCGCGTCGCCAGCGTCGCCCACTACTGGGAGGGCGGCTGGTTTCGCCGCCGCCCGGCGCCGCTCGACGGCCTGCCGGGCGCCCTCTCCGCCAGCCGCAGCGGGGAGGGGCCCGCGGCCGCCTACCCCAAGGCCGCGGGCGATCTGCGCGTGACGTGCGTGATGCCCGTCCAGGGTTGGCGCGGCGGCGTCGGCCCGGCCGTGGAAAGCTATCTTCGCCAGACGCACGTCAATCGCGAGCTTCTGGTGGTCAGCGATCGAGTCGACGAGGGCCTGGCCCAGACCCTCGCCGTCTGGCGCCGCGACGACATCCGCCTCCTCATCGCGCCCGGAGCCGACCTCGA
>JAFEEA010000256.1 GCA_018241335.1 Pseudomonadota bacterium
CCGCCGCGCGGGATGCCCTCCACCGGCTCGACGCGCGTCTCCATGCCGGGCAGCAGGCCGCCGACGGTGCCCGGGCGATTGTCGTCCGGCTTGTTGACCGCGATCACCGGCGAAGCCTCGGTGGCGCCATAGCCCTCCAGCAGCGGGATCGGGCCGAAGCGCTCGCGGATCAGGGCGTGGGTCTCGTCGCGCACCTTCTCGGCGCCGCAGACCACGAACTTCAGGGTCGAGAAGTCCCCCGGATCGGCCGCGCGCGCGTACTGGTTCACGAAGGTGTCGGTGGCCAGCAGGATGCTCGCCTTGGCGTCCCGGATCAACGGCGGGATCAGCTTCACGTGCAGGGGGCTGGGATACTGGAACGCCTTCATGCCGGTCAGGATCGGCAGGAACACCCCGCCGGTCAGGCCGAAGCAGTGGAAGACGGGCAGGGGATTGAACATCACCCAGGCCGGGTCGAGGTCGATGTGGGCGGCGATCTGGGCGACGTTGGCCAGGATGTTGCGCTGGGACAGCACCACGCCCCGCGGCGCGCCGAAGCTGCCGGAGGTGAACAGGATCACCGCCGTGTCATCGGCCTTGGAGGCCACCCGGAACCGCTTGGGCGCCAGGGACGCGGCCAGGGCGAAGAGGCGGTCGGCCGTGCCCACGCTGGCGCGCACGTCCTCCAGGTAGGTGATGGCGCAGGTCTCCTCCAGCGCATCGACCAGGTCGTGCAGCTTGCCCTGCTCGATGAAGCGGTGAGAGGTCAGCACCCGCTTGACCCCCGCCAGCTTCACCGCCGCGCGCAGGTTGCGGATGCCGGCCGTGAAGTTCAGCATCGCCGGCGTGCGGCCAAAGGCGTGCAGGCCGAAGAAGGTCACGGTGGCGGCCGAACTCGACGGCAGCAGCAGGCCGACATGCTCGCCCTTGTCGGTCATGGCGGCGATCTTGCGGCCCAGGGCGAAGCTGGCCCGGATCAAGTCAGTGTAGCTGAGCGGATTGCGTTCCTGGTCTTCCAGGATCGGCTTCTTGGGCCCAAAACGACGGGCCGCGTCCAGCAGGGCGTCGAAGACGGACCGATCGGCGTCGGCGGGATCAAAGGCGCGCGACATGCGCGGAAAACCTCCCAGAACTGTTCTCGATTCAAATGGTCGCAGCGTTCTTGTTTGCGGGGACGCTATAGAGCCGCCGCCGGCTTGGAAAGCGCCGTCAGCCGGCGTGCGGCGGGCTGGCGTGGGCGCGAATGAAGCCGTCGATGGCCTCCAGCCAGGCCGAGCGTACGGCATCGCGCTCCAGTTCCAGCCGGGGGGCGCCGCCCGGAAAGGCGCGCGCCTCGCAGCGGGGCAGGGCGCGGCAACCCTTGGCGGCGTCGCCCTCCAGGACGATCACCGGCGCCTTCACGCCCTTGAGTTCGTCGCGCGCCTCGCCGGCCGCGGCGTTGAAGGCGCTGACCCAGGCGACGCTCGGCCCGCCCATGCGCAGGTCCGGATTGGCTGTCTGCCACAGATGCGTCGTGCGACCGCGCCAGGGGTCATGCGTCAGGCCCGCGGCGAAGTCATCCGGGCCGTCGCGCCGCCAGGCGCCCTGGTCGCCCACGCGTCGATGGCCGAACAGCATCATCTCAAGCGTCGTCGTCGCGCCGCCGGGGCGCCCGTCGAGGGCGGGCGTGCTGAGGATCAGGCCCGCCGGCGACGCGCCCCGCGCCATCGCCCGCACGGCGACCAATCCCCCCACGCCCTGGCCCAGGATGTACAGCGGTTCGGTTGGTGTCGGGCGGATGACGGTGGAGATCATGGCCCGCGCGGCGGCTTCGTCGGGATTGAACGACTTCGCGTAGCCCAGGTCGCGCGGCCCGGTCGGCCGTCCCGACCCGCCCTGGCCGGCCCCATCCAGCACCCAGACGACGTACCCCCGGGCGTTGAGGTTCGAGGCGGTCTCGAACCAGGTCTCGGCGCTCTCGCCATAGTCGGGCAGGATCAGAATCTGTGCGCGCACCGTGGTGGCGGGCGCCGAGACGCCATAGCGCTGCGGCGGGCCGTCGCCCACCTGCACCAGGCCCCAGCCCCAGCCTTCCGGCGGATAGAAGCGCGCGCTTAGGGTGGCCGGCGTGCGGCTCTCGACGAACGGGTCGGCCGCGTCGCCGGCTCCGCACCCGGCCAGCGCCAACGCCACCCCCAACACGGCCCACCCACGCCCCATGGGCCACTGATCTCGCGGCCCGGGCGAAGGGGCAACCGGAAACATCCTGCGCCGTGCGTCGTTGTGGCAAAGATAGGCGGCGCTTCCGGGCGCGACCCCAGGGAGGCGGCGGCGCCCATGACCCCGCGCGACGCACCAAGCGAAGGCATCCGCGTCACCGATGTCCCGGCCCGGCTCGATCGGCTGCCGTGGGGCCGGTTCCACTGGCTGGTGGTGACGGCCCTGGGCGTGACGTGGATCCTGGACGGGCTGGAGGTGACGGTGGTCGGGGCGCTCTCCGGCGCCCTTTCCAGCGCGCACGGCCTTGGCCTGACGCCCTCGCAGATCGGCCTGAGCGGCAGCGCCTACATCGCCGGCGCCGTGGTCGGGGCGCTCGGCTTCGGGCGCCTGACCGACACCCTTGGGCGCAAGCGCCTCTTCACCCTGACCGTCGCCGTCTATCTCACCGCCACCCTGCTCACCGGCCTGTCCTGGAACTTCGCCAGCTTCCTGGCCTTCCGCGCCTTGACCGGGGCCGGGATCGGCGGGGAGTACGCGGCCGTCAACTCGGCGGTGCAGGAGCTGATTCCCGCTCGCCGGCGTGGCCAGACGGACCTGATCGTCAACGGCAGCTTCTGGATCGGGGCGGCGCTCGGGGCCATCGGCTCGGTGATCGTGCTCGACCCGCGCGTCCTGCCGCCGGCGATGGGCTGGCGCTTCGCCTTCCTGGGCGGCGCCGTCCTTGGCCTGGTGGTGATCTACGTCCGCCGGTTCCTGCCCGAGAGCCCCCGCTGGCTGATGACCCACGGCCGGATCGCCGAGGCGGAGGCCATCGTGGCCGGCATCGAGGCGCGCGCCGGTCTCGCCCCGCCCGCCGACCTGCCGCGCATCGGCCTTCGCCTCCGCGCCGCCACGGGCCTGGCGGCCGTGGCCCGGACCCTGGTCGTCACCTACCCCCGGCGGACCATCCTGGGCGTGGTGCTGATGGCCACCCAGGCCTTCTGCTACAACGCCATCTTCTTCACCTACGCGACCATCCTGACCACCTTCTACCGGGTCGACGCCAACGCCGTGGGCTGGTTCCTGTTGCCCTTCGCGGCGGGGAACTTCCTCGGCCCCCTGGTCCTCGGCGGTCTCTTCGACACCTTGGGGCGGCGGATCATGATCACCGCCACCTACGGGCTGTCAGGCGCCCTGCTGATCCTGGTCGGCTGGCTCTTCGCCCAGGGACGCCTGGATGTCGTCCAGCTCACCGCCGCCTGGAGCGTGATCTTCTTCTTCGCCTCGGCCGCCGCCAGCGCCGCCTACCTGACGGTCGGCGAGAGCTTTCCTCTGGAGACGCGCGCCCTGGTCATCGCGCTCTTCTACGCCTTCGGCACAGGGCTCGGCGGCGTCGCGGGCCCGGCGCTGTTCGGGGCGCTGATCGAGGGCGGCACGCGGGCGGGGATATTCCCCGGCTACCTGCTGGGCGGCGCCCTCATGCTGCTGGCCGCCGGGACCGAGCTCTGGCTCGGCCTCGACGCGGAGCGCCTGTCGCTGGAGGAGGTGGCGGCGCCGCTCTCCCACGCGCCGATTCCCTGACCCGCGACGGCGTCGCCCTTGATCCCAGGCCCGGAACCGACGATCTAGGCGCCATGGCGACGGTCATCGACAGAACCACCTCGCGCGCGCAGCGCCATCCCGAGAAGCAGGCGCGCCCCGACACGCCGATCCTGCGCAAGCCGGAATGGCTGCGCGTGCGCGCCCCCGGCTCGTCCGGCTACAACGCCACCCGCGACATCGTGAAGACCCATGGCCTGGTCACCGTCTGCGAGGAGGCGGCCTGCCCGAACATCGGCGAGTGCTGGACCAAGTCGCACGCCACCATGATGATCATGGGCGAGGTCTGCACCCGCGCCTGCGCCTTCTGCAACGTCGCCACGGGCCTGCCCCAGGCCCTGGACCCCACCGAGCCTCAGCGGGTCGCCGACGCGGTGGCCAAGATGGGGCTGAAGCACGTGGTCATCACCTCGGTCGACCGCGACGACCTGGCCGACGGGGGCGCCGCCCACTTCGCGGCCGTGGTGCGAGCCATCCGCGCCGCGGCGCCGGCCACCACGGTGGAAATCCTGACCCCGGACTTCCTGCGCAAACCCGTCGAGGCGGCGCTGACGGTGATCGACTCCCAGCCGGACGTCTTCAACCACAACCTGGAGACCGTGCCGCGGCTCTACCTGTCGATCCGGCCCGGCGCCCGCTACTACCACTCCCTGCGCCTGCTCGAGCGGGTGAAGGAGCGCTCGCCGACCCAGTTCACCAAGTCCGGCCTGATGCTGGGCCTGGGCGAGACCAAGGAAGAGGTGATGCAGGTGATGGACGACATGCGGTCCGCCGGCGTCGACTTCATCACCATCGGCCAGTACCTGCAGCCCAGCCGCAAGCACGCCCCCATCGACCGCTTCTGGACTCCGGACGAATTCAAGGCCCTGGAGACCATCGCCTACGCCAAGGGCTTCCTGATGGTGTCGTCCAGCCCGCTCACCCGCTCCAGCCACCATGCCGACGAGGACTTCGCCCGCCTGCAGGCGGCCCGGCGCGAGCGCGAAGCGGCGGCCTGACGCCCGTTGCGCCACAGCCTGACGCGCATCCTGCCCTACACGCCGGGCCAGCTGTTCGACCTGGTGGGCGACGTCGACCGCTATCCCCAGTTCGTGCCGTGGATCAATCGCCTGAGGTCCTGGAACCGGCGCGAGGCGGGGGCGGGGATCACCACCCTGGACGCCGAGGCCGACGTCGGCTTCTCCATCGTCCACGAGCGCTTCGCCACCCGCGTGCGCCTGGACGCGCCGGCGCGGCGCATCGACGTCGAGCTGCTGTCCGGACCGTTCCGGCGGCTGACCAATCGCTGGACCTTCAAGCCGCACGAGCGCGGCTGCGAGCTGACCTTCGAGATCGACTTCGAGTTCAAGTCCCGTCTGCTGCAGGGCCTGCTGGCCGCCAACTTCAACCGCGCCGTGGCCCGCCTGGTCGCCTGTTTCGAGGACCGGGCGCGGGTGCTGTACGGGCGCGGGCCTCTCCCCGAAGGCGCGCCGTAACCCCTCATCCTCCCACGCCTGCGGCGCGGGCCCCTCCTTCTCCCTCTGGGAGA
>JAFEEA010000257.1 GCA_018241335.1 Pseudomonadota bacterium
GCGTGAGGGCAGGGGGCCTCGCGGCTCCAGCCATCATGATCGACCCATGCGGGACCCGGCGTTTACAGGCGCCGGGTCTTTGCTTTTGCGCGCCGCCGACGCCTGCGCGGTCATCGCGCCTTGCAACGGCGCGGTCAGCACGCGATATCGAAGACCAAGGCCGGCGCGGGGCGTTCGGCCGCTTCGAGAAGGGTTTCCTATGACTGATACGTTCACCACCTCCCTGGGTCTCGTGCCGATGGTCGTGGAGCAATCCAGCCGCGGGGAGCGGGCGTTCGACATCTTCTCGCGCCTGCTGCGCGAGCGTGTGGTGTTCCTGAACGGTCCGGTGGACGACGGCATGTCGGCGCTGATCTGCGCCCAGCTGCTGTACCTGGAGTCCGAGAACCCCAAGAAGCAGATCGACATGTACATCAACTCGCCCGGCGGCATCGTGACCAGCGGCCTGGCGATCTACGACACCATGCAATACATCCGCAGCCCCGTGGCCACGACCTGCATGGGGATGGCCGCTTCCATGGGCTCCTTCCTGCTGATGGCCGGCGAGCCCGGCATGCGCGTGGCCCTGCCCAACGCCCGGATCATGGTGCACCAGCCGTCGGGCGGATTCTCCGGCAAGGTCTCGGACATCGAGCGCCACGCCGAGGACATCATCAAGACCAAGCGCCGCCTGAACGAGCTCTACGCCAAGCACTGCGGCCGCACCTACGAAGAGGTCGAGCGCACCCTGGACCGCGACTATTTCATGAGCGCCGACGAAGCCAAGGAATGGGGCCTGGTCGACCACATCTACTCCAGCCGCGAAGCGTCCGAGGACGGCGAGAAGAAGTAGGGGGTTGGGGGGGAGTCTCAGGGATTCCCCCCACTCCCGCTCACCCCGGCGAAGGCCGGGGCCCAGGTTGGCCTAGCCCCCGCCTGGCCCGTTTCAGGAGGCGTCGCCGTGGCCTTCTTTGTCTACATCCTCGCCAGCACGAAGAACGGCACGATCTACACCGGCAGCACCGAAGACCTCGGCGTTCGTGTGGCCGCCCACCGTGAGCAGACTCTCGGTGGGTTCACCGCCAAGTACGGCGTCGCTCGCCTGGTCTGGTTCGAGAGCCATCCTTCCCGAGAGGCCGCCTTCCGGCGCGAGCGCCAGATCAAGGAATGGCGACGCGCCTGGAAACTGCGCCTCATTGAGACGCGCAATTCGCAATGGGAGGACTTGTTCGACGATCTCGAACGACACCTGCTGGACGAAGAACGGCGCAGCGAGGGCGATCCCCGTTGGGGCGGGTAGGCCAGCCTGGGCCCCGGCCTTCGCCGGGGTGAGCGGATGTGGGGGGGCTATTGGGGGAGGTTGGAGAGCCGCCCCATCACCAACTCCGCGCCCTCCGCCTCATCCACTCTGAAGCGGTCGAAGTCCCCCGCCGCGTTGCGGATGTCCGCGAACAGCCCCTTGGGGTCCTCATGAAAATGCAGGAAGGCCTTGGATTTCAGATAGAAAACCCCGCGGCTCTTCTCCTTCAGCAAGCCCGTGGCGCGGATGCGGGCCAGCAGGGGCTCCAGGGCGTCCAGGGCGGCGGGGCCGGCGTGCCTCACGCCTATTCCTCCAACGGGTAGAGCTGCGGGCGGGCCAGGTAGTAGTCCAGCGCCGGGCTGCCTTCCGGCGCGGCGACGGCGGCGTTCCAGACCCGGCCGTCGAAGCCGCCCTTCGCGGCCCGCTTGGCCTGGCGCGCGGCCTCCACCTCGGCCGCCGTGATCCCATGGGCGTCGGTCAGGGCCAGCAGCACCTCGGCCACGTCGGCCAGCTCCTCGACCAGGTCGGCCCGGGTCTCGGCGGCGGCGACCTCGTGGGCCTCCTCCACCAGCTTGGCGGCCAGGGCGGCGCGGAAGTCGGGCAGGGGCAGGGCGCGCTCAAAGGTGTTCAGGCCGTCGGCGCGCATGATCGCCACCAGCCGGTCCCGGATCAGCTTGCCGACGCGAAAGCGCAGGATCCGGGACATGGGCCCTCCTGTTCAGGTCTGGGGCCGGCCGCCGAACACCTTCAGGCCGGGTTGCTCGGAGATGGCTAGCATCTCGCGGTCGCCGTCCGTGTCACCATAGGCCGCTTCCAGCACCACGTCCTCGCCGTAGGCTTCGCGCAGGCGCACGACCTTTTCCGGGCCCCGGCAATTGGCCCCGACGAAGCCGCCGGTGACCCGGTCCTGGGCGTCGTATTCCAGGCGCGTGCCGATCAGGCGCTCGGCGCCCAGGCCCCGGGCGAAGGGGGCGACGATGATCTCGGGGCTGGCGGTGACGATGACCAGGCGCGCGCCCTGGTGCTGCCAGCGCTTCCAGACCTGGGTGGCGTCGGGGCGCAGCAGGCGGCGCGAGCGCTCGGTGGCGAAGCGCTGTGCGGCGGCCTCCAGCTCGGCCCGCGGCGTGCCCGCCAGGAACTCGCGCACGGCCCGGATCTTCAGCCGCTCGCGGTCGCGGTGGCCGAGGTAGGCGAAGGCGTGCGGGGCCAGGCGCGCCATGCCGGCGGCATAGCGGCGGGCGCCCGCGCGCCAGCGCAGGAAGGCCATGAAACTGTCCTTCCAGGTCAGGGTGCCATCGAAGTCGAACGCCACCAGGGGACGGAAAATCCCTTGCGACGATCTCGACGTCTGGCGATCCGCGCCCGCGTCTCCCATTTTAGAACAGCCCCAGAATGTGGGGCGCCTGAAATGCGACACCCCAGCGGCGAATGCGCTCGATTCCCCCTGACAGGCTTGTGATCCGCAATCGGATCAGGGAATGTCAAGAATTAGACAACCCGCGGCGCCTATCGTGCATGGTTCGAGTTCCAGAAGCCGGGGCAATGGCGACGGACGAGTTCCATCGGCCCTCGTCGGAGAGTGAGAAGCGACTATGACAAAAGCCGCCAGCGGCGACAGCAAGAGCACCCTGTATTGCTCTTTCTGCGGCAAGAGCCAGCATGAAGTGCGCAAGCTGATTGCCGGCCCCACCGTGTTCATCTGCGATGAATGCGTGGAATTGTGCATGGATATCATCCGCGAAGAGCATAAGATCGCCTTCGTGAAGTCGAAGGACGGCGTGCCGACGCCGCGCGAAATCCGCGAAGTCCTCGACGATTACGTGATCGGCCAGGATCACGCCAAGAAGGTGCTGAGCGTGGCGGTGCATAACCACTACAAGCGCCTGAACCACGCCCAGAAGAACAACGACGTCGAACTGGCCAAGTCGAACATCCTGCTGGTCGGCCCGACCGGCGTCGGCAAGACGCTGCTGGCCCAGACCCTGGCCCGAATCATCGACGTGCCGTTCACGATGGCCGACGCCACGACCCTCACCGAAGCCGGCTATGTCGGCGAGGACGTCGAGAACATCATCCTCAAGCTGCTGCAGGCGGCCGACTACAACGTCGAGCGCGCCCAGCGCGGCATCGTCTACATCGACGAGGTCGACAAGATCAGCCGCAAGTCCGACAACCCCTCGATCACCCGCGACGTGTCGGGCGAGGGCGTGCAGCAGGCGCTGCTGAAGATCATGGAAGGCACCGTCGCCTCCGTGCCGCCGCAGGGCGGGCGCAAGCATCCGCAGCAGGAGTTCCTGCAGGTCGACACCACCAACATGCTGTTCATCTGCGGCGGCGCCTTCGCGGGCCTGGAGAAGATCATCTCCGGCCGCGGCAAGGGCACCTCGATCGGCTTCTCGGCCAAGGTGTCGGATCCGGACGAGCGGCGCACCGGCGAGATCCTGCGCCAGGTGGAGCCCGACGATCTGCAGCGCTTCGGCCTGATCCCGGAATTCATCGGCCGCCTGCCGGTGATCGCCACCCTGGACGACCTCGACGAGGACGCCCTGGTCAAGATCCTGACCGAGCCCAAGAACGCCCTGGTCAAGCAGTACCAGCGCCTGTTCGACATGGAGAACGTCGGCCTGACGTTCACCGACGAGGCCCTCAAGGCCGTCGCGCGGCGCGCCATCGCCCGCAAGACCGGCGCGCGGGGCCTGCGCTCGATCCTGGAAGGCATCCTGCTGGAGACCATGTTCGACCTGCCCACCATGCAGGGCGTCGAGGAAGTGGTCGTCAATCCGGACGTCGTGGAAGGCCGCGGCCAGCCGCTGCTGATCTACGCCGAGAAGAAGGGCGGCCAGGCCTCGGCCTGACCCCGCGCTTTCGCGCTCAAGACCTGGCGGGCGGCGGAGCGATCCGCCGCCCGTCTTGCGTCCAGGTGGCCGGCAGGGCCCCCGCTAACCGCGAATGCGCGGCGGCTGTGGCGGGGGCGCCACCGCCCCTGCCGGTCAGGCGTTGCGGGAAACGCGGGATTTCTGCACGAACCGTGCGCGCCGCGCCACGTGAACGAGCGTCTCTTTCGAGCTTGGCCGCTTTGGCGCGACCGCTTGCCGCCTCCTGAAGGCCTTGCTTGAATGTGGCGCGAAAGCATCCACATAATTCGTTCGAAAACCGCCCCATCGAGGGCGAGAGGGCCGTCCGACTCGACGCATCGTCGGTGTGACCGCGGCCCGCTATAAGCCAGGCGCGCAGCTGTGCCAGCGCGCCGGCCAGGAGAGTAAGCATCATGTCCGAGATCAAGACCCTGCCAGTGCTGCCGTTGCGGGACATCGTCGTCTTCCCGCACATGGTCGTGCCCCTGTTCGTCGGCCGCGAGAAATCGGTGAAGGCCCTCGAGGAGGTGATGAAGACCGACAAGCAGATCCTGCTCGTCACCCAGAAGGACCGCGACGAGGACGATCCGGCGCCGGAAGACATCTTCGACGTCGGCGTGCTGGCCACGGTGCTGCAGCTGCTGAAGCTGCCCGACGGCACGGTGAAGGTGCTGGTGGAAGGCAAGAGCCGCGCCGCGGTGCTGAAGTTCACCGCCCGCGAGGACTTCTACGAAGCCTCCATCTCGGCCATCGAGGAGGACGGCGGCGAGGCGCACGAGGCCGAGGCCCTGTCGCGCGCCGTGATCGAGCAGTTCGAGAACTACGTCAAACTCAACAAGAAGGTCCCGCCCGAGGCCCTGGCGGCGATCCCGCAGATCACCGAGCCGGGCAAGCTGGCCGACAACATCGCCGCCCACCTGGCGGTGAAGATCAACGACCGCCAGCAGCTGCTGGAGATCTTCAATGTCGTGAAGCGCCTGGAAAAGGTCTTCGCCCTGATGGAGGGCGAAATCAGCGTCCTGCAGGTGGAGAAGAAGATCCGCTCGCGCGTGAAGCGCCAGATGGAGAAGACCCAGCGCGAGTACTACCTGAACGAACAGATGAAGGCGATCCAGCGCGAGCT
>JAFEEA010000258.1 GCA_018241335.1 Pseudomonadota bacterium
GATCTCGCCTTGTCCCCGTGCGCCAGCCGTTCATCCCGCAGTTGCGCTCGACGTACCTTGCCGGCGCTGTCGCGTAAAGGTCGGCGCACCATCTCGTAGGTGCGCGGGCGCTTGTAGGCGGCCAGCCGGCCGGCGACGAAGGCTCTAAGAGCCGCCTCGTCCAGGCCGTCGGCCGGTTCGACGATCGCGTGGATGCGCGAGCCCAGGTCTTCATCCGGCAGACCGACGACAGCGCAGGAGCGAACCCTCGGATGCTCTTCAAGCGCCGCCTCGACCTCCGCCGGATAGACGTTCGAGCCCCCCACCAGGATCATGTCGGCCCGGCGGTCGGCCAGGTAGAGGTAGCCGTCCCCGTCGAAATGACCCATGTCGCCCAACGACTGCCAGCCGTCCCGGATGTCGGCCGTCGCGCCGACATAGGCGTAGGCGCTGGCCCCGCCGGCCGCGCGCATGAAGACTTCGCCGATCACGCCGGGGGGGACCTCGCACCCGTCGTCGTCGCAGATCTTGATCTCGCCGGCGAACACCCTGCCCACCGAACCGCGGTGCTCCAGCCACTCCGAGCCGCTTATGACCGTGCCGGCCAGGCCCTCGGTCGCGGCGTAGATCTCCCAGACCACGTCCGGGCCGAGCCAGTTGATCCAGGCCTCCTTCAGCCATGGCGGGCAGGGGGCGGCCAGATGCCAGAGCGTGGTGAGGGAGGAGACGTCGTAGCGCGCCTTGACGGCCTCCTCCAGCCTCCAGATCCGGCTCATCATGGTCGGCACCAGATAGACCCAGGTCGCCCCGTGCCGATCCAGCGCGGCCAGGACGCCCTCGGCGTCGAAGCGCGGCATGATGACCAGATGCGCGCCCACCGTCATCGCCGAGACCGCCATGACGAAAGGGGCGTTGTGGTAGAGCGGCCCCGGCATCAAGGCGACCTGGTCCGGCGCCAACCGCCAGGCGCCGGCGTTGGCCGGGTCGGCATAGGCCGCCTGGGTGGCGAGGATCAGCTTTGGCCGCCCGGTCGAACCGCCGGACGTCGGCGCCTTCCAGCACCTGGCGACGAGGTCGGGCAGTGGGCGGTCGTCGCCTTCGCGGGCGAGCAGGTCGGCATAGGCGAGCGTCGGCCGCGACACCTCGCACCCGGGGAGCGCGATCACCGTGGCCGATCGCGCCAGGTCGACGATGGCGTCGATCTCCACACGCGGGAGCCGCGAGGAGACCGGCTGCGGGGTGGCGCCCGCCTTCCAGATCGCGAAGCAGGCCTCCAGGAAGTCGGTTCCGTTCGGCAGGGCGATGGTCACCAGGTCGTCCGGCTTCACGCCCGCAGCAATGAGCGCCCTCGCGGCGCGGTTGGTGCGCCGCTCAAGCTCCAGCCAGGTCAGGGTTCCCCTGTCGTCCGAGATCGCGGGTTCATGGGGCGCGCGTTCGGCGTGGCGTCGCAACAACGCCGAGAGAGGCGTGCGGTCCACTACAGCACGCCGTCGAAGATCGCCTGGCAGAGGGCGCTTCCGCGCGGGTCGCCGACCGTACGGTCTCCCATCTGGTTGAGCACATAGCCGATGGCGACGTTCCGATCCGGGTCGAAGCAACCGAATGATCCGCCCCAGCCCGAGTGCCCCACCGTCGTCGGCAGCGGGCCGTACATCCCCTCGACGTTGCCCGACAAGCCCTGGCGCCACATCGCCGGCATGCCCAGAAGGATGTCCACCCGGTCGGTCTGCAGTTCGCAGAGCCGGGCGATGGTTGCCGGGCTCATCAGTCGTACGCCATCCAACTCGCCGCCGTTGGCAAGGGCCGCATAGAGGCGCGCCAGGCCCTTTGCCGAAGCGTGGCCGTTGCCGGCCGGGATCTGCGCCGCGCGCCAGTCGCGCCGGTTGGGCAAGGTGGGCGACATGTCCGGGTTGGTCACCGCGACCACGGCCTCGCGCGGCATGGCCGCGGGTTCGAAGTCGCGCTGCATCACCGACGGAACCAAAGGGGCGACCCGGTGTTCCTCGCGCTCGGGCAGGCCGATGAAGGCGTCCGCGCCGAGCGGCCCGGCCATCCTGCGCGCCAGGAACTCGCCCGGCGTCAGGCCAGACGCCCGCCGCACCAGCTCCCCGGCCAAGAAGCCATAGGTCATGGCGTGATAGGAGTTCTTCTCGCCCGGCGCCCACATCGGCGCCTGGCGGGCGAGCCGCTCCGTGACGACCGACCAGTTGTAGAAGTCTTCCAGCGGCGTCGGCTCCTCGAAGCCGGGCAGGCCGGCCTGGTGCGACATGATGTGGGAGACCAGCGTGTCTTCCTTGCCGTTGCAGCCGTATTCCGGCCAGTAGTCCGAGACCCTGCGGCCGTAGTCGAGCCTTCCCTCGTCCACCAGCATAGCCACGGCGATGGCGGCCAGGCCCTTCGTGGCGGACCAGATGTTAACAAGGGTGTCGGCGGTCCAGGGGATGCGGCGTTCGGCGTCACGCCAGCCGCCCCAAAGGTCGATCACGCATTCGCCATCGCGGTACGCGACCAGCGAGGCCCCAAGCTCGCGGTAGCCGTCGTCCCGATCGAAGTTGGCGGCGAAGACCTGCCGAACGCGTTCGAGTCCGGGCCGTACAAAGCCCTGAACGGGTGCTTCCATGGGGTTCCCTTCCACGTCTTCCCGCGCCGGGTCCATCTCTCGCTTCGTCGGCGCCCTTTGGTCATTCGTCGTAGCCCGTCGCCGTCGTCCTATCAACGAAGAAATTTGTAGACATTCGTTCATGTCGAAAAAATCTTGACGTCTCGTATTGGTCGTCTAAGACGGCACACATTCTGGACTGTCCAATAAATAAGTGGACGAGTCGCCCGGAGCGCTCAGTCGCTGCGGCCAACAAGAAAAGGCCTCCCACGAACACGCGGGGGCCGGGGGAGGGACCAATGGCGAGTATCTCGAGGCGCCACCATGTCGCGCGCCAATTCGTTCGTCGCATGTTGTCGGGGGCGGCCCTGTCGGCCCTGTCCTGCGGGATGGCGATGGCCCAGCCGGCGGCTTCGGCCGACGGCGTGACGACCGAAGAGATCGTCGTGACCGCTCAGAAACGCGAGCAGGCGCTGAACGACGTGCCCATGTCGATTACAGCCCTGACGGGGCAAGCGCTCGCCGCGCGCGGCGTGGTCGACACCGCCGGCCTGGCCAACACAGTGCCGGGCTTCACCTATACGGAATCCCGGGTGGGAACGCCGATCTACACCCTCCGCGGCGTGGGCTTCAACGACATCGCCCTGGGCGGGCGGCCGACCGTAACCGTCTACCGCGACCAGGCCCCCGTGCCGTTCACGATCGAAACGCGGGGGGGCTTCATGGACTTGGAGCGGGTGGAGGTCCTTGTCGGACCGCAGGGCACCCTGTTCGGCCAGAACTCGACCGGTGGCGCCGTCAATCTCGTCGCCGCCAAGCCGACGGCCACGCCGCAGGCCAAGCTCGAAGCGGGCGCCGGCAGCGACAGCGCCTACACGGTCGACGCCTTCGCCGCCGGTCCCCTGAGCGACACCCTGCGCGGTCGCATCGCCATCCGCCACGATCAGTCCGGCGGATGGCAACGAAGTCTCACGACCGGCAAGGCGAACGGCGCCAAGGACCTGACCGAAGGCCGCGGAATCCTCGAGTGGAGACCGACCGCCGCCTTCACCGCCAGCCTGACGCTCTATGGCTTCGTCGACCGCTCCGACAACCAGTCGCCGGCGATCTTCAAGATCCAGCCCAGCGATCCGACCGTGGTGGGATTGATCCCCGGCCTGGCGACGACCCCCCTCGCGCCCCGAGATGACCGCGCCACCGATTTCAATCCGAACGAGAGCTACGCCCGGGACAATCGCTACGTCCAGGCCGACCTGAGGATGGACTATGTTCTGCCTCACAGGCTGACCCTGACCTCGCTGACCTCCTACAGCCACTATGACGAGAACCAGAACCAGGACCTCGACGGCTCCACGCTCAGCGGCCTGCAGCAGCGGACCTACGGCAGCATCGCCTCGTTCTCGCAGGAGGTGCGCCTGGCCGGGCAGGTCGCCAACCAGGTCTATGTGACCGCTGGCGCCAGCTACGCCTCGGACAAGACCCGGGAACGCAACGTCGACGACATCAGCCAGAGCACCCAGGCCTACGCCTTTGTCGGCTACGGCATCGCGCCGTTCTGGGACTTCGGCCTGCGCAACGATCAGGACATCAAGACCTACGCCGCCTTCGGAAACCTGGAATATTCGCCGATCGAGGCCCTGACCCTGCAGTTGGGGCTGCGCTACACCAAGTCCGAGAACAGCTTCCGGGGATGCACCTCGGACCTTGGCAACGGCACGACCGCCGCCGTGTTCTCCGACTTCCACAATCTCGTGCGCACCGCGTTCCTGGGTCTTCCCGCCCTGCCGCCGATCGCGGCGGGCGGCTGCATCACCGCCGACGCCCTGCAGGTTCCGACGCTGATCACCAGCAAGCTGGACGAAGACAATGTCTCCTGGCGGATCGGGGCGAACTACGACCTCACCCGGGGCGTGATGGTCTATGCGAACGTCAGCCGCGGCTACAAGGCCGGCGGTTTCCCGACCCTCGCGGCCACGGCGACGGCCCAGTACGACCCGACGAAGCAGGAATCGGTCACGGCCTACGAGGCCGGCATCAAGGCCAGCCTGTCGCGTGATCTCCAGGTCAACGGCGCAGTCTATCAGTACGACTACCGCGACAAGCAGGTCCTGGGCATCGTCGCAGACCCTTCGTTCGGTCGCCTGCTGCGCCTGCTCAACATTCCCGCGTCGCGCGTGCGCGGCGTCGAGCTGCAGGTGTCCTGGACGCCGATCGCCGGCCTGACCGCCAGCGGCAACGCTTCCTATGTGAAGACCGAGATCACGCGCGACTTCATCGGCTTCGACGCCAACGGCGTGTCGCAGAACTTCCGCGGCCAGCCGTTCCCCAACTCGCCCCGGTGGCAACTGTCCGCGGACGTCGCCTACGAGCGGCCCGTCGCGGAGGGACTGAAGGCCTTCGCCGGCGTCAACGTCAGCTACCGCTCCTCGACCAATTCTGAACTCGGCGAGATTCCGGACCTGCTGGTGGATGGCTATGCCCTGGTGAACCTGCGCGCCGGCCTGGAGGCCGCCGACGGCCGATGGCGTGTCGCCGCCTGGGTGAAGAACGTCGGGGACACCTACTATTATACCTCCGCCACCCGCAGCATCGACGTCTTCAATCGCATGGCGGGCATGCCCCGGACCTACGGCGTGACGGTCTCGCGGCGGTTCGGCGGCT
>JAFEEA010000259.1 GCA_018241335.1 Pseudomonadota bacterium
GTAGAGACCAGTTCATACAACGATCCCGTCCCACCGCGTGGCGGCGAGCGCAGCCACCGCCGCAGCTCTAATCGAGTACTTCTCAGCGGCGGACAGGTCGTCCGAAATGACGTTGTTCCCATTTGCGGGGTCCAAAACGCGGGCAGTGCTGAACGAGTCGCGCAGGTAGCGCATGACGGTCAGCACATTGTCGGCGACCGCGCCGTATGGTGAGGCGAAGACGCCGGTTCCGAGCGCGTTGATCACCGTCAGCTCGATGTAGAAGGAGGGGAACTCCAACCCCTTCTGGTCACGCCAGAGCTTCAAGATCTTGATTTCCTCAAGCCGGCCACAGCCCTGAACCAGGTGCGCGTGAGTGTTCACGTTGGTCTTCCGCCACGTGCCGGCCTTGCGCAGATAGAGACTGTGATCGAGGGTGAGTAGGTTCTGCCGCTTCGCCGGGACCAGATCGACCTTCTGGCCGGCGACCGTGATGCCAATGGAGACGTTCTGAAGGCGCGTGACGTACCCGAGCTCCTTCATCCGGAGGTCCAGCTTGTTGTAAATCTCAGCCAGAGTTTCGGGCGTGTCGTCGCGGAGAGACACGAAGAGATCGATATCCGTTCCGCTCTTGTTAGCAGTGCCCTTCGAAAACGAGCCGCTGGGCGAGACGCCCATCAACCACTGGCCGGCCCAGGCATTGAGCGCCGGAAGCAGGGCGTTCTGGACCTGATAGACGGGCGAGTGGAGTCCCACATCCACGGCTTCCCGCGCGAGGATTCCTCGCAGGTATTGGTCGGCGGTCACTGGCAGCAGGCCCAATAGAGAGTTCCCTAGGGGCGGACGCGGGGCAGCCCCGAGCCCAAGCAGACCCCGCAGGGCATTGTCTCCGCCTGCCGGTCGGGGCGGGTAGAGCAGGGACGCCAACAGGGAGTTGCGCTCGAAGGGGTTCGAAGTCATGGCAGAACTATAACAGAGATGCGGACGGCAGCGCCTAGAACATGGTCACGGGTTCGAAATTTACAATACTCGACCTGCGAATACTTACTGCTGGCCGAGAATGAGCGGGCGCTGAGGGGAGGCTCCTTCAACGCCGGTGCTGGAGCAGGCAGGCCCCGCATCAACCCAGCTCGCTTCCTCCCCTTCGGCTCGTCCAGCTCCGCTGCCTGCGGACGTTCTCCGCGCGGAGTACGACCCGGTGCTGGACCTGCTCCGATGGCTTGCCGTGAAGCCGCAGCATGGCCTGCGGCTTAGGGGTTCGCGAAGGCCTCGTTGATGAGGTCCGCGCAGGTCTGGAGAAGAGCCAGTGTCATCGCCTGGGTATGAACGTGGACGCTAGGGGCGCAGACCACCTTCCAAAGCGCGTTATGCGGGCGTTTCAGAAGTCGGCCATGAGCCATCTTCCATCTCGCCACCGCAGCTACCTTTCGGCCGGGAAGCAGACGTTCCAATTGACGGCTAAGAGCCCGACCACGACATTGCCGCCGGCTCTATGCCTCGGAACCTGCTTCGGCGGCCAGGTAGTCGAGCCTCTCTCTGGAAGCGGCCTCGACAAGCGTTCTCAGCCGTTCGACGGCTTCGGCGAGCGCCTGCAGGTCTTCCACGCTGATGGTGTAGCTTGGGGAGTAACGGGCTTCGACATAGGCGCGTTTCAGAAGTTCGAAACGTCGGCGGTCAGCGCGTTTCTCGCGGGGCCATGCCGCCGCGACCCGGGCGTCTGTTTCTTCGGCCAGACCCCTCAGGAATTTGATGTTGTGCGAACGGGGGAAGTAGAGCGTGCGCACCAAGAGAAAGCAGGCGTAAGCGGTCTCGGTGGCCTGGTGAAGGCTGAAGGCTGCGTGCTTCCTATAACGAATAGGGTCGGCGGGATTGCGCATGTGTGATCTGGCTGTTTCAAGCCATACGTCAACGTCTGCCAACTTCTCACGAAAATACCCGTCCGCCATGTTGTACGCCTCCTGAGGGGTGGCGGGTTTGGGCGTTGTGAGGGGATGGTTGGGGAGCTCGTAGAGGGCGATGCCGTCCCGGGCGATGTCGGTGAAGAAGTACTGGCCCTTGGCGAGGGCGTCGTTCACCTCCTGCATCGTGTGGACGATGATGTTGACCGTCCGCGGGATGGTGGGGTCCCTGAGGATCTTGTCCTCGGCGACGTACCAGTAGTCGGCGATGTTGGTCAGCTGTTCGTGGCTGACGACGATCAGCAGGTCGAAATCCGACTGGTAGCCGTTCTGGGGCTCGTCGACCCAGTCGTTGCGGGCGTAGCTGCCGAAGAGGATGATCTTCAGGATCTGGCCGACCCGGCGGAACGGCTGGGTGCCGCCGGCCACCGCCTTGTCGAACTCCGCGAGAAGGGTCTCGACAATGCGCTTCAGCTCGTCCTGCTGTCGCTCGGGGAGGTGGTCGAGATCGGTTCGCATGCTGGAGGGAGTCTCGGCAACCTGGCGTCGAATGGCAAGGCTCGGGCGGGGTGGGGCTGGCCGGGCGTTGAGAACATGCTTGGAAACATGCGCCGGCGCCTTTGGCCTTGCGGCTTGGACATGGCGCCGGCCGCCCGGCCGGAGCGCGGCATCATAGGGGCGATGGGGCGGCCATCGCCAGACGGGGCGTGCGGGTAACCTTTCGGGTCGATCGCGCGCGCTGCAAGGCTGTGTGGGCGTAGGCGCATGTTTGGAGGCGTGGCGCGGGCGGCGGCGTCGCATGGGACGGAGAGCAGCCGGCGGGCGGGCTCGGTCCCGCCGCTGACGCGGCTCCTGCGGGACCGCCCCTTCGGGCCCCATTGGGGCCGCCGGCCGCTCGACGGCGCGTCCCGCCGTGGCGCTGAGCGCCAGGCTCCTTGCAGCCTTCATGCCTGAGCTGCGCTGGCGCGCAGCCGCGGGCTTAGGGCTCCGCCCTCGGCGCACTTCGGATCGGCTTCCGCCCAGCTTCGGGTCCTTGCCGGGCGGTCAGGCGCCGACTTTGGGCCGGGACCCTGCAGCCGGGTCCCCGCGAAGCCGCCCCTCCGTTTGCACACCCGGTCTCGCCGACGGGCAGGGCTGCAGGCGCGCTTTGCGCCTGCAGCCATGACCCAAGGAGAAAGCCCATGGCCAGGACCAGGAAGGCGGCGGCGCTCGCCGCCGCGAGCGTTGAGACCGTGATCGCCGGAGTGTCGGAGAATGCGCCGCTGGCGACGGTGGTGGCCGCCGACGCGGGAGAGGGCGCCGTCGCGGCGCTGATCGACCGGCGGGGCGTCGTGCGGGACATTCCGCTCGACCGTCTGAAGAAGTCGCCGCGCAATGCGCGCAAGCAGCCGCATTCCCTGGAGGCCATCCAGGCCCTGGCGGGCAGCATCGCCGCCAAGACCATGCTGCATCCGCCGACCGTCGAGCCGGAGCTGGATGCGGCCGGCGAGCCGACCGGGGACTATCTGGTGACCATCGGCGAGGGGCGGCGCCTTGCCATGGTGCTGCTGGCGCAGCGTGGCGCCGCCCGGCGCGACGAACCGGTGCGCTGCGTCGTCTCGACCGCGCACGATCCCTTCGAGCTGTCGCTCGATGAGAACGTCACCCGCGAGGACATGCATCCGGCGGACCAGTACGAGGCGTTCAAGCGGCTCGCCGACGAGCGTGGCTGGAGCGCGCAGGAGATCGCCGCCCGGTTCGGGGTCTCCGAAGGCGTCGTCAGGCGGCGGATGAAGCTGGGGGCGGTGAGCCCAAAGCTGATCGACCTCTACCGCGAGGGCGCGCTGAGCCTTGATCAGCTCATGGCGTTCGCGATCAGCGACGATCCCGAGCGGCAGGAGCAGGTCCACGCCGGCCTCAACGCCTACAACAGGGCGCCCTACGACATCCGCCGGGCGCTGACCGAGGCCAAGGTCCACGCCGGCGACCGGCGCGCGGTGTTCGTCGGGGTCGAGGACTATCTGCTGGCCGGGGGGACCCTGCTGCGCGACCTCTTCACCGAGGACGGCGGCGGCTGGTTCGAGGACGTCGCCTTGCTGGATCGGCTGGCCGCCGAGAAGCTCGAGGCGGCGGGCGCCGAGGTGAAGGCGGAAGGCTGGAAGTGGGTCGAAAGCTACATGGCCTTTCCGCACGCCCATGGCCTGCCTCGGCTCTACCCGCAGCCGGTCCGGCGCGCCGAGGATGAGGTCGCGGCGCACAATGCCATGGCCGAGGAATACGATCGCCTGACCGAGCAGTGGGCCGACGTCGAAGACCTGCCGGCCGAGGTCGAGGCGCGGCTCGCCGAGATCGACGCCGCGCTGCAGGCCTGGGGCGATGGCACGGCCTACGATCCCGCCGATGTCGCCCGCTGCGGCGCCTTCGTGGTGCTGGGGCACGACGGCCTCGTGCGCGTCGAGCGGGGTTTCCTGAGACCCGAGGACGCCCTCGCCCCGGCGCGCGACGGTGACGAAGACGATGGAGGCCTTGGTGGCGACGTCAGCGGTCAGGCCGGCGAGGGCGGCGGCCATGGGGCCGCCGATCCCGATGATGTCGCTGATCGCGGTGAGGGCGCCGAGCCTGAAGCGGACGAGCCCGAAGGGCTGTCGCCGCTGCCGGATCGACTGGTCGCCGATCTGACGGCGCATCGGACCCTGGCCTTGCGCGAGGCCGTGGCGGGGTCTCCCGACGTGGCCCTGCTGGCGCTGACTCACGCGATGGTCGCCAAGACCTTCTATCCGTACGCGGGCCTCGGCGGATGCCTCGACGTGCGGGTCGCCAGCATCGCGCTGGCCGAGCACGCCGAGGGGATCATGGACACGCCCCTGGCGCGGGCGGCCGCTGAGCGACACGCCCTGTGGGCGACCCAGCTTCCCGGCCTGGACGGCCTTTGGCCGTTCATCGTCGCGCTGGACGCCGACAGCCGGGCCAGCCTGCTGGCCCACTGCGTGGCGCAGACCCTGGACGCCGTCGCCCTGGCGTGGGTCCGCAAGCCCGGGGTCCTGGCTCACGCCGACGCCCTGGCGACGATGCTGGGGCTGGACATGACCGCCTCGTGGTCGGCGAGCGTGGACAGTTACCTCGGCCGCGTGACCAAGGCGCACATTCTGGAAGCGGTGCGGGACGGGGTCTCCGAGGCGGCGGCGACCCGCATGGCTGACCTGAAGAAGCCGGCGATGGCGCAGGCGGCTGCGGCGGCGCTGGCGGGCGCGGGCTGGTTGCCGCCCGTGCTGCGCACGCGAGCCCAGGTCCAGGCCAAGGCCGAGGATCGGATGGCCGCCGGGTAGGCGGCGCCACGGCTAACGCTGGGGGGGTGACGATGGGGCCGTGCGCCGATGGCGC
>JAFEEA010000025.1 GCA_018241335.1 Pseudomonadota bacterium
GGCAGAAGTTGAAACTCAGGGGGCTGTCGGCGCGGCGGGTGAACGCCCTGGTCTCGCCGAAGACATGCACGTCCTCGCCTTCGTGGCCGTAGATCCACAGTACGCCATAGCGCCGGCAGGCCGTGCAGTTGCAGGCCGTCGCCCCGTCCGGCTCGGCGTCGAAGCGCCAGGAAACCTGGCCACAGAGACAGGCGCCTTCGAGCATGGACAATCCTCCGCATGAACCCATGGCAGTCTAACGCGCCGCCCGAGGCGCCGGCAAAGCCACGCGCGCAAGTCCGCTGACATATTTTGGCATTCGCCGAAATAGCCGTTGACGCTGGCTGTCGGCGACTATATTTCGGTGTTTAGCAAAATACGGAACGTTATGGCCGAAATCTACAAAGCCCTGGCCGACCCCACCCGCCGACGCATCCTCCAGCTCCTGCGGGAGAGGGCGATGACCGCCGGTGAGATCGCCGACCAGTTCCACCTGGCCAAGCCGACCCTCTCGGGCCACTTCGCGATCCTGAAGGAGGCCGACCTGATCCAGGCGGAGAAGTCAGGGACCACCATCACCTATCGGCTGAACATCTCGGTCCTGGAGGAGGCGCTGCTGGCGCTCATGGACGGCTTCAAGCTGGGCGCGCGCCACGCCGGCCCCGAGGACCTTGCCCAGGAGCAGACGTCATGAACCTGACCCGCCCCCTCATGATCAGCGCGGCCCTGGTCGCCGCCTCGGCCGCTCTTGGCGCCTGGGCCTATGGCCAGTTGCCGGAGCACGCGCTGGTCGCCATCCACTTCAACGCCCAGGGCCAGCCCAATGGCTTCGCCGGCAAGGCGCGCGCCTTCGCCATCCTGCCCGTGGTCGGCGCCGCGGTGCTGGCCCTGCTGGCGGTCCTGCCGAGGCTGCGCGGCCAGAAGGGCCTGGAAGCCTCGCAGGGCCCCTATGGCCTGATGCTGGTCGGCGTCTCGGCGGTGATGCTGGTCAGCCAGGCCGCCCTGGTCGCCCACGCCCTGAACGGCGCCGTCGACGTCCTGCGCCTGGTCTTCGTCGCGGTCGGCGCCCTCTTCGCCGTGCTGGGCAACGTGCTGGGCAAGGTGCGCCACAACTTCGTCTTCGGCGTGCGCACGCCCTGGACGCTGATGAACGAGACCGTCTGGGACAAGACCAACCGCTTCACCGGGCGGCTGATGTTCGCCGCCGGCTTGGTCCTGATCCTGGCCGCCCTGCTGGCGCCCAACAGCGCGATGCTGGTGGGCGTGATGATCGCCTGCGCCTCGGTCCCCGCCCTGGCCGGCGTCGTCTATTCCTGGGCCATCTTCCCCAAGGCCCCCACGGCCTGACCGGCGCTCAGCACCAGCTCGCCTGGTCCGCCGAGGGTGCGCGCAGCAGTTCCTCGATGTTGGCCTCGATGACCCGGTAGCCGACGTTGCCGTAGAGCTTCTGGCGGCCGTCGTTGAGCACGAAGCTGGGGCTGCCCTGCAGCCCCAGCGCGTCGGCGTCCTGGTAGTCGCCGGCCAGGGCGGCGTGCGCCCGGCCGTCGTGGATGCGGGCCTCCACCGGCGCGGCGTCGAGGCCCGCCTCGCGCGCCAGATCGCGCTGGACGCTCCACCTTGCGATGTCGCGCGCCTCCTCGAAGAACCCGCGCCGGAAGGCCCACACCGCCGCCTCGAACGTCCCGGGCGCCGCCTCGCCGTCTTCCTCGGCCAGCTGCGCCGCCTTGAGGAACAGGTGCGGCGCGTTCGACGACGCGGGCCGCACCGTCAGCCAGATGTCGGGACTGACGCGCACCTCCGGGAATCGCTCGCCGACCTCGCGCAGGTGGGCGTTGAAGCCGGCGTGCTCGCCCTTGTCGCGCCAGACGGTGGTGATCTTGCGCTGCGTCGCCCCGAACACCGACACGAACCGCTTCTCGAAGCGGACCTTGTCGCCGAACTTCGCCTTCACGGCGTTGACGCGCAGCTGGGCGATGTAGGCCCAGATGCAGAGGACGTCGGAGAAATAGCGGATCGGAACCGTCTGCTGGGTGTCTGTCATGGAGGCCTCGTTTTGGCGGCGCCTCGCCACTAGGCGCAGGGTCCGCTCGCCCGCCATGATCTGGATCATCGCGCGCGCCGCCAAGGTCCGCATTCGCTGCGGCCGGAAGAATGCGCTTATCTTCCAGGCAAGAGCCGGAACGAATCGGCGCGAGGCTTGCTCCCATGCCCCAGGCGGACGCCACCCTGAAGTTCCGGTGCCCGAAGCGGCTGCTGGGGTTCGCGCCGCCGCCCATCCCGGCGGCCCAGGGCCTGCCCGACTGGTTGAGGTCGATGCCGGCCCAGGCGTTCAGCGGCCTGTCGGCGGCGGAAGACGACACCGTCAAGCGCTGCCCGCCCTTCGTCGACGCCATGACCAGCGGCTTCCTGCTGCCCCTGATCAGCGACCTTCGGGTCGAGAACGGCGAGTTCCTCTGGGACGACGAGTGGCCGGCGGACGAAGGCGACAGCTTCCCGCGCGCGCCGATCGGCTTCCACGATCCCGCCCAGGCCCAGGGCACGCCGCTGTTCGACGAGGACCGGTTCCTGATCAAGTTCCACAATCTCTGGACCATCGAGGCGCCCGAGGGATACGCGGTGCTGTTCACCCATCCGGTCAACCGCTTCGACCTGCCGTTCACGACCCTCACCGGGCTGGTGGACTGCGACCGCTATCACGACGTCTGGATTCACTTTCCGGCCCAGTGGCGCGACGAGGGCTTCTCCGGCGTCCTGCCCAAGGGCACGCCCGTGGCCCAGTGCTTCCCGGTCAAGCGCGAGGCCTGGACCGCCAACCTGGCCGCCTTCACAGACGAGGAAGCCCGGCGCGCCCACGACCTTATGGCCGAGATCGGCCAGGAAAAGGGCGTCTATCGCAAGCGGTTCCGCGCCTGAGGCCGGCGCTGCGCCTCACGCCTCGCCACGCAGGAACCGGGCCGCCGCGCTGGGGCGCATGAAGACGCGGCCGTGCGGCGTCGAGGCCAGGGCCGTGAGCGCAAGCCCCGCCAGGGCGGGAGAGCCGCGGCTCGCCGCCCGGATCGCCGCCTCGCCCGCCTCGCGCTCGCCCGTCTCCAGCAGGCATTTGCCGAGCGCGATGCGGTTCACAGGATCGTCCGGACGCAAGGCCAGGGCGCGGCGATAGAGCTCGGCGGCCCGGGCGAACTCGCCCTGCAAGGCCAGCACCTTGGCCAGCCCGACCATGGCGTCGTGGCGGCCGGGCGCGCGCGCATGCGTCGCCTCGAAGGCCAGCCGCGCCTTGCCGCATTCCCCCCGCTTCAGGTGCAGGTGCCCCAGCGCCACACGCAGGCCGTCGGCGTCCGGCGCCAGGTCCAGGCCCTGGGTGAGCACCTCGATCCCCTCGGCGCAGCGCCCGGCCTCGCCCAGGCCGACGCCGAGGTCGAGGAAGGCCTGGGCATAGGCGGGCCGCCGGCCGACGGCCAGCCGCAATTGCTCGAACGCCTCTTCGCGATGGCCGGCGGCGGCCAGGGCCCGGGCCAGCAGGGTCTCCAGCGCCGGCTCCTGGCTGCGCCGAGCGGCGCGGCGCAGAATGTCTATGGCTTCCAGGGGCCGGCTCTGCTGCAGCAGGGCGGCGGCCAGGATCTGCACCGCGACGAGGTTGCCGCGATCGGCCTTGAGCACCGCCGTGCACAGGCGTTCAGCCGTTTCCGGCTGCTGGCGCTGCAACGCCAGCCCCGCCTCTTCCAAGGCATGGCTGTGCGCGCTCGGCCGAGCGGCGCGCGGTGGCTTAGGCATTTCGTCCCGTAGTCTTATAGTTTTACGTAGGAACCGTACGCGCGCCGCAACGCGCCGTCCAGGCGCGCGGAGCTGCGGCGTTTCGGCAAGGAAGGGGTTCGCCATGCTGACCCAGGAAACCCTGGTCGCCTTCATCACCACCGCCAGGCCGGACGCGGCGCGCGCCTTCTACGAAGGCGTGCTGGGCCTCGGCCTGGTCGGCGACAACGACCACCTGATGACTTTCGCCAGCGGCCCCGCGCGGGTCTCCGTGGTGAAGGGCGAAACGGCCCATGTGCGGCCGGGCACGGCCCTGGGCTGGGACGTCAAGGACCTGCCGGCCGCCGTCCGCGACCTGGCGGCGCGCGGCGTCGCCTTCGAACGGTTCGACGGCATGAAGCAGGACGGCCTGGGGATCTGGTCGCCCGTCCCCGGCCATGGCGTCGCCTGGTTCAAGGACCCCGACGGCCACACCCTGTCGCTGTCCGGCCCGATCTAGGGCAGGCGGCGCGCCGATCTCCGCCGCCTGAAGACTTCGTCAACCATATTGCCCGAGCCTGGACCGGCGGCGGTCGGACTTTCCGGCCGCCGTTGCTATATGAGCGCAATGCCTCCGCGTCTTCGCCCGACCCGCCTGGAACATGTCGTCGACGGCCATCGGCTGCGCGCGCAGCTCTCCACCGCCGCCCTTGACGCCATCGGCGACGAGGCCGAGCAGCGCCGCCGCGCCATCGACATCCTGAAGGGCGCCCTCTTCCGCGGCCGGATGATCGCCAAGGAGCGGCTGGAGAACGGCGCCGGCGGGGTGGAGACCGCCCGCTTGCTGTGCGGCGTCACCGACGAGGTGATCAGCGCTCTCTACGACTTCACCACCGTCCACGTCTTCCGCGCCCGCAATCCCACCGAGGGCGAGCGTCTGGCGCTGATGGCGGTGGGCGGATACGGGCGCGGCGCCCTGGCGCCCTTCTCGGACATCGACCTGCTGTTCGTGCGCCCCTACAAGCAGACCGCCCACGCCGAGAGCGTCATCGAGTTCATGCTCTACGCCCTGTGGGACCTGGGCTTCAAAGTCGGCCACGCCTCGCGCACCATCGACGAATGCGTGAAGCTGTCGCGCGAGGACATCACCATCCGCACCTCCATCCTGGAGGCGCGCCGGCTGACCGGCGACGAGATCCTGGCGGCGAACCTCAGGCGCCGCTACCGCGAGGAGGTGGTGCGCGGCACCGGTGCCGAGTTCGTCGCCGCCAAGCTTAAGGAGCGCGACGAGCGCCACGCCAGGGCCGGCGCCAGCCGCTTCATGGTCGAGCCCAACGTCAAGGAGGGCAAGGGCGGCCTTCGCGACCTGCACACTCTGTTCTGGATCGCCCAGTACCTGCACCCCGCCGACGGGGTGGAGGCGGTGATGCGCATGGACATGTTCCAGGGCCACGAGGTGCGCGCCTTCATCCGCGCCTTCGATTTCCTGGAATCGGTGCGCGCCCACCTGCACTTCGCCACCGGCCGGGCCGAGGAGCGCCTGACCTTCGACCTGCAACCCGAGGTCGCCCGGCGCATGGGCTACAACGACCGCCCGCGCGCCGGCGGCGACAACACCCCGGCGGTGGAGCGATTCATGCGCCGCTACTTCCTGATCGCCAAGGAGGTGGGCACACTGACCCGGGCCTTCTCGGCCAAGCTGGAAGCCGAGCACCTGAAGTCGGCGCCGCGGGGCCTGTCCCGCTTCCTGGGCGGCAAGCCGCCGCGCCCCTCGGTCAAGCCCATCGACGTCCCCGGCTTCCACATCGAGGGCCAGCGCCTGACGGTCGACAGCCCCGACGTGTTCGACGCCGACCCGGTGAACCTGATCCGGCTGTTCCGCGTCGCCGACCAGCGCGACCTGGACCTGCACCCGGACGCCTTCACCGCCGTCACCCGCAAGTTGGGGCTGATCTCGTCCAAGGTCCGGCGCGACCCGGAGGCCATCAAGGCCTTCCTCGACATCCTGGCGCGGGGCCGCAACACCCGGCGCATCCTGGACCTGATGAACGAGGCCGGGGTTCTGGGCCGCTTCCTGCCGGAGTTCGGCCGGATCGTCGCCCAGATGCAGTTCAACATGTATCACTCGTACACGGTGGACGAGCACACCCTGCGCGCCGTGGGCGTGATCGCCGACATCGCCGCCGGCCGCTACGCCGAGGACCACCCCCTGGCCACCGCCATCATGCCCCTGGTCAAGGATCGCGAGGCCCTGTTCCTGGCCATGCTGCTGCACGACACCGGCAAGGGCGGGGTCGGCGGCCAGGAAAAGGCCGGCGCCCGCTCGGCCCGCCAGGCGTGTGAGCGCATGGGCCTGGACCGCCACAAGATCGAGCTGGTCGCCTGGCTGGTGGAGCACCACCTGGTGATGAGCGACTTCGCCCAGAAGCGCGATGTCGCCGACCCGGCCACCGTCGCCGCCTTCGCCCGCATCGTCGAGGACCCCGAACGCCTGCGCCTGCTGCTGGTGCTGACCGTGGCCGACATCCGCGCCGTGGGGCCGGGGGTGTGGAACGGCTGGAAGGGCCAACTGCTGCGCGAGCTCTACGGCGCCACCGAGACCATCTTCCGCGGCGGGCGGATCAGCGACGCGGCCGGCATCGCCCGACGGCGCCAGGAGGCCATCGCCTATGACGCCCGCACGGCCCTTGTCTCCGGCGATCCGGACGCCCGCGCCTGGGCGACGGCGATGGAGGACGCCTACTTCGTCGCCTTCACCCCGGACGAGCAGAAGGTGCACATGGCCCTGGCCCGGCGCGCCGACGCCGAGGGCGGCGCCGCCGCCCAGGCCCGCATCCGCGCCGACCGCAACGCCGCCGAGGTGATGGTCTCGGCCACCGACCGCCAGGGCCTTTTCGCCGACCTGGCCCTGGCCATCGCCAGCCTGGGCGGCAACGTGGTGGGCGCGCGCATCTTCACCTCCGCGGAAGGCCAGGCGCTGGACGTCTTCTATGTCCAGGACGCCGCCGGCCAGCCCTTCGGCGCCGACGCGACCCGCACCCTGGACCGGCTGGTCGAGACCCTGGGCAAGGCCGCCCGCGGCGAACGCGCCAGCTCGGAGTCGCGCAAGGCGGCCGATCTCGGCAAGGCGGCCGCGTTCGCGATCTCGCCCAGCGTCGCCATCGACAACGACGCCTCCAGCGACGCCACGGTGATCGAGGCCTCGGGCCGCGACCGGCCCGGCCTGCTGGAAGCCCTGGCCAGGACCCTGTCGGAGGCGGACCTGTCGATCCAGTCGGCCCATATCGACGGCTATGGCGAGCGCGCGGTCGACGCCTTCTATGTGGTCACCGCCGACGGCTCCAAGCTGACCGACGCGCGGCGCGGCGCGGCGGTCCGCGCGCGCCTGACCGACGTCTTGGTCGCCGCCGAAACCGCCGCCGCCCGCCGCCTGCCCAAGGCTCGCGCCAGCGAGGCGCGCTAGACCTCGCCTTGATTCCGCTTCGGACGCCCTTCAGAACCCGGACCCCGTGACCGAGACCTCCGCCGCCCCCACCGCCAAAATCGTCGACACCGCAGCCCCGGCCCCGACCGAACCATCGGGGGCCAAAGGGGGCGGCATGATCCGCTCGTCGATGATCTATTCCTTCTTCACCCTGCTCAGCCGGCTGATGGGGTTCGCGCGCGACCTGGTGGTCAGCTACTTCATGGGGGCCAGCGCCACCTTCGCGGCCGACGCCTTCAACGCCGCCTTCGCCTTTCCCAACCTGTTCCGCCGCATCTTCGCCGAGGGCGCCTTCGCGGCGGCCTTCGTGCCCGCCTATTCGCGATCCCTGGAAAAGGACGGCGAGGAGGTGGCCGACGTCCTGGCCGCCGACGCCATGGCCACCCTGGCCGCGGCGACCCTGGCCCTGACCGTGGCCGCCGAGCTGACCATGCCGTGGCTGATGCGCTGGCTGATCGCGCCGGGTTTCGCGGCCAACCCCCAGAAGCTGGAGCTGGCCATCCTGCTGACGCGGATCACCATGCCCTATCTGCCCTGCATGGCGATCTACGCCCACCTGTCGGGGGTGCTGAACGCGCGCAACCGCTTCATCCTCTCGGCCGCCGCGCCGATCCTGCTCAACGTCTGGACCCTGGTCACCGTCCTGCCCACCCACTCGCCCCAGCAGGCGGCGATGTGGTGCGCGGTGGGGGTGCTCATCGCCGGGGTCTCCCAGGCGGGCCTGCTGTGGTGGGGCGTGCGCAAGTCCGGCGCGCGGGTGGATGTGCGCCTGCCGCGCCTGACGCCGGAAATCCGCAAGCTGATCGCGCTCGCCATCCCCGGCGCCATCGCCGCCAGCGCCACCCAGATCAACATCTTCGTGTCCGGCATCCTGGTCAGCCAGGTGAACGGCGCCCGCTCCTGGCTGGCCGTCTGCGACCGGCTTTACCAGCTGCCCCAGGGCCTGGTGGGGGTGGCGGTGGGCGTCGCCCTCCTGCCCCGGCTGTCGCGCGCGGTCCAGGCTGACGACAAGCCCCAGGCGCGCGGCGCGATCGACCAGGCCATCACCTTCTGCATGGCGCTCAGCCTGCCCGCCGCCGTGGGGCTGGTGACCATCCCCTATTTCCTGATCGACGCCCTCTACACCCGCGGCGCCTTCACCCACCTCGATGCGATGAAGACCGCCCAGGCCTTGCAGCAGTACGGCTGGGGCGTGCCGGCCTTCGTGGCGGTGCAGATCACCAACCGCATCTTCTTCGCCCAGCAGGACACCCGCACGCCGATGATCTACGGCCTGATCTCGGTGGGGGTGAACGTGGCGCTGGGGGTGGCGCTCTTCTTCCTGGTCGGCGTGCCCGGCATCGCCGCGGCCACCAGCGCCGCCTGGTGGCTGAACGTGCTGATGATGAACGTCCACCTGGCCCGCAAGCACGTCTACACGCCCAGCCCCGCGGCCTGGTCCAAGCTGGCCCGCATCCTGGCCGCCAGCCTCGCGGCCGGCGTCCTGATGTACGCCGCCGGCCACTACCGCGCTGAGATCGAGGCCGTGATCGCAAGTCTTGGCATCGGCCACGCCAAGGAGTTCGCCATCCTGGCCGTCGTGGCGGCCGCGGGCCTGGCCTACCCCTTCCTGCTGCTGGCCTCGGGAGGGATCACCCGGGCCGACATCCGCGCCGCCACCAAGCGGTCGGCGGCGATCTGAGGCGGGCCAAGGTCCAGCCACCGGCCTCCCTCAGGCCGCCTCCCGCGCCTCGCCCTCCACCGGCAGGCGGATCAGGTGGTCGAAGGCCGCCAGGCCCGCGGTCGCGCCGCCGCCCATGGCGATGACGATCTGCTTGTAGGGCGTGGTCGTGGCGTCGCCGGCGGCGAACACCCCGGGCAGGGACGTCGCCCCACGCGCGTCCGTCTCGATCTCGCCCCGCGCGGTGAGGGCCACGGCGCCATTCAGCCACTCCGTGTTCGGGACCAGGCCGATCTGCACGAACACGCCTTCCAGCTCCAGCCTGTGCAGGCCGCCCTGGCCGCGGTCGCGGTAGCTCAGGCCCGTCACCCTTACGCCGTCGCCGTGCACCTCGGTGGTCTGGGCCGAGGTGATCACCCGCACATTGGCCAGGCTGGCCAGCTTTCGCTGCAGCACGGCGTCGGCGCGCAACTGGCCGTCGAACTCGATCAGGGTCACCTGGGCGACGATGCCGGCCAGGTCGATGGCCGCCTCGACGCCGGAGTTGCCGCCGCCGATCACCGCCACGCGCTTGCCCTTGAACAGGGGCCCGTCGCAGTGCGGGCAATAGGCCACGCCCTTGTTGCGGTACTCCGCCTCGCCGGGGACGTTCATGGTACGCCAGCGGGCGCCGGGGGCCAGGACGACGGCCCGCGACTGCAAAGACGCGCCGCTGGCCAGCTTGACCTCGATCAGCCCGCCGGGCGCGGGCGCCGGAACCAGGCCGACCGCCGTCTGCAAGGTCATCACGTCGACGCCGTAGTCCGCCACATGCGCCTCGAGACCGGCGGCCAGCTTCGGCCCCTCGGTGTGCGGCACGGAGATGAAGTTCTCGATCGCCAGGGTGTCCAGCACCTGGCCGCCGAAGCGCTCGGCCGCCACGCCGGTGCGCACGCCCTTGCGGGCGGCATAGACCGCCGCCGCCGCGCCGGCCGGCCCGCCGCCGACCACCAGCACGTCGAAGGCGGCCTTGGCGGCGATCTTCTCGGCCGCGCGGACCTCGGCGCCGGCGTCGAGCCTGGCCAGGATCTGCTCCAGGCTCATGCGGCCCTGGGCGAAGGGCTGGCCGTTCAGCAGCACCGTGGGCACGGCCATCACCTGGCGCGCCTCGACCTCGGCCTGGAACAAGGCGCCGTCGACGGCCACGTGGCGGATGTTGGGGTTCAGGGCGGCCAGGGTGTTCAGCGCCTGCACCACGTCCGGGCAATTCTGGCACGACTGCGAGAAGTAGGTCTCGAACCGATAGTCGCCCTCCAGCGCCTTGATCTGGTCGACAAGCTCCGGCGCGATCCTGGGCGGGTGGCCGCCCACGTGCAGCAGGGCCAGCACCAGGGAGGTGAACTCGTGGCCCAGCGGCAGGCCGGCGAAGCGCACGCCGACATCCTCGCCCACGCGGGTGATGGCGAAGGAGGGGACCCGCTCGTCGGCGGCCAGGCGCAGGGTGACCTTGGGCGAGGCGGCGACGATGTCGTCCAGCAGCGCCTTCAGCTCAGCCGAGCCTGCGCCGTCGTCCAGGGCCGCGACCAGCTCGATCGGCTGGCGGATGTTCTCGAGATAGGCCGTCAGTTGGGCCTTCAGACCGGCGTCCAGCACGCGGCGCTCCTTTGTCTTGGGACTTTGGAAAGAGGGGGCGCCGCCCGCCTGGAGTGGGCGGGACAGGCGGGCGGCGCCGGCCGGACTAGATCTTGCCGACCAGGTCCAGCGAGGGGGCGAGGGTGGCTTGGCCTTCCTGCCACTTGGCGGGGCAGACTTCGCCGGGGTGGGCGGCGACGTACTGGGCGGCCTTGACCTTGCGCAGCAATTCGCCGGCGTCGCGGCCGATGCCGCCCGCGTTGATCTCGACGATCTGGATGCGGCCCTCCGGGTCGATCACGAAGGTTCCCCGATCGGCCAGGCCCTCGGCCTCGATCAGCACCTCGAAGTTGCGGCTGATCTGGCCGGTGGGGTCGCCCACCATGAAATAGCGGATCTTGCCGACGGCCTCGGAGGTGTCGTGCCAGGCCTTGTGGGCGAAGTGCGTATCGGTGGACACCGAATAGACTTCGACGCCCATGGCCTTCAGGTCATCGTAGCGGTCTTCAAGGTCTTCCAGCTCGGTCGGACAGACGAAGGTGAAGTCGGCCGGGTAGAAGAACACCACCGACCACTGGCCCTTCAGGTCCGCGTCGCTGACGGTGACAAACTTGCCGCCCTTGTAGGCCTGGGCTTGGAACGGCTTCACTTCGGTATTGATCAGGGACATCACGCACTCCGGTTCGGGTTGTTGGAGTGGGATGTAGGGGTCGAGGCCAAATAGGTCCAATCGATTGTTTTGTTCGACTCGATAGGGTCGGCCTATTCCGTCTCCACACGCCGGCCGTCGCGCCAGGCGACGCCGGGGCGCTCGCGGTCCGGACCGGTGTAGTCGGGATAGAGGCGAAAGCCCTGCATCCGGAAGTGCGGCAGGGCGCCGTAGAAGGCTTCCGCCCCTTGGGTGACGAGGTCGACCCGCAATCCCCCGGCGGCGTCAAAGGCGGCCCGGATCAGGTCCCGCGCCAGGCCCCGCCGCCGGAAGTCCGGATCGACCGCGATCAGCGACAGGTGCGCCTGGATCTCCCCGTCGCTCTGCATTTGCGCGAAGCCGGCCAGCCGCGCGCCCTCCATCGCCACCATTGTCGTCACCCCCGGCGCGGTCAGCGCCCGATGGGCGCGGGCCGGGTCGGAGAGGAAGGACGGCCAGCGCTCGATCTCGCAAAGGCGCAGGACGCCCGGCAGGTCGGCGGCGTCATAGGGGCGGATGTCCATGGGTGCTCCGGACTGGGCGGCGCGGGACCCCGTTCCTATCGCGGCCTTGCTCCCCGCGCGATCCCGGCCTATGTCCCCGGCCATGACTTTGCGCGGACACTCGACCTGGCGATGGCGCCGCCCCGCCCCGACCGCCTGATCCTCCGGCGGGCGCGATCGCTCGCCCCCGCGTCCCCTTTCGCGAAGATAGTCCCATGACCACCGAACACACCCCCGTCCCCTATACGGGCCCGCAGCGCGTGCTTTCCGGCGTGCAGCCGAGCGGCGACCTGCACCTGGGCAACTACCTGGGCGCCCTCATCAAGTTCGTCGCCCTGCAGGACCAGATGGAGTGCCTCTATTGCGTGGTGGACCTGCACGCGATCACCCAGTGGCAGGACCCCAAGCAGCTGACCCGCCAGACGCGCGAGATCGCCGCCGCCTACATGGCCGCCGGGGTCGATCCGAAGAAGGCGATCATCTTCCCGCAGTCGGCGGTGCCCGAGCACACCGAGCTCGCCTGGATCTTCCAGTGCGTCGCCCGCCTGGGCTGGCTGGACCGGATGACCCAGTTCAAGGAGAAGACCGGCAAGCACAAGGAGCGCCACAGCGTCGGCCTCTACACCTACCCTGTGCTGCAGGCCGCCGACATCCTGGTCTACAAGGCCACTCACGTTCCCGTGGGCGAGGACCAGCGCCAGCACCTGGAGCTGACCCGCGACATCGCCGCCAAGTTCAACCACGACTTCGAGGCGCCCGCCTTCTTCCCCCTGGCCCAGGCCCTGGTGGAGGGCCCTGGCGCGCGGATCATGTCGCTGCGGGACGGCTCGGTGAAGATGTCCAAGTCGGACCCGTCCGACCAGTCGCGCATCACCCTGACCGACGACGCCGACGCCATCGCCTCGAAGATCCGCAAGGCGCGCACCGACCCCGAGCCGCTGCCGTCCGACGAGGACGGGCTGAAGGGCCGGGCCGAGGCCGACAACCTGGTGGGCATCTTCGCGGCCCTGTCCGGCCAGACCAAGGCCCAGATCCTGGCGACCTACGCCGGCCAGGGCTTCGGCCAGAGCTTCAAGCCCGACCTCGCCAACCTGCTGGTGGAAAAGCTGGCTCCGGTCTCGGCCGAAATGCGCCGCCTGCTGGCCGACCCGGCCGAGATCGACCGCACCCTGGCGGCCGGCGCCGAAAAGGCGCGCGCCATCGCCGCCCCGATCGTGGCCGACACCAAGAAGCTGGTCGGGTTCTGGCCGGGCTGACGCGCGTCCTCAGTCGTCTTCGTTCATGAAGTGCTTGAACTTGGGCACCAGCCGCGCCCAGGTGTCGACGTAGCTGCCCAGGCTCTCGCTGGTGAAGCCGGCCTCGGTGTCGATGTCGAGCTGGATGTAGGGGTCCTTCTCGTCATCGAGGAAGGCGTGGCCGAAGCGCTCCTCCTTGTTCCACTTGTTGATGCGCGAGAAGGCCATGCCGTTGGGCAGGTCGAAGCCGACCAGGAACTCCAGGGCCGTGCAGCGCGGGCCGTGGTTGCAGCCATAGAAGGCGACGCTGAACTTGGTCCCGTCGACGGCGCTCTTGACCATCGGATCGCCGGTCTCGTCCTTGGTTATTTCGGCCTGGTAACCGTGCGCCAGCATCACCGAGGCGACATCCTTGGCGGTCACGCCGCCCGACGGATAGAGCGCGGCCTGCGCGCTCCCGCCCAGGGCCACGGCCCCGACCATGCCACCGACCGCGCCAAGGATCGCCGTCCACCGATTCATGTTGCACCCCCGAAATGAGAGACCACTGATCTCCCGGCTGGCGGCGGGAATCAAGAGGCCGCCCTTTCGGCGCTCGAGGTTGCGCGCGGACGCCCGACGCGCCATCTAGCGGGCCAGGAGACCGCCTCATGTTCATCCAGACCGAAAACACCCCCAATCCCGCCGTCCTGAAGTTCCTGCCGGGGCGCGAACTGGTGAAGTCGGGGGTGCGCGAGTTCCGCGACGCCGGCGAGGCGGCCGCCTCGCCCCTGGCCAAGGCCCTGTTCGACCTCGACGGCGTCACCCGCGTCTTCTTCGGCGCCGACTTCCTGACCGTGACCAAGGACGAGGACCGCGACTGGTCGCACATGAAGGCCCCGATCCTGGCGGCGATCATGGACCACTTCACCTCCGACGCGCCGCTGCTGGCCGACGCCGAGGACGCCGAGGACGAGCCGGTCTACGAGGGCGAGACCGCCCAGATCGTGGCCGAGATCAAGGACCTGCTGGACAGCCGCATCCGCCCGGCCGTGGCCCAGGACGGCGGCGACATCCTGTTCTCCCGCTTCGAGGCCGAGACCGGCGTCGTCTACCTGCACATGCGCGGCGCCTGCTCGGGCTGCCCGTCCTCCTCCGCCACGCTCAAGGCCGGGGTCGAGAACATGCTGCGCCACTACGTTCCCGAGGTGACGCGGGTTGAGCAGACCCTCTAGCGCCCGCGCGAGCGCCGCCGCCGCATGATCGTCCTGGCCCTCGACACCTGCCTCGGCGCCTGTTCGGTGGCCGTGACCGACGAAGGCCGCACCCTCGCCAGCTTGTCGGAGCCCATGACCCGGGGGCACCAGGAACGCCTGGCCTCCATGACGCGCGAGGCGATGGCGACGGCGGGCCTGCCCTTCTCCGCCCTGGACCGGATCGGCGTGACCGTCGGCCCCGGCTCGTTCACGGGCCTTCGCGTCGGCGTCGCCTTCGCCAAGGGCCTCGCCCTGGCGCTCGGCCGGCCCTGCATCGGCGTCGGCGCCCTGGAGGCCCTCGCCGCCTCGCTGGGGGCGCCAGGCGACGTCGCCGCCGCCGTCGATTCCGGCCGCGGCCAGATCTACCTGCAGGCCTTTCGCGACGACCTGCCCCTGGCGCCGCCCGCGGTGATGCCCATCGAGGAGGCCCGGGCGGTCGTGGACGGCCTGGAGGCGCCGACCCTCACCGGCCCTGGGGCCGCCTTGCTGGCGGGCGACCGGGACGGCCTTCGCATCGAGGCCCTGGCCACGCCCGATCCCGCCGCCATCGCCGCCCTGGCGGCGCGCGCGCCGATCGCGCCCGTGACGCCGCTCTACCTGCGCCCGCCCGACGCCAAGCCCAAGGCCGCCTGATGGGCGACGCGGCCCTGCGCCCGGCCGTGGCGGCCGACGCCGAGGCCCTGGCGCGCCTGCACGCCCGCGCCTTTCCCGTGGGCTGGAGCGCCCACGAGATCGCCGGCTTCATGCAGGGCCACGGCGGCTACGCCCTGGCGGCCGAGGACGGCGCCGGCCGGCTGGCGGGCTTCATCCTCTGCCGCGCCATCGCGGGCGAGGCCGAGGTCCTGACCCTGGCCGTGGACCCCGGCCTTCGCCGCCAGGGGCTCGGCCGGGCCCTGGTGGAGGCGGCCGCCGCCTTCGCCGCCCCGACCTGCGAGGCCCTCTTCCTGGAGGTCGCCGACGACAACATCGCCGCCATCGGCCTCTACGAGGGGGCCGGATTCGCCCGCGTCGGCGTCCGACATGACTACTATGAGCACCCCGACGGCCGCCGGGACGCCATCGTCATGCGTCGTGATCTTAACAGCTGAGGCCGCGGGCCCTATGCTGGGCGGCGAAACACTTGTTTGCCGGAGTCCGCACTTGGACCGACTTGAAGCGCTCTGCATCGAAAAGGGCATGCGCATGACCGAGCAGCGCCGCGTCATCGCGCGCGTGCTGTCGGCGGCCCACGATCACCCCGACGTGGAGGAGCTGCATCGCCGCGCCCACGCCGTGGACCGGCATATCTCCATCGCCACCGTCTACCGTACGGTGCGCCTGTTCGAGGAAGCCGGCATCCTCACCCGCCACGACTTCCGCGACGGCCGCTCGCGCTACGAGGAAGCCAGCGAGATGCACCATGACCACCTGATCGACATGAAGTCGGGCAAGGTGATCGAGTTCGTGGACGCCGAGATCGAGGCGTTGCAGAACGCCATCGCCAAGCGCCTCGGCTACCGGCTGGTGGACCATCGGCTGGAGCTCTACGGCGTGCCGGCGGAAGAGGCGAAATAGGGCGGCGAGTCGCCAAGGTTGCGCGAAGGCGGCCTCGACCCCATAAACCCGCCATGACCAGCTCCGCGCCCCAAAAGCGCCTCTACATCAAGACCTACGGCTGTCAGATGAACGTCTATGACAGCGAGCGCATGGCCGATGTCCTGCGCCCGCTGGGCTATGGCGTCACCGACACGCCCGAGGGCGCCGACCTGGTCGTGCTGAACACCTGCCACATCCGCGAGAAGGCCACCGAGAAGGTCTATTCCGAGCTCGGCCGCATCAAGCGCATGAAGGCCCGCCGCGCCGACGCCGGGGGCGAGATGGTCGTCGCCGTGGCCGGCTGCGTCGCCCAGGCCGAGGGCGCCGAGATCATGGCCCGCCAGCCGGCGGTGGACCTGGTGGTCGGCCCCCAGGCCTATCACCAGCTGCCCGAGCTGATCGCCCGCGCCCACCGCAAGTCGGGCGAGCGGCTGTCGGCCGATTTCGCCGCCGACGAAAAGTTCGACGCCCTGCCCGCCGCCCGCGCCACGGAAGGCTTCACCGCCTTCCTCACCGTCCAGGAGGGCTGCGACAAGTTCTGCACCTTCTGCGTCGTGCCCTACACCCGCGGGGCCGAGTATTCGCGCCCGGCCACGGCCATCGAGGACGAAGCGCGCCGCCTGGCCGACCAGGGCGTGCGCGAGGTCACCCTGCTGGGCCAGAACGTCAACGCCTACGACGGCGGCGACGGCCAGGGGCTGGCCGGCCTGGTCCGCCGCCTGGCCAAGGTCCCGGGCCTCGACCGCATCCGCTACACCACCAGCCACCCGGCCGACATGGACGAGGCCCTGATCGCCGCCCACGGCGAGATCGAGGCCCTGATGCCCTATCTGCACCTGCCGGTGCAGGCCGGGTCGGACAAGGTGCTGAAGGCCATGAACCGGGCCCACACCGCCGACAGCTACCTGCGCCTGATCGAGCGCATCCGCGCCGCGCGGCCGGACATCGCCCTCTCCGGCGACTTCATCGTCGGCTTCCCGGGCGAGCGCGACGCCGACTTCGAGGCGACCCTGAACCTGGTGCGCGAGGTCGGCTACGCCAGCGCCTTCTCGTTCAAGTATTCGCGCCGCCCCGGCACGCCGGCCGCCGCCATGACCGGCCAGGTGGCCGACGCGGTGAAGGAAGAGCGCCTGGCCCGCCTGCAGGCCCTGCTGGAAGAGCAGCAGTCGGCCTTCAACCAGGCCCAGGCCGGCCGCGTCCTGCCGGTGCTTTTCGAGCGCGCCGGCCGCAAGGCGGGCCAGGTGGTGGGTCGCAGCCCCTACCTGCAGCCCGTCCACATGGAGGGCCCCGCCGACCTGATCGGCCAGATCGCGCCGGTCCGCATCGTCTCGGCCACGCGCGGCAGCCTGGCCGCCGAGCCGGCGCCTCAAGGTTCGGCGCCCCAAAGGGTCGCGGAGGCCGTTTGACCCGCGGCCCTTCCGAGTTCACCGCCCTGCCGGACGACGCCGTGCGCGCCGTCTCCGGTCCCGGCGGGCGTCACGCCGCCCTGATCGAGGACGCCTTCCACGTCCTGATCGAGACCCCCGGCGGCGGCGTCTCGCTGAACGGCGACGCGCGCGCCCGCCGCCTGGCGCGCCAGGCCATCGAGACCCTGGCCGCGCGGGTGGCCGCCGGCCTGGAGATCAGCACCGCCGACGTGCGCGTGGCCATCGACCAGGCCCGCACCGGCGGCCCCGCCACCTCCACCGCCCCCGCCGGCCGGCGCGGCCCCATCGCCGCCAAGACCGCCGCCCAGGCCAGCTATCTGGAAGCCCTGGCGACCCACGAGCTGGTCTTCGGCCTGGGCCCCGCCGGCACCGGCAAGACCTTCCTGGCCGTCGCCCACGGCGCGGGCCTGCTGCGCACCGGCGCCGTCGACCGCCTGATCGTCACCCGCCCGGCGGTGGAGGCGGGCGAGCGCCTGGGCTTCCTGCCCGGCGACCTGACGGAAAAGGTCGATCCCTACATGGCCCCGGTGTGGGAGGCCCTGACCGACATCCTGGGCGCCGACGCCCTGCGCAAGCGGCGCGAGCGCGGCGAGATCGAGGTGGCGCCCATCGCCTTCATGCGCGGGCGCACCCTCAGCCACGCCTTCATCATCGTCGACGAGGCCCAGAACACCACGCGCCTGCAGATGAAGATGGTGCTGACCCGCATCGGCGAGGGCTCGCGCATGGCGGTGACCGGCGATCCCAGCCAGGTCGACCTGGTCAATCCCAACGACTCCGGCCTGGCCCACGCGGTGTCGATCCTGGACGGGATCGAGGGCGTGGCCATGCGGCGCTTCTCGTCCAGCGACATCGTCCGCCACCCGCTGGTCGGCCGCATCGTCAAGGCCTACGACGCCGACACCAACCGTCCGTGAGCCCGGCCGCCCTCATCGACGTCGAGATCGAGGCCGGCGACTGGTCCAAGGCCCTTCCCGACGCCGTCGGGCTGGTCGAACGGGCCGCCGCCGCGGCCCTGGCCGGCGCCGGCCAGGCGGGCGAGGTGGCGGTGCTGCTCACCGACGACGAGGCCGTGCGCGACCTCAATGCACGCTTCCGGGGCAAGGACGCGCCCACCAACGTGCTGTCCTTCCCGGCGCCCGAGAACCCCGAGGGCCTGCTCGGCGACATCGCTCTGGCCCTGGGCGTCATGGTCCGCGAGGCCGCCGAACAGGGCAAACCCCTGGCCGATCACCTGCAGCATCTGGTGATCCATGGCGTCCTTCACCTGATCGGCTATGATCACGAGACCGACGGGGACGCGGAACGGATGGAATCGCTGGAGCGCCAGCTTCTGGCCGGGCTTGGCGTTCCCGACCCCTATGCCGGCGACGAAGGAGACCATGTCCAGTCCTAGCCCCGCTAACCCTGAGTCTGGCGGCGCGCCGGCGTCGGTCGAAGATCCCGATAAGCAGGGCCCCCTGGACGCCATCCTGGCGAGCGTGGGCCTGCGCCGCAAAGGCCGGGGCGAGGGCCGGCCGGCCGATGAGGTAGCCGCGCACGGCCAGGCCGGCTCCGACCTGGTCGACCAGGCCGAGGCCTTCCAGACCTTGCGCGTCGGCGACGTCATGACCCCCCGCGCCGACGTCACCGCGGTCGAGATCTCGCAGTCCTTCGAGGAGGTGGTGGCCGCCTTCGCCGAGACCGAGCACTCGCGCCTGCCGGTCTACCGCGAAACTCTGGATGATCCCGTCGGCGTCGTGCACCTGAAGGACGTCTTCAAGCTGATGGCCGACGGCGCCCACCGCCCGCCGCCCAACGACCCGGTGATCCACCGCGTTCGCCGCGAGACCCTCTACGTGCCCCCCTCCATGCGCGCCGCCGACCTGCTGGTGCGCATGCAGGCCAGCCGCATCCACCTGGCCATGGTCATCGACGAGTTCGGCGGCGTGGACGGGCTGGTGACCATGGAGGACCTGATCGAGGCCGTGGTCGGCGAGATCGACGACGAGCACGACGAGGCCAGCGCCGCCCAGATCGTCGCCCGCGCCGGCGGCGTCTTCGAGGTCGAGGCCCGCGCCGCCCTGGACGAGGTCGAGGCCGCGGTCGGCCTGCCGCTCGGCACCGAGGACCTCGAGGGCGAGGACATCGAGACCGTCGCCGGCCTGGTCACCGCCCTGGCCGGGCGGGTGCCGCAGCGCGGCGAGGTGATCAGCCACCCGGCCGGCCTCGAATTCGAAGTCGTCGACGCCGATCCGCGCCGGGTGAAGCGCCTGCGCATCCGCCCGGCCACGCCGCCCCCCGATCCCAATCCCGCGGCCGACGTCTGAGCCCCCGCCGGTGAACCGCTGGCTGGCGCGCATCCTGGCCGCGGGGGCGGGGCTCGCGGCGGCCCTGGCCCATCCCCCCTGGGGCCTGTCGCCCGGTCTCCTGGGCTACGCCGCCCTCCTCTGGCTGCTCGACAAGGCCGAGCCGGCGCGGCCCCTGCGCTCGGCCTTCCTGCGCGCCTGGCTGGCGGGGACGGCCTACTTCGCGGTCAGCCTGTGGTGGGTGTCGGAAGCCTTCCTGGTCGACGCGGCCGAGCAGGGCTGGATGGCCCCGTTCGCCGTGATCCTTCTGGCCAGCGGCCTTGGCCTCTTCTGGGGCGCGGCCGGCGCGGCCTATCGGGCCCTGGCCGCCCCGGGCGTGCGTCGGCTGTTGTGGTTCGCGGGAACCTTCGCGGTGTTCGAGTGGCTGCGCGGCCACGTGCTGACCGGCCTGCCGTGGGACCTGCCGGGCGAGGCCTGGAAGGCCGGCTCGCCCCTTTCCCAGGCCGCCAGCCTGTTCGGCGCCTATGGCCTGACCTGGATCACCCTGGCGGCGGCGGCCTCGCCGGCCCTGGTGCGGGAGGGCTGGCCTGGACGCGCGGCCGTGGCGGCCTCGGCGGCGGCCCTCGCCGGCCTCTTCGCCTTCGGGACGGCCCGCCTCGCCGGCGCCCCTCCGATCCCCGCCGACGCCCCGACCCTGCGCATCGTCCAGGCCGACGTGAAGCAGGAGACCAAGTACGACGCCTCCGTCTTCGCCGGCATCGTCCAGCGCTACACGGCCCTGACCCGCCTGCCGGCCGCCACCCCGCCGCAGATCGTGATCTGGCCCGAGGGCGCCATCCCGGCCGACCTCGACGAGTACTTGAGCCCCGAGGCCTGGACCAACGGCGCCATCCAGGATGTCCTTGTTCCCGGCCAGACCCTGATCGTCGGCGGCTACCGGACCCAGGTGGGCGACCCGTCGCGGCCGGAGATCTATTTCAACAGCCTCTACGCGGTGCGACGGACCACGACGGGCCTGTCGGTGATCGGCCGCTACGACAAGTATCGCCTGGTGCCGTTCGGCGAATACATGCCGATGGACAAGCTGGCCGCCAGGGTCGGCTTCAAGCAGCTGGTCCATGTCGGCGATGGCTTCACCCCGGGGCCCCGGCCCCGGCCGATCGCCCCGCCGGGCCTGCCGCCCCTGCAACCCCTGATCTGCTACGAAAGCCTCTTTCCGGGTTTCACCCGCGAGGGCCAGGCGGCCGCCGGCCAGCGCCCCGCCTGGATCGTCAATGTCTCCAACGACGCCTGGTTCGGGGCCACCAGCGGCCCGCTTCAGCACCTCAACATCGCCAGCTACCGGGCGATCGAAGAGGGCCTGCCGATGGTCCGCGCCACGCCCACCGGCGTCTCGGCGGTCATCGACGCCTTTGGCCGGATCGCCCCGGGCCAAGCGCTGGCGCACGGCAAATATGGTGTGATTGACGCCAGACTGCCTCCGGCCCTGAAGCCGACGGTCTTCAATCGTATAGGCGATCTCTCATTACTCATTTTGGTGATAATTTCATTCGGCGGCGCTCGTGTACCGAGGCGCGCGACTTTGCGCCGCACATGATGCGACCAAGTAATCACTGGCGCGCAACTGTCAGTTCGCTATCACGCGAACATGACCGAAGCGACTGACGACCGTTCGCCGAACCCCGTTGACCTGCATGTCGGCGCCCGCGTGCGCATGCGTCGTCGCCTGCGTGGCGTCAGCCAGGAAAAGCTCGCCGACTCCCTCGGCCTGACCTTCCAGCAGGTCCAGAAGTACGAACGCGGCGCCAATCGCATCAGCGCCTCCAAGCTGTACGAGATCGCGGCCTCGCTGCAGACCCCGGTGGGCTACTTCTTCGAAGGCCTGGCCGACCCGTCCGCCGCCGGCGAGAGCCGCACCGGCGAAGTCAGCTCCGAACAGCTGGTGCACGACTTCCTGATGACCACCGAGGGCCTGGAGCTGGCGTCCCTGTTCCCCCGCCTGAAGCGCGGTCGGCTGCGTCGTCGCCTGCTCGACCTGGTGCGTGCGATCGTCGAGGACGACGGCGCCGACGACGGCGAGGAATAGCCGCCCACGACCAGGCCACGGCGGCCATGGTCGGGATCGACAGAAGGCTCCCGATTTTGGTCCGCAGGCTCTAGAAGGCGGCGGATGACCGACGACCTTCGTCCCCTGCGCACCTTCGGCCGCATCAAGTCGCGCCCCATCAAGCCCCGCCAGGCGGCGCTGATGGACACCCTGCTGCCGCGCATCCGCCTGCCCGAGACGCCCTTCGACCCCCGCGCCCTGGCGCCCGAGGCGCGCGAAGTCTGGCTCGAGATCGGCTTCGGCGGCGGCGAACACCTGGCCGCCCAGGCCGAGCGGGCCCCCGACATCCTCTTCCTGGGCGCCGAGCCCTTCCTCAACGGCGTCGCCAGCGCGCTGCGCCATGTGGACGAGCGGGGCCTTGCCAATGTGCGCCTTCACGCCGGCGACGCGCGCGCCCTGATGGCGGCCCTGCCCGACGCCAGCCTGGACCGCATCGTCATCCTGTTCCCCGACCCCTGGCCCAAGGCGCGCCACCACAAGCGCCGCCTGGTGCAGGACGATTTCGTCGCCGAGGCGGTCCGCCTCTTGAAGCCCGGCGGCCGGCTCCGCTTCGCCACCGACTGGGCCGACTACGCCGACTGGGCCCTGCGCCGCCTTTCCGCCTCGCCCCACCTCGCCTGGCTGGCCGAGACCGCGGACGATTGGCGCACGCCCCCCGCCGACCACGTCACCACCCGCTACGAGGAAAAGCGCCTCGGCGACTGCGCCCCGATCTGGCTGGAGTTCGAACGCACGGCCGCCTGAGGCGCCCGGCGGTCAGCTCGGCCCAGCCCCTGATCGCAGCGCCTTGAAGGCCGGCAGGCCATCCCGGAAGGCGCGGTACTTGGGATGGTGGTGACGCAGTTTGAAGCTGGGCGTTAGCGCGGAAGGCGTCTGTGACCCGGAGGTAGCCGAAACTAGGTCTCAGTGAGAATGCTAGAAAATGACTCCTGCGCATCAACAAGGATGGCATTGAGGACATCGGGTCGCCCTCGGACCGGTTCTCTCTATGCATGACCTGCGCGACAATTGCAGCGCTGGGCGGATCGCACGACAGGCATCAAGGGCGGAGGGACACAAAGTGAATAGTCCGATCACGCCGGTGCAGCCGCTAATCGCCGATGCGCGCGCCTACCTCCGACTTGGTCAGGCGGCCCTAGCGCAACACCGCTCCTCACCCACCGATGTCGCGGTGGCGATGGGAGCCTGCATGTTCGCCTTTCACCTGAAGGATTGGCGTCGCCCACGAGACGATGGCGATTTCTTCGCAAGATGCCCGTTTGCCCAAACGTTGGGCGAGCTAACGAACGGGGTGAAACATCTACAGCTTAGCGACCCGCGCTACACATCTGACCCGCACGTGAAGGTCATTGTAGCGCAGCCTGCCATGGGTCCTATCGGAAGCGCGCCACTTGGTGCTCTTCCCATTGCCGGCTCGTCACCGGCCGAGATTTTTGTGGTCACCCGGAGGTTCGCTGCCGATCCGGACCAGCGCTTCAACCTAAATCAAGTGCTCTCTGAAGCCCTGAGCTGGTGGGATGCGACCCTGCCATAATAGCCTCGGCGAACCGTTCCAGGCCCAAATAGTCCTCACCCTTGGCGCAGTGCGCCTGGATGCGCTCGTAGTCGTCGTCGGGGATTTCTTCGATCAGTTCAGCCATCGGGGGGCCTTCGCGCGCGAGGGCGGCTCGTCGCCGCCGCATTTCAATCAAGGGCCGATCGTCGTCTTGACATCAGCTTCGAATTGATAATCTGTTCCGCTTATGTTCTCAACCCCGGCGACATCCAGCAACACGGAGACGTCCGCGAGGCCTCGGACCGAGTGGATGCTCGATCGGCTGGAGGCCTTGATCGATGTCGGGCTGGAGCTGGCGCAGGCGCAGTTGCGTCAGGCCCTGGCCGAGGAGGACGCGGCGACGGCCGCGGCGCCTCCGGCCGCACGGCGCGGCGCGCGCGGCGTCGCCGGGCCTGCCGCCCTGGCGTTGGCGCATGCGCGGGTCGCTCGGGCGATCCGCCAGGCGATGGCCCTTCATCATATGATCGCGACGGGAAGCCTTGCCCTGGACTTCAAGGCGCCGGCCGAAGCCGCCGGGCGATCGTCGCCGCTCTCGGGCAGCCCGGCCCGCCCTGTCGGAGTCTTCGATGAGGAAGACGCCTTTGAAGAGGCCCTGCTCGCGGACTGGGAACGCGAGTCCGAACACGACGACCCGCGCGAGCTGCGCCTGGAGGACCTGAGGCGCGACCTCGATCTCGTCGCGCTGGCCCGCCGGCCGGTGGCCACATCGGTGGAGGCCATCTGCCGCGACCTGGGCGTCACGTTCGACGCGGCCCTGTGGGGCGACGCGCCCGCGCCTGAAGCGCCCGGCGACCAGACCCAGGCGAGCGGACCTGTTTCCAGGCTGGCCTTTCGCCAGGCCCTGCTCGCCGGCGCGTCCGTTGGACCGGTGCTGCGCCCCGAGCCGGTGGCGCCGACCTAGGCGTCAGCCGCGCCCCGCGCTCCGCGACCGAACGCCTTTCGCTGTCATCCCGGCTTTTCCCCAGCCTTCGGCCTTGGCCGCCCCGCAAGCCGCGGGGCGATGCTCAGCCACGCCGCCGCCCGCGTCTTCAGCGCCTCGGCGTCCTTCAGCTCGCACTCCCAGACCGTCTCCACCCGCCATCCCGCCGTCGCCAGCGCGGCCTGGGACGCGGCGTCGCGCGCGCGGTTGCGGGCGATCTTGGCCTGCCAGTAGTCGCGGTTGGCCTTGGGGACGCGGGCGCCGCGCGCGCAGTCATGGCCGTGCCAGAAGCAGCCGTGCACGAAGATCGCCAGGCGACGCCCCGCCAGCACGATGTCCGGCCGGCCCGGCAGGTCGGCCCGGTGCAGGCGATAGCGCGCGCCCAGCGCCGTCAGCAGACGGCGCACCTTGAGCTCGGGCGTGGTGTCGCGGCCCTTGACCTGGCGCATGACCGCCGACCGCTTCTCGGCGCCGTAGACGTCGGTGGCGCCGCCGGGCCTGGCCGGCGGGCGGCTCACAGCCCTTCGAACAGGGCCGTCGACAGGTAGCGCTCGGCGAAGCTGGGGATGATGGCGACGACCATCTTGCCGGCCATGTCCGCCCGTCCGGCCACGTCGAAGGCCGCCGTCAGCGCCGCGCCGGCCGAGATGCCCACCGGCACGCCCTCCACCTTGCCGCAGGTGCGGGCCATCTCCAGGGAGTCCTCGTTGGAGACCTGGATGATCTCGTCCATGACGCCGCGGTCCAGGATGGCCGGCACGAAGCCGGCGCCGATGCCCTGGATCTTGTGCGGGCCGGGCGCGCCGCCGCTCAGCACCGGCGAGGCGGTGGGCTCCACGGCGATCATCTTCACCGACGGCTTGCGCGCCTTCAGCACCTGGCCGACGCCGGTGATGGTGCCGCCGGTGCCCACGCCCGACACCACCGCGTCCACGGCGCCGGCGGTGTCGTTCCAGATCTCCTCGGCGGTGGACACCCGGTGGATGGCCGGATTGGCCGGGTTCTCGAACTGCTGCGGCATGACCGAGCCCGGGATCTCGCCCAGCAGCTCGCGCGCGCGGGCGACGGCGCCGGCCATGCCTCGCTCGGCCGGGGTCAGCTCCAGCTTGGCGCCGAGAAGCACCAGCATCTTGCGCCGCTCCACCGACATGCTCTCGGGCATCACCAGGATCAGCTTCAGCCCCTTGGCCGCAGCCACGAAGGCCAGCGCGATGCCGGTATTGCCGCTGGTGGGCTCGACGATGGTCGTGCCTTCCTTGACCAGGCCCTTGGCCTCCAGGGCCTCGATCATGGCCACCCCGATGCGGTCCTTCACCGAGCCGATCGGGTTGAAGAACTCCAGCTTGGCCAGGACCGTCCCCTTGGGCTTCAGCAAGGCCGTCAGCCGGGGCAGGCGGATCAGCGGCGTGTCGCCGATGGTGTCGATGATGGAGTCGTAGATCTTGCCGCGGCCCGCGCGCGCGTGGCGCGTGGCGTCATAGTCCTTGCCGGGGGAGTCCATGGTGGGTTCTCGCGCGAATGCTGGTTGGCCGCTTCGGCCGCCAACTTAGGCCGGCGGGGGATTTTTGGAAGCGGCCTTATTCCGCCGCCAGCAGGTCCGGCCCCTGATTGAGCAAGGGTTCCAGCACGGCCTGCGCCAGCCAGCGCACCACCGGCACCGCCACCCCGTCGCCGGCGATCATCAGGGCGGCGGTGGCCCGGGCGGGCAGGCGGTAGGTCTCCGGCAGGCCCATCAGCCGCGCCGCCTCGCGCGGGCTGACCAGGCGGGTGCGAACCTCGCCGCCCTCCACCACCATCAGGGTCTGGCGCGAGGAGCCGCCGCGCGGCGTGCGCAGGCAGCCGGCCAGGCCGTCGAAGCGCACCTCGGCCCGCTGGCGCCCCGCGCGGGTGCGGCGATAGACGGCCCCCACCCGCCGCTCGCCGGAGGCCAGGGCGGCGGCGACCTTGCCGCGGTTGTTGTCGTCCAGCAGGCTGAGGATGTGGGCGGTGGTCTCCGGCGCGTGCCAGCGGACGGCGTGATCCGGCTCCAGCAGGGCGGCCAGGTCGGTGTTGCGGCGACCGTCGTCCGGCGTCGGCCAGCCGATCCAGAGGGCCTTGAGCGCCGGCGGCAGGCGCTGGAAGGCGTCGCGCAGGGCGGGCCGCGCCTCGCGCCCGCGCGGCAGGCCGGCCGGCGCCTGGCGACAGGCGATGACCAGGATCCGCTTGCGCGACTGGGGCAGGAAGCGGGCCGCGTCCGCCTCGATGGCCCCGAAGGCGTAGCCCTGGTCGGCCAGGGCCTGGCAGAGGGCGGTGAAGTCGGCGCCCCCGTGCGAGGTGAGCAGGCCTGTGACATTCTCGATGACGATGGCCCGGGGCGCGCGGCCCTCGGCGGCCAGCCCCTCGATCAGCCGCCAGAAGCCGAAGAACGCCGACGATCGCCCGCCTTTAAGTCCCGCGCGCGCGCCCGCGAGGCTGAAGTCCTGGCAGGGGCTCGAGGCCCAGGCGAGGTCGGCCCGCCCCGGCAGGTCGGCGGGGCTCAGCGCCCAGACGTCGCCTTCCTTGAGATCCTCGGCCCCGAAGTTGTCGCGGTAGGCGCGCGCCTTGCCGGCGTCGAAGTCGTTGGCGAACAGGCACCGCCAGTCCCCGCCCAGCCCCAGCCGGGCCATGCCGCCGCCGGCGAAGAACTCATAGAAGGTGAAAGGCGCCCGACTCATCGCCGGCCAGACTAGGGCGAGTTGCCCCGCGCGGGAATCGCGGCCGATGGCCCTCGCGGCATGCTTGACGCCCCCCGGCCCGGGGTTCAGGCTTTTCCTAAGCAGCGACAAGCAAAACAGGGAGGCGGCGATGGAGCGCGCCTATGATCTCGTGATCCGGGGCGGCCGCCTCTATGACGGCTCGGGCGGCGAAGCCTTCGAGGCCGACGTGGCGGTCAAGGACGGCGTCATCGCCGCGGTCGGCCAGGTCCACGGCCGCGGCGCCGAGGAGATCGACGCCCGGGGCCAGATCGTCACTCCCGGTTTCGTGGACATCCACACCCACTACGACGGCCAGGCGACCTGGGACCAGCGCATGCAGCCCTCGTCCTGGCACGGGGTCACCACCGTGGTCATGGGCAACTGCGGCGTCGGCTTCGCCCCCTGCCAGCCCCAGGACCACGACCGCCTGGTGCGGCTGATGGAGGGGGTGGAGGACATCCCCTTCCCGGTGCTGAGCCAGGGCCTGCCCTGGAACTGGACCTCCTATCCCGATTATCTCGACAGCCTGCAGTCGCGCCGCTTCGACGTCGACATCGGCAGCCAGCTGCCGCACGCGGCCCTGCGCGTCTTCGTGATGGGCGAGCGCGGCGCCAACCGCGAGCCGGCGACGGATGCCGACATCGCCGCCATGGCCGCCATCGCCCAGCGGGCGGTGGAGGCCGGCGCCCTGGGCTTTTCCACCTCGCGCACCCTCAACCACCGCACCAGCGACGGCCAGCCGACGCCGACCCTCACCGCCGGCGAGGACGAGCTGACCGGCATCGCCATGGGCCTGGCCGCGGCCGGCAAGGGCGTCATGCAGGTGGTCTCCGACTTCGCCGATCCCGAGGCGGAGTTCGCCATGCTGCGCCGGGTGATCGAACGCTCGGGCCGGCCGCTGACCTTCTCCCTGGTGCAGAGCCCGCTGACCCCGCAGTCCTACAAGACCCTGCTGGCCGCGGTCAGTGACGCGGTGGACGCGGGCCTGTCGGTCAAGGCCCAGGTGGCGGCGCGGCCGGTGGGCGTGCTGCTCGGCCTGGAGCTGACGGTCAATCCGTTCACCCACTACCCCGTCTATAAGGAGATCGCCGCCCGGCCCTTCGCCGAGCGGGTGGCGGCGCTGAAGGATCCCGCCTTCCGCGAGCGCCTGCTGGCCAGCCCGCCGGACGAGGGGGTGCGCGGCATGGGCTCGGCCTGGGGGCGCATGCACCTGATGAGCGGCCTGCCCGACTACGAACCCACGGAAGAGAGCACCGTCGCCTTCCAGGCCCAGGCGCGGGGCGTCTCGCCCCAGGACGTGGCCCTGGACCACATGCTGTCCGACGGCGGCCATGCGATGCTCTATGTGCCGTTCCTGAACTATGCCGAGGGTTCGCTGGATCCGGCCTATACGATGCTCACCCACCGTGACACGGTGCCGGGACTGTCGGACGGCGGCGCCCACGTGGGGATGATCTGCGACGGCTCCTTCCCCACCACCATGCTCACCCACTGGACGCGCGACCGCACCCGTGGGCCCAAGATCGCCCTGGAGCGGGTGATCCGCAGGCAGACCCAGGACACCGCCCGCACCTTCGGCCTCTACGACCGCGGCCTGGTGGCGCCGGGATATCGGGCCGACCTCAACGTCATCGACTACGACAACCTGACCCTGTTCGCGCCCCAGGTGGCCTATGACCTGCCGGCCGGCGGGCGGCGGCTGATCCAGCGCGCCAAGGGCTATGTCGCCACCATCGTGGCCGGCCAGGTGACCTATCGCGACGGCGAGCCCACCGACGCCCTGCCCGGACGCCTGCTGCGCGGAACCCAGGCCGCGCCGGTCGCCCAGGCGGCTGAATAGGGCCGGCCGAATAGGAAGGAAGATCGCCATGACCCTGGAGCTTCTCGAGACCGGCTGCGAATGGCGGGCCGGCGACGTGGCCGACCCGGCCCTGTGGACCGAGCACCTGTCGGCCGAGGAGGTCGACGAGATCGACCTCGCCATCGCCGAGGCCCGGCGCAAGAGCGACGACTTCCTGGCCATCGGCAAGGACGACTTCCCCCTGCCGACGCTCGGCCCGCGCCTGAAGGCCATCGAGGCCGAGCTGATGAACGGCCGCGGCTTCGTGCTGATCCGGGGGCTGCCGCGCGACCGCTATCCCAACGACGACATGTGCCTGGCCTACTGGGGCATCGGCGCGCATCTGGGCAAGCCCTGGCCCCAGAACCACTACGGCCACCTGCTGGGCGACGTGACCGACCAGGGCAAGGCGCCGGGCGACCCCACCGCGCGGGGCAACGAGCTGGGCCAGATCGGCCTCGACTTCCACTGCGACGGTTCGGACCTGGTGGGCCTCCTGTGCCTGCAGACCGGCGTCTCCGGAGGCCGCTCGGCGGTGTGCAATTCGGTGGCCCTGCACAACGACCTGGTGCGCGAGCGGCCGGACCTGGCGCAGGAGCTCTACAAGCCCCAGCCCTACGACATGCGCGGCGAGCAGGCCCCCGGCAAGCGCGGCTGGTACGAGCTGCCGGTGTTCACCAACCACGGCGGCCGCCTCTTCATCCGCCTGATCGCCCCCTACATCCTGGCCTCGCAGCGCCATGCGGACGCGCCGCGCTTGACCGACAAGGCGCGCGAGGCCCTGGCCTGGATGACCGACCGGGCCGAGAGCGGCGCGTATAGTGTGAAGATGGACTTCCTGCCGGGCGACATGCAGTTCATCAACAACTACCACGTCCTGCACGGCCGCGAGCCGTACGAGGACGACCGCGACACCGGCCGCGTCCGCCACCTGAAGCGGCTCTGGCTGGAGACCGAGGTCCTGGCCGACCGCCCGGCCCACTTCCGCCGCAACATCTCAAGCCACTGGGCCGACAAGAAGGTGATCAGCCGCCTCGACGCCGTCGGCTGAGGGACCTATTCCCCGAACCCGTCGCCGGGTGCGATCGGAAAGAACCGGATCAGGCGGCTGTCCTCCACCGCCGCCTGGCGATGCTTCACATGCTCGCGGTAGTCGGGGTCGGTGACCATGGCCAGGAAGGCGCCGGCGTTGGGGTATTCGGCGATGAAGGCCAGGTCCCAGCGCTCGTCTGTCGGGCCGGTCACCACGCCCTCGGGCCGGCCGGCCCAGACCTGGCGGCCGCCGACGCGGGCGAACACCTCGGCGCTTGTGCGGCCGTAGGCGCGGTAGGCGTCCAGTCCGGTCAGGCCCTTGCCGTG
>JAFEEA010000260.1 GCA_018241335.1 Pseudomonadota bacterium
TCGCCGAGCCAGTCCGGCCGATAGGTCAGGGTCGAATAGCGAGCAAAACCCGAGAGTTGCAGCGTCAGCTTGTCAGTAGTTCTGAGGTAGCTGGCGATGGCGTAGTCGGTGGTCTCGCGCTGGGTCTGGCGCAGGTCCTCGCTGGCGAACTGGGTCTGCCCATTGACCGTCAGGCCAAGGCCGCCCGGATCGGCGGCGTTCAGCCCCCGCACATCGGGGATCTGGAACCGTTGGTTGGAGACGCCCGCGATCAGCGACAGGCGGCTCTGGTCATCGATGATGTGGTCCAGATAGCCGAACAGCTGCACCTGGTCCGTCCGATCGTGCAGAGGGTTGGCGCTGCCGTCCGGGCTCTCGATCCCCAGGCCGCTGCGCTTGTAGCTTCCCGAGAAGAAGACGTTCGTGTTCCCGGTCGAGCCGCCCCATTCGATGCTGGGCTCGATGTCTCCGTGGCTGCCGCCGTAGACGCTGATCTGGCCGCCGTTGTGGTAGAGGCCGGTCTTGGTGGTGATGTTGACGATGCCGGCGGTGCGCAGGCCGTACTGCGCCGGCAGCGCGCCGGTGATCAGCTCGGTCGAACCGGCCAGCCGCGGGCTCAGCGCCTGGCCGAACACCGACAGCCCCTCGGGCAGGATGACGTTGTTGAGCCGGTACTGGATGTTGGCGTGGTCGCCGCGGATATGCAGCTGGCCATAGCTGTCCTGGGTCACGCCCGGCGCCTGCAGCACGACCTGGTTCAGGCCCAGGTTCTGCCCACCCGGCAGGCTGTCCACGAACTTGCTGGACAGGGTGTAGGTCGAGGCGCCCAGGCTGGGCTCGATGGCCGCGCGGGCCTCGTCGAGCTTCTGGGCGGTGACCACCAGTTCCGACACGCTGGTGTCGGTGGGCGGGGTGGCGTCGGCGGCCAGGGCCGCCCCCGGACCGGCCAGCGCCGCCGCCAAAACCGCCAGGGAAACCCGCTTGCTCGAACGATACGCCACGCCACTGCTCCGACCCGACCGATAGCGGCGGGCTTAAGGGGCGGATGCGAAGCGGCCCATGGCGCGCCTTCCCGTTGTCGCCGGGAATTCTTCCCGATTTCTCGCCGGACGTGGCGCGGGCCGCCCCGGCGGGGCTAGGAAGGGGCATGTCCCTGCGCGCCAGGATCGTCGCCGCCATCGCCGCCGTGCTGCTGGTCAGCGCGATGCTCGGCGCGGGCCTCGCCGGCTGGCGCGCCAAGCAGGCCCTGCGCGAGGAACTGGCCGCGGCCCTGGTCGGCGGACGCCAGACGGTCCAGTCGGCCTACGAGGACCTGCCCCGCTCGGACCATCCCGCCCGCGACCTGAGCCAGCTCATCGCCACATTCGACGGCAACCGTCATCTCCAGGCCTCGCTGCTCGGCCCCGACGGACGCCTGCTCGAGCGCTCGCGCACCCTGCCCGCGGCCCCCGCGCCACCCTGGTTCGCGGCCCTGGTCCAGTCCGACCTGTCGCCTGCCCGCCTGCCCGCGCCGGTTCCCGGCGGACAGGCCCTCGTCCTGGCCCCCGTCTGGGCCAACGACGTGGGCGAGGCCTGGGCGCAGTTCCTGGACCTGGTGCTGGTGCTGGGCGGCGCCTTCGTGTTGGGCTCGGCCCTGGTCTGGCTCACCATCGGCCGGGCGCTCAAGCCCCTGGCCGACTTCCTGGCGGCCTTCCAGCGCATCGGTTCGGGCGACTACCGGGCCAAGGCGCCGGAGCATGGCCCCCGCGAGCTGGCCCGCCTCGGAGCCGGGATCAACGACATGACCGCGCGTCTGGCCGCCGTCCAGGCCCGCAACCTGGTGCTGGAACGCCAGCTCCTGACCCTGCAGGACGAGGAACGGGCCGACGTCGCCCGCGACCTGCACGACGAGATCGGGCCGCACTTGTTCGCGGTCAATGTCGACGCCGCCATGGTGGCCCAGCTGATCGCCGCGGGCCGGCCGGACGAGGCCGCCGGTCAGGTCAAGGCGATCCAGGCCTCGGTGGGCCACATGCAGCGCCTGGTGCGCGACATCCTGGCCCGGCTGCGGCCCGCCCAGCTGGTCGAGCTGGGCCTCGGCCCCGCGATCGAGGACCTGGTCGCCTTCTGGCGCGCCCGCCACCCCGAGATCCGCTTCGACCTGACCCTCCCCGACGACGAGAGCCCCATCGGCGAAACCGCGCGCGAGGCCGTCTATCGGGTCGTGCAGGAGGGCCTCAACAACGCCGTCCGCCACGGTCGGCCCGGGCGCATCGAAATCGCCGTCAGCCTCGACGGCGCGGGCGACGTCACCGCCCAGGTCAGCGACGACGGCGCGGGGGCGAGCTCCGGCGCGGGCGGCGTCGAAGGCGGCGGCTTCGGCCTGGTCGGCATGCGCGAGCGGGTGACGGCGGCGCATGGGCGCCTCACCCTGGGCCCGGGCCCGGCGGGGCGGGGCTGGACGGTGCTGGCCCGTCTGCCGGCCGCGGCGGAGACGGCGACATGACGATCCTGCTGGTGGACGACCACGCCATCGTGCGCGACGGCCTCAAGCGCCTGTTGGCCCCGCTGGGCCTGGGCGAGGTGCTGGAAGCGGGCAACGGCCGCGACGCCCTGGTCCTGGCCCGCGCCCAGCGGCCCGGCCTGGTGATCCTGGACCTGAACCTGCCGGGCCTGGGCGGGCTGGAGCTGCTGCGCCGGCTGATCCAGATGGAGACCAGCCGCGTGCTGGTGCTGTCGATGCACGCCGAGCCCCTCTACGCCAAGCGCGCGCTGGAGGCCGGGGCGGCGGGGTACGTCACCAAGAACGTCTCGCCGGACGAGCTGATCACCGCCGTGCGCAAGGTCGCCGCCGGGGGTCGCTACGTCGAGGCCGAGATCGCCCAGGCCCTGGCGGTGCTGGGGGCGGAGGCCTCGCAATCCTTCGACAACCTGACCCCACGCGAGCTGGAGATCATGCGCCTGCTGGCCGCCGGCTCGAGCCTGGCCGAGATCGCCGCCGCCGTGGGGGTCGGCTACAAGACCGTCGCCAACGCCTGCAGCCTGATCAAGTCCAAGCTGGGCGTCTCGCGCACCGCCGACCTCGTGCGCCTGGCGATCGAGACGGGGGTGACGTGAACCCCGCCCTTCAGCGCGGCTCCACCACCGGATCGCCGGCGATGGCCCGGTAGCGTTCGATCACCGGGTCCGCGGCCACGCAGGCGGCCAGCCAGTCGCGGAAGGCGGCGATCTTGGGCGAGCGGCGGCGTTCCGAGGGATAGGCCAGCCAGACCCCCACGGAGGCGGAGATCACCGTCTCGAAGGGTTGGACCAGGCGCCCGGCGGCGATGTCGGCGGCGAAGTAGATCGGCGAGCCCATGGCCACCCCCTGCCCTGCCATGGCGCTGGCCAGCTCCACCGACTGCAGGTCCGAGGCGAAGCGCGGCCCCGCCGCCAGGGGCGCGTCGGCCACCCCGGCGGCGGCGAACCAGGCCGCCCAGTCGGCCTCCACCCCGATCAGGGGCGCCGCCAACAGGGCCTCGGGCCGCGAGACATCGCCCAGCTCGGCCAGCAGGCCCGGCGAGGTCAGCGGGGTGATGATCGACGGAAACAGGTAGAGGCAGTCCAGGCCCGGCCACTGGCCGTGGCCGGTGCGGATGGCCACGTCGACGTTGTCACGCGTCAGGTCGACCATCTTTCCGCTCGTGTCCAGCCGCACCGCGATCCTGGGATTGGCGATCTGGAAGGCGCCCAGGCGCGGCGCCAGCCACTGGGTGGCCAGGGACTGCAGGGTGGTGATGGCCAGCACCCCTTCGGCCGTCTCGGTGATGTCCGACAGGGCGGCGCGCAGCACGTTCACCGCCTCCCCCGCCGCGCGCGCCAGGCGCTCGCCCGAAGGGGTCAGCAGCACCTCGCGCGGCAGGCGCCGGAACAGGGCCTGGCCCAGGCGCTGCTCCAGGGCCTTCACCTGCCAGCTTACGGCGGCCTGGGTGATATTCAGCTCGTCGGCCGCCCGGGTGAAGCTCTTCAGGCGGGCGGCCGCCTCAAAGACCCGGATGGCGCTGAGCGGGATGGAGGCGAGCGGATCAGACATAAGCTGACCTTATGCATAGAGCAGGAGGACCCGTTTGTCACCCACGCCCCGAAAAGCGATCTTCCCCCCGCAAGTTCAAGCAAGCGACGGGAACAAGACGATGGAAGAGTTGCACAAGACCCATAAGGAACGGAGTTTCGGCTGGGTGCTGACGGTCCAGGAGCTGATGAAGGCCGTCCGCGCCCACCCCGACGCCGCCCCCGCCCTGCGCCGCGGCCCCCTGCCCGCGGCGACGGTGCTGGGCGACCTGCACAACCTGGCGGGGCCGCACTGATGTGCCCGCCGCGCTCCGAATGGGAAGCCGTCCTGTTCGCCCCCCTGGCCGTAAAGCCGGTGGCGCCGCCGGTCGAGGCGGACAACCGGCAGGCCCGTCGCAAGGACAGGGCCGTCAGCTGGCGCTGGGCCTGGTACGGTCGGCCCTGAAGGCCGCCCGAGCCGCCCGGCCTCAGCCGCCCCGCTTCAGCGTCTCGCGTGCGATGACGACCTGCTGGATCTGGCTGGTGCCTTCGTAGATCCGGAAGATGCGCACGTCGCGATAGAGCCGCTCGATGCCGTAGTCGGCGATGTAGCCGGCGCCGCCGAAGATCTGCACCGCCTTGTCGGCCACCCGGCCGACCATTTCGGAGGCGAAGTACTTGGCCGCCGCCGCCTCCAGGGTGACGCTCTCGCCGGCGTCGCGCTTGCGGGCCGTCTCCATGGTCAGGGCCTTGGCCGCCATCGCCTCGGTCTTGCAGTCGGCGATCATCCCCTGCACCAGCTGGAAGTTGGAAAGGGTCTGGCCGAACTGCTTGCGCTCGGTGGCGTAGGCGACGCAGTCGGCGATCAGCCGTTCCGCCACCCCGATGCAGACGGCCGAGATGTGCAGGCGGCCGCGGTCCAGCACCTGCATGGCCACCTTGAAGCCCTCGCCCTCGGCCCCCAGGCGGTTGGCGGCCGGCACGCGGACATTGTCGAAATTGACGTCGCAGATGTGGGCGCCCTGCTGCCCCATCTTCTTCTCGGGCTTGCCCACCGTCAGGCCGGGCAGGTCGCGCGGCACCACGAAGGCCGAGACGCCGCCGGCGCCCTTAACCTCGGGATTGGTGCGGGTCATCACCGTGAACAGGGCCGCCTTGTTGGCGTTGGTGATGTAGCGCTTGGAGCCGTTCAGGATGTAGTCGTCGCCGCTGCGCACCGCGCGCGTCTGCAC
>JAFEEA010000261.1 GCA_018241335.1 Pseudomonadota bacterium
ACATGCTGTTGAAGCCCCTCAGCGTTTCTTGGGCACATTGCGTGCGGGCACACCGCTCCCAGGGGACGGTGTTCAATGCCTTGTCTAACCGAGTTGGGCTAGCCAGTCATGAGCAGGGGGCGCCGACGCCTCTATGCAATGAGAGCACTCATTGGGACAGGCCGCGCAGGCCCTTCGACCAGCACCGCCAGGCAGTCGATTCCGCTGTGCGGAACGGGCGTCGCGGCCGGTCCGCGACCGGCGGCCAGGCCGCGAATTCAGCGCCAGCAGACCGGCGCGCGCGCCGCGCCGGTCGTCGAAACCGGTGTTGTCACAAGGAATTCACCGACCAAAGCGCCGGCGCCGCGCGGGCCTAGAGGCCCAGGATCATCTTGGCCATGATGTTGTGCTGGATCTCGTTGGACCCGGCATAGATCGAGGTCTTGCGATAGTTGAAATACATCGGCGCCGCCGGGGCCGCGTAGTCCGGACCGGGGCGGGTATCATTAACGCCGGTGCGCAATTGGGCCCAGGTGTCCTCGATGAAAGGGGCCCCGTAGACGCCCACGGCTTCGAGCGCCAGCTCGGTGATCTGCTGCTGGGCCTGCGAGCCTTCCAGCTTCAGCATCGAGGACGCCGGCCCCATCGCCTCGCCCGTGGTGCGGCCGGCGAAGAGTTTGAGTTCGGTGGCGTTGATCGCCTCGACCTTGATCTCCATCTCGGCCAGCTTGCGGCGGAAGTCGCGGTCGCGGATCAGGGCCCCGCCGGTGTCGGCGGTTTCCACGCCGGCGATCTTGCGCACCTTGTCGAGCATGTTGGTTAGGCCGGGCGCATAGGCGTTGCCGCGCTCGAACTGCAGCAGGTACTTGGCGTAGGTCCAGCCCTGCCCCTCGTCGCCGATTCGGTTGGCGACGGGCACGCGGACGTCCTCGAAGAAGACCTGGTTGATCTCCTGCTCGCCCTCCACAGGCCCATCGAGGGTCGGTAGGGGACGGATGCTGATGCCGGGCGTCTTCATGTCGAGCAACAGGAAGGAGATGCCCTTCTGCGGTTTGTCCTCGACGCTGGTGCGCACCAGGCAGAACATCCAGTCGGCCCACTGGGCGTAGGTCGTCCAGATCTTCGAGCCGTTCAGCACATAGTGATCGCCGTCCCGCTCGGCCTTCATCGACAGGGAGGCGAGGTCCGAGCCGGAACCGGGCTCTGAGTAGCCCTGGCACCACCAGACGTCGCTGGAGAGGATCTTGGGCAGGTGCTGGGCCTTCTGCTCCGCAGAGCCGAAGGCCATGATCACCGGCGCGCACATGCGCAGGCCCATGTTGCTGGTGGACGGGGCGCCGGCCAAGGCCATCTCCATGTTGAAGATGTACTTCTGGCTGTCGTCCCAGCCCGTGCCGCCATACTCGGCCGGCCAGTCCGGCGCGATCCAGCCCTTGGCCCCCAGCCGCTTCAGCCAGCGGATCTGGGCCTCGCGGTTCATGTGTCCGTTCTTGGACTGGTCCATGAGGGCGCGCATCTCGTCGTCGAAGGCTTCGGCGATGAAGGCGCGGACCTCGTCGCGGAAGGCGAGGTCCTGGGGGCTGAAGTCCAGATCCATGGGATCAGCCCACGCCGTCGAGCAGCTCGATGTCGGGACGGCCGGCCAGCACGGCGCCCATCTTGGGCGAGTGTTCCTTGAAGTGGGCGCTGCCGCCGTGGGCCGCCACCGCTTCCTGGTCCTTGTAGAGCTCGAGCACCTTGTAGGTGTTGGGGTCGGTCCGGCTCTTGGTCAGCTGGTAGAGCACATTGCCGGGCTCGTTGGCGCGAACCAGGGGGGCGAGTTCGGCGAACACGGCCTCCAACTCGGGACCCTTGCCGTCCTGGACCTTGAGGGTCGCCACAATACCGATCATGCGCATCGCTCCCAACGCTTGTTTGAAGGGCGATGTTATGTGGCTGCCGCAGGGGAGAGCAAGCGCGGAAGCGCCGGTCCGTCAGAGAGTCTGCCTCGCCGCGGTTGGCGACCGCCAGCGACTAGCGGCGACCGTCCCAGCCGTAGGCGACCCAGGAGTGGCCGCCGATGTTGCGCGCTTCCAGGATGTCGTCCGGGCCCGGGGCGCGGACCGTGCGGCGAGCGCGCAGCGCCATGCCGGCCACGGCCAGCAGCGCGGTCGCCATCAGCGCGATGACGACCATGGTCGCGGCGAAGAATACGGCCAGCACGGCGCCGATGGCCCCGGCGGCGATCCAGGCGACCGCGCCGGCGAACCAGGCCAGGCCCTTCAAGGCCGGCGACCTCGCCATCCCATTTCCTCCAGCCAGCCGATCCATGGCCATCCTCGTCGCCGCGGCAATCCGCGGAAGGTTCAATTCTTCAACCCGCACAGCGCCATCGTCAACCAAACTCGCGTCCGAATCTGGGCGGCGCCCAATCAAGCGTCACGTGATCAAGCGGCGCTGGACGCGGATAGTTCCCGCCGCTCGCGCATCGCCTCGCTGAAGGCGGCGTTGATGGCGGCGGACTTGGCCTCGGCCACCTCGATGAACTCGCTCGGCAGCCCGCGCGCCCGGGCCCGGTCGGGGTGGGCGGCGGACAAGGCCGACTTCCACGCCGCGCGCAGGGCCTCGTCGCCGATATCGTGCGGCACGCCCAGCACGACGTAGGGATCATTGGCGCCAAAGCCGATGTGGGTGGCGCGCAGCCGCCTGAAGGTCAGCGTCGACAGGCCGAACAGGTCGCCCACCCGCTCCAGGTATTCCAGTTCGTCGGCGGTGACGAAGCCGTCGGCCTTGGCGATGTGGAAGAGGCCGTCCAGCACGTCCTCCAGCAGCTGCGGGCAGCCGCCGTAGCGCTTGGCCAGGCGACGGGCGTAGCTCTCGAAGCCATGCGTGGTCTGGCGCGCCAGGTCGTACAGCCGCCGGACGTTGTTGACGGACGCCGCGTCGGACTGGAAGACCTCGGAAAAGGCGGCGAACTCGTCGCCGGTGGCGCTGCCGTCCGCCTTGGCCAGCTTGGCGCCCAGGGCCGTGACGGCGGTCGAGAACGCTGGGTCCTCGCCCGGCAGCCCGGCAGGGCAGTCGGGACATTCCGCCTCGTCGACGCGCCGCGCCGCGAGACTTGCTATGTTGCGCCAGAAGGTCATGGGATCGAGATTCATTCTAGTGCGCGGACGGCCCGATGACAAACCCTGACGCCAGTACGGGCCGCTGGCGATTCTGGATCGATCGCGGCGGCACCTTCACCGACGTGATCGGTGTCGCGCCGGGCGGCGAGCGGCGCACGTTGAAGATGCTGTCGCGCTCGCCGCTCTATGCCGACACGGCGGTGGCGGGAATGCGGCGGCTGCTGGGCGTGGCTGAAGGCGCGCCTTTCCCCGCCGGTCGGGTGGACGCCATCAAGATGGGCACGACGGTGGCGACCAACGCCCTGCTGGAGCGGCGCGGCGCCAGGACCCTGTTCGTCACGACGCGCGGCTTCGCCGACAGCCTGGCGATCGGCGATCAGGCGCGGCCCAATCTGTTCGCGCTGAACATCGTGCGGCCGGCCCCGCTTTACGCCCGCGTGGCGGAGGCCGACGAACGCCTGGACGCCCAGGGTGACGTCGTCCGCGCCCTGGACGAGCCGGGCCTGGCGCGGGCGCTGGCCGCCGCCAGGGCCGAGGGGCTTGAGAGCGTGGCGATCGCCTTCCTGCACGCCGACCTGAACCCCGGGCACGAAGTTCGGGCGGGCGAACTGGCGCGGGACGCCGGATTCAGGTTCGTGTCCCTGAGCAGCGAGGTCTCTCCCCTGCCCCGCTTCCTGCCGCGGGCGGAGACCACGGTGGCCGACGCCTATCTGACCCCTGTGCTGAGGGCCTATGTCGACCAGGTCACAGAGGCCGTCGCCGGTGCGCCGCTCTACTTCATGACCTCGGGTGGCGGCCTGGTGAAGGCCGAGGCCTTCCGGGGCCGAGATGCAGTGCTGTCCGGCCCGGCCGGCGGCGTGGTCGGCGTCGGCCGCACCGCGGAGGCCGCCGGGGCAAGGGCCGCGCTCGGCTTCGACATGGGCGGCACCTCGACAGACGTCTGCCGCAGCGCCGGTCCGCCGATCCGCCGGCCGGAGGTCCGGGTCGCCGGGGCGCGGCTGCGCAGCAACGCCCTGGATGTGGAGACCGTGGCCGCCGGCGGCGGCTCGATCCTGGCGTTCGACGGCCTGAGAGCCCGGGTGGGCCCGGCCAGCGCAGGCGCCGATCCGGGCCCCGCGGCCTATGGCAGGGGCGGGCCGGCCACGGTCACCGACGCCAATCTGGTCGCCGGCCGCATCGATCCGGACTGGTTCCCGGCCATCTTCGGCCCGCGCGGCGACCAGCGCCTGGACGTGCGGGCCGCCCGGGCGCGGCTCACCGAACTGGCGCGCGCCATGGGCGCGGAGTCCGCCGAGGCGGCGGCGGAGGGCTTCCTGGCCGTGGCGGTCGAGGAGACGGCGGCCGCCGTCCGACGCATCTCCACCGAACGCGGCTTCGATCCGCGCGATCATGCGCTGGTCGCCTTCGGCGGCGCCGCCGGTCAGGTCGCCTGCCAGGTGGCGGACGCCCTCGGCGTCGGCGAGGTGCTTTGCCCGCGCTACGCCAGCCTGCTGTCGGCCTGGGGAATCGGCCAGGCGCGAATGCGGGCCCTGCGCCAGGCGGGGATCGATTCGCCCCTGGACGCCGCCGGCCTGGCCAGGGCCCGGTCGGTCGCCGAAGGGCTGGAGAGGGAGGCGCGGGGGGACCTGCGCGCGCAGGGCGCCGACACGGGGACCGTCGAGCGGCGCCTCTTGCTGAGCTATGACGGCGCCGACGCGGCCCTGCCTGTCCCCCTCACGGAGCTTGCCGATGCCCGATCGGCCTTCGAGGCCGCGCACCGGCGGCTGTTCGGCTTCACCGAACCGACCCGGACAGTGCTGATCGCCAGTGTCGAGGTCGACGCCGAAGCGCCGCAGGAGGCCCTGCCGCCGGACGCGCCGCCAGAGCCGGCCGAGGCGACGCGCGCAGCCGAGGGCCGCACTTTGCGGGCCGACAGCCTCACGGGCCCAGTCGAAGGCCCTCGCCTGATCGCCCGCGGCGATACGCAGATCTGGATCGCCGAGGGCTGGCGGGCCTCGCCGGACGCGGACGGGCTGATTCGCCTGACCCGCTCTTCTCTGCGCACCGACGGCTCGCTGGACGCCGACGCGCCCGATCCGATCACCCTGGAGCTCTTCAACCGCCGCTTCATGAGCGTCGCCGAAG
>JAFEEA010000262.1 GCA_018241335.1 Pseudomonadota bacterium
GTCAGCGTGCCGATGGCGGTGCCGCAGGCCCAGGCGGCGCACGTGCGGCTGCTGTTCCTGGCCGTCTACGGCGGGGTGTTCCTGCTGCTGTTCGCGCTGCTCAACCTGCTGCTGGGGGCGATGGTGATCGGGCCGATCGACCAGATGGCGCGCACGGCCGAGGCGGTCAGCCTGGGCCAGATGGAAGCGCCGGAGTACGTCCGGGGCGGGTCCGACCAGATCGCGCGGCTGTCGGCCGCCATCAACCGCATGCGGCGCAGCCTCGAGCAGGCCTTGCGCATGCTGTCGGACGGGTGAAGGTAGCGGGCGCGGGAGACCTGCGGCGGCGCCATGACCACCACCTACTTCCTCAGCTATGCGCGCGCGGACGCGGTCCAGGCCTTGCGCCTGGCCGACGACCTGATCGCGGCGGGGGTGTCGGTGTGGGTCGACCAGTACGACATCCGCCCCAGCCAGCACTGGGACCGGGCGGTGGAGACGGCGGTGCGGGCCTGCGCGGGGATGATCGTCATCCTGTCGCCGCGCTCGGTCGCCTCGCCCAATGTCGCCGACGAGGTCAGCGTCGCCATCGACGACGGCAAGACCCTGATCCCGGTGCTGATCGAGACCTGCGTCCTGCCGCTGCGCATGACGCGCATGCAGTTCATCGACGCCAGCCGGGACTATGACGCGGCCCTGCAGCGCTGCCTGGCGGCGATCCAGGGCGGGCGGCCCGTCGCGCCGCCCCAGCCCGAGGCCGCGCCGCCGTCGCCCCTGCCGGCCGAGACTCTGCGTGACGCCGAGCGGCGGCTGACGGGGATCATGGGGCCGATCGCTGGCGTGCTGGTTCGACAGGCGGCCGCCGGGGCGAGCGACGAGGCGAGCTTGTACGCGGCCTTGGCCCGCGCCATCCCCAATCCGCTCGACCGCGAGAGCTTCCTGGGCTGGGTCGGCGAGACGCGCGGCCCCGGCAAGGTGGTCACCGCCCGCGCGCCGCCGCCGGACCTTCCGCCGCCGACTGGCGCGTCGCTGGCGATCTCCGACACCGAGCTGCAGTCCATCGCCCGGGCCCTGACGAAGCATCTGGGGCCTATCGCCGGCCAGCTCGTGAATCGCGAAAAGGCGGGCGCGGAATCCCGGGAGGCGCTTTGCGCGCGGCTGGCGGCGCGGATCGCCGACGCCCGCGACCGCGCCGCCTTCCTGAAGGAGGTGACGGCTGGCTAGCGCCAGCCGCCGAGGCGGACGCCGCTTCGACGTAGCAATTGCTTTTATCTTATCTCTAGGCCGGCGCCGACTGTTTCAGCCGCCGGATCGCGACCGCCACCTGGGTCGACGCCTGGGCGAAGGCGCTGCCTTGGCCGATGAGGCGCTCGGCGGCGGCGAAGTCGCCCTGGTTGATCGCGCGGGCGATGGTCCCGGCGGCGGTGTGAAAGGCGGTGTGGCCGGCCATGCAGGCGCCGAACGCCGGATCGGCGCCATGCGAGGCGCGGCCCTCGCCCTTCAGCCAGCGGCCCAGATCGCACTTGCAGTCCGAGGACAGGGTTTCGGCGTCGAGCTTGCCCTTGTCGTTGATCGCCATGCGCAGCTTGACCTTCCAGTCAGCGTGCGCGGCAAGCGCCTTGTCGAGATTCATGAGCCTGGTTCTCCGGATCGTGCTGGAGCGAGGGCGTACGACGCGGTGACTAAGAACTGGCGAACAGTCGGCCCGGCGCCCCCCAGAATGGGGAGCCCGCCGCGAGCGGCGCCGCGTACAGATTCTCATTGCCGATTTCAAACACACGTTTAGAAAGTCAGGTACGGACCAAACATGGCCAACGGAGACGCTCATATGGCTCGCCTGAAGTTCGGCGCGTTCCTTGCCCCGCACCATCCCATCGGCGAGCACCCGATGCTCCAGCTGCGCAGCGACCTGAAGTTCGCCCAGCAACTGGACGAGCTGGGCTTCGACGAGTTCTGGTGCGGCGAGCACCACTCCACCGGCTGGGAGGTGATCGCCTCACCGGAGCTATTCCTGGCCGCCGCGGCCGAGCGGACGCATCGCATCCGCCTGGGCACGGGCGTCGTCTCCCTGCCCTACCACCACCCCTTCAACGTCGCCCAGCGCATGGTCCAGCTGGACCACATGTCCGGCGGGCGGGTGATCTTCGGCTCCGGCCCCGGCGCCCTGCCGTCCGACGCCTACATGCTGGGCATCGACCCGATGACCCAGCGCGACCGCCAGGACGAGGCCATCGGCGTGATCAAGCGCCTGTTCGCGGGCGAGCGCGTCACCCATGAGAGCGACTGGTTCACCCTGAAGGACGCGCGCCTGCAGCTGTTCCCGCTGCAGGAAGACATGCCCTTCGCCGTCGCCTCGCAGGTCAGCCCCTCCGGCATGACCCTGGCCGGCAAGTACGGCGCCGGCGTGCTGTCGATCGGCTCGATGTCCACCCAGGGCCTGCTGGCCCTGCCCACCCAATGGAAGTTCGCCGAAGAGTCCGCGGCCAAGCACGGCCAGACGGTGGACCGCAAGAACTGGCGCGTGGTGATGACCTGGCACATCGCCGAGACCCGCGAGCAGGCGCGCAAGGAGGCCGGCGAGGGCCTGATGCGCTGGCACAACGAATACAACGTCGGCACCCTGATGCGGCCGGGCGCCGTGGCCTACGGCAGCCCCGACGAGGCAGTGGACCAGACCGCCTTCGTGGAAGGCGCGGCCTCGGTGATCGGCACCCCTGACGACCTGGTGAAGTCCATCCGCGACCTCTACCAGCTGTCCGGCGGCTTCGGCACCGTGATCGGCTTCGCCCACGACTGGGCCAACCGCGAGGCCACGGCCCGCAGCTGGGACCTGGTGGCGCGCTATGTGATCCCCGAGGTCAACGGCCTGCTGGAAGGCTATCGCACCTCGCGCCAGTACGTGATCGACCACCGCGAGTCCTTCGAGCGCGCCGGCGCGGCCGTGATGAACAAGATCATGAGCCACGAGGGCGCGGCGGCGGCGCTGCAGGAAACCATGCGGGCGCGCACCGCCACCACCGGCGGCCACACCCCGGACCTGGAAAAGGCCAAGGGCGGCGGGAAGTAGCGCTTCCTACCGGTAGATCGCGCAACCGCGCGCCTCGAGCCCCGCGAACCAGACGGGGGGCTCGAGGTCGACCCAGCGCAGGTCGAGCTTTTCCAGGCGCAGCAGCGTCGCGAGGCTTTCGGGCAGGTGCGTCAGGGGATTGCCGCGCAGGTCGAGCTGGCGCAGTTCGGCCAGGGCGCCGATGGCGTCCGGCAGGGACGTCAGCCGGTTGTTGCGCAGGTGCAGTTCGCGCAGGGCCGACAGGCGGCCGATGCCGTCCGGCAAGGTCGCGATCCGGTTGTCGGTGATCCGCAGCTCCTGCAGGCCGGCCATGGCGCAGACCGCGTCGGGGAAGGCCTCGAAGGCGTTTTCGCTGAGGTTCAGGTAGCGCAGCCGGGTCAGCCGCCCCAGCGCCGGGGGCACGGCGGTCAGCGCGTTGTCGTGCAGGTAGAGGAAGTCGGTCAGGCCCTCCAGCTCGCCGAGGGCGTCCGGCACGGCCGCCAGGCGGTTGTGGCCGAGATCCAGCATGCGCAGGGCCTTCATCGCGCCGATGCGGGGTGACAGGTCGGTGAGGCCGTTGTCGGCCAGGACAAGGGTCCGCAGATCCGAGCGGTCCCAGACCCAGTCCGGCACGGCGCCGAGGTTCTGCTTCCAGAGGCTGAGGTCGAGGTCGTGGGCCGCCATGGCGCCAGCCTAGCCCCAGCCCGGACCGCCGCGATAGCGGAGCGCGGCAATAACCCAAGCGAAACCCTTGCCGGCGCAGGATGGTGGACGACCGGTTCACCGAAAAGAGGCCCGCTGGTGGAGATCGACATCCTGCGCCCGCAACTGATGCCCGACCACATGGTCGCGCACTGGCGGAGCCTGCAGGCCCAGGACATCGCCCTGGACTCGCCCTTCCTGGCCCCGGAGTGGCCCCAGGCCGTGGAGCGCGCCCAGGCGCCGGGCGACCGCCGCGTGCGTGTGGCGGTGCTCTATGACGACGGCCGGCCCCAGGGCTACATGGCGGTCCGCGCCGGATCGTTCACGGCCATGGCCGCCGGCGCGCCGCTCTGCGACTACCAGGGTCTGGTGGCCGAGCCGGGCGTCGTGCTGGACCCCCGCCTGCTGGTCCGCGCCTTAAGCGTCGGCCGCTTCGACTTCAGCCACATGCTGGGAAGCCAGGCGCCGTTCCAGCCCTATGCCCGCGGCGGCGACGTCTCGTGGATCGTGGACGTGGAGGGCGGCTACGACGCCTATGCGGCGGCCAAGCGGGCCGACGGCGTCGGCGCCCTGAAGGACCTGGACAAGAAGCGCCGCAAGGCCGAGCGGGAGATGGGACCGCTCAGCTTCACGGCCCACTCCCACGCCACCACCGATTTCGAGCAGCTGTTCGACTGGAAGCGGCAACAGTACCGCGACACCGGCCAGACCGACATCTTCGCCGCCGGCTGGCCGATGAAGCTGATGCGCGACCTGTTCGCCCGCCGCGAGGCCGACTTCGGCGGCGTGCTGTTCACCCTGCACATGCAGGGCAAGCTGGCGGCGGCGCACTTCCACCTGCGCGGCACGCGGACCATCCACGCCTGGATGATCGCCCACGACTGCGAGGTCGAGCGCTATTCGCCGGGCATGCTGCTGTTCCAGGACATCCTGCGCTGGATGGAAGGTACGCCCTACCGCCGGCTGGACCTGGGCCAGGGCGACTATCGCTTCAAGCGCGAGCTTTCCAATGTGCAGCAGCCGCTGACCCACGGCTTCGTCGGCGTGCCCTCGCCGGCCGCCCTGATGCGCGGCTGCGCCTATGGCGTGCGCCAGGCTGCCGAGGCCCTGCCGCTGGGACGCGTGTCGGCCTTGCCGGGCAAGGCCATGCGACGCCTGGACCTGTTGCGCGGATTGCGGTGAGGGCGCGGCGCCGCTAGGTTGCGCCCCTTTCCGAAACGCCTCCCCGAAATGACCCTGCTCCTAGACGACATCAAGGCCGCCGCCGGCCGGCTGGCCGGCCACATCGAGCGCACGCCGTGCCGCCGGTCCAAGACCCTGTCGCAGATCACCGGCGCCGAGGTGTGGGTCAAGTTCGAGAACCTGCAGTTCACCGCCTCGTACAAGGAGCGCGGCGCCCTCAACAAGCTGGCCCAGCTCAGCGACGACGAGCGCAAGCGCGGGGTGATCGCCGCCTCGGCCGGCAACCACGCCCAGGG
>JAFEEA010000263.1 GCA_018241335.1 Pseudomonadota bacterium
TGAACTGGTATTGCACCGCCACGCGCGGCGCGAAGCCGGTGTCCACGAGGTCGCCCTCGAAGCGCTCCGAGGCGTGCATGGTCGGCTGCATGGTGACCGCATCCGTCGAGATCCGTGTGCCATAGACCCGCGCCCCAAGCGTGAAGGTCAGGCGCGAGGTCAGGTCGTAGGAGGCTTCCCCGAATAGGGCGAGCTCGAGCGTGTCGTCGGTGCGGGCCTCGGAATAGTCGGTCCTTAAGCCGCTCGGCGCGGGCGTTGTCAGGGCCGAGCGCAGGTTCTGCCGGCCCACCGCGACGAAGCCGCCCAGCAGCCATTGGAACCGGCCGGCCCCCGGCGACACCAGGCTCATCTCGTCCACCACCAGGTCGGTCCGGCTGTGGTCGTCGTAGGGACTGGGGCCGAACCCGGAGTTCGGGCCGGGCGGGGGGCCGAACAAGGGCGCGGCGGAGGTCGCGTCGTAACGCGTGTCGAGGTCGTGGCGGATGACCGAGAAGGCGTTCTTGAACCGGCCCAGGGCGGTCTCGCCTTCCAGGGTCAGATAGCCCTGGGTGAACTCGTTTTCGCTTGGCTCCATCACCAGCACATTGCGCTGCAGGCCATTCGCGCCGCCCACCGCGTACTGCGAATCGCCGGAGTAGAGTCCCTGGCGCGTGAAGCCGGCGCTCAGGGTCCAGTCATCGGACAGGCGATAGCGCAGCGCCAGGCGCCCGCCGGCGCGGTCGGTGTAGTTGGTGTTGCGCTTGCCTAGGATGAAGTCGTCGAAATAGCCGCCCTGGTGCTCACGATAGGCGACCGCGCGCACGGCCAGGCGCCCGCTCAGCAAGGGCACGTTGACCACCCCCTCGACCGTCTCCGACGGCGCCCCGCCTGTCGTCCACGCGCCGCCCGCCGAGATGGCGCCGGCATAGTGCTCCAGGTCCGGCGGGTGGGTCACGATGCGCAGCAGGCCGCTGATCGAGCCCGCCCCGTAAAGGCTGCCCTGGGGCCCGCGCAGGATCTCCACCCGGTCGACGTCCACCAGCTTCAGGTCGGGGTCCGGGTTGTTGTAGCCGATGCGAACGTCATCGACGTACAGGCCGACGGCGGCCTGGGTGTGCCCGGTCAGCGGCCCGTCGGACTGCCCGCGGATGATGAACTTGTCGCGGCCCGGGCCCAGGTTGGTCACCGTCAGGCCGGTCGCCTGGCCGGTCAGGTCTCCGACGCCCCCGGCCCGCGAATCGGCCAGGTCGCTCGCCGACAGCGAGCTCATCGACAGGGGCAGGGTGTCGGCCAGCGCGGTGCGGCGGGTGGCGGTCACGACCACTTCGCCCAGGCTGGCGGGCGACAGGTCCAACTCGCGCCGGGGAGGCGCCGCGGGCGGCGGCTGCCGCGCCCCAGCCGGCGACGGCGTCGCTGCAGGCGGTGGCGGCAGCCGGACGATCCGGACGGTGGTCACGTCGACCATGTGGAAGCCGCAGCCTGTGCCCGCCAGCAGCCGGCTCAGCCCCTCGGTCACCGTGTAGTCGCCGGCCACGGCGTTGGACATCGGCCGGCACCCCGCTACGCCGTTGACGCTCACCGAGACATTGGCCTGGACGGCGAAATCGAAGAGGGCCGCGCTCAGCGGCTCGGCGGGCAGGCGCAAGGCGTGTCGCGGCGCGGCCCGGGCGGCGGTCCCGACGGCCGCCAGCCCAAGGCAAACGCAATACAGCAGGCGAATTCGCGCCCTCGACACTCCGAATTGGCCCCCCGGCGTAACCTTACCGGGTGGAACTTAGGACAATCCGGGTCCCCGTGCGATCCGCCTTGATCGGAAGAAAGGCGGCCAGGCGCCCCACCACCGCGTCCTCGTTGTCCAGCACCAGCACGCCGCTGAAGGTCAGCGGGCGGGCGTTCGCCTCGACATCGATGGGCGTCACGAAGGCGCGGTTGAGGTCGCCGGCCAGTGTTCCCAGGGTGCAGGCGTGGCAGATCAGGCGATGCTCGCGCCAGGCGAAAGCCTCGGCGGCGGCGACGTGGCTGACGGTGGAGGCGGCGTCGCCGTCGCGCCGCGCCAGCTGATCGCCCGCCGTCAGGCGAACCGGCGGCGCTTCTCCCCCCGCCAGCGGTCGCACCTCGACCACCCCGCGGCTGACGGTGAGGGTCAGGCCGGCGTCGCGGCGGCGGACGTTGAACTGCGTGCCGACCACGCGAATCTGCTGGTCGCCGACGGCGATCAGGAACGGGCGGGCGGCGTCATGCGCCACGTCGAAACTGGCCTCGGCGTCGTCGACCTGGACCCGGCGCGCGTGGCCGTCGAAACTGACCGTGATCCGCGAACCGGCGTTGAGGTCGACCTTCGTGCCGTCCTTCAGCACCACGTGCCGCGTCTCCCCGCGACCGGTGGCGTAGGCTGTCGGAACCGCCGGCGCGAGCACCAGCGCGGCGACGGCCGCGGCGCCGGCCAGGCCGGCCACGCCTGCCCACGGCGCCCAGGCCCTTGCGGCCCTCCGCTTGGCGCCGGCCTTCGCGGCGGTGCGTTCCGGCCGGGCGAACGGCAGGATCTGCGCCTGCGGCAGGCTGTCGTCGGCCAGGCGCGGGGCGATCCCGGCAGCCATCGTGTCCAACTCCGCCCACAGGCTCTCGACGCGCTCGTAGGCGTCCAGGTGGCTGGGGTGTTCGGCAAGCCAGGTTTCGAGGTCCCGCCAGTCCGACTCTGCAGCGTCGCCGGCGTGCAGGCGCACAATCCAGCCGATCGCCTGGCCCTCCGCGCTGCTCATGTCTTCGCCGATCGTGGTCATCGAAAGTCCGTCACCGACGCGGATCGTGGCAGGGCGTCAAAAGTAAAGACGACGCGGACACGATTCTCCCTCCATGGGCGAGCCTGGCGATCAATCCGCCAACCTCTTGAACAAATGCTTCAGCGCCGCGCTGATGTGCTTCTCGATCGAACTTCTCGACACGCCCATGGCCTCGGCCGTCTGCGCGTGACTGAGGCCTTCAAGCTTGTGCAAGCGAAAGGCGCGCCGCGTGGCGGGCGGCAGGTCGTTCAACGCCTCGATCATCTGGCCGAGCCGCTGGCGCGCGGCGGCCGCGGCGTCGGCGGCGGGCTCGTCGGCGACATCGTGGCCCGCCAGGGTGCTCACCGTCACCGCGCGCCAGCCGGTTTCCCGGGCGGTCGAGCGCCTCTGTGATTTCAGGCGATCCAGCATCAGGTTCGAGCCCAGGCGGAACAGGAACGCGGACGGGTTGTCGATCTCACCCGGCGGCGCGCCGCTGATCTTCAGGTACATGTCCTGGACCAGGTCCTCGGCCGCCTCCGGCGAGCGCAGGCGAAGCGTGAAGTACCGCTTGAGGTCTTCCCGCTTGGCCAGGTAGTGCGCCAGTAGGGGCGAGGGATCGTCGGCGTCCAAGGTCGTGTTCCGGAGCGCGCTCGCTGGGGCAAAATCTACGCGCTAATCACCCTAAGCGCGCCTTCTGGCAATCGTGAAATCCCATGGCGTGCGACACATGGCGCGCGACGCGGGAAATGCGCGCCATGCGGTTGAATCCAAACGACTCCGGGCCGGCCTTGTCGGTCACGGTTAGCGCGCCGTTAAGCCTGCCGGGCGCAAGTAGAGCCAACGTCGTCAAACGCTTGAGTCGTCAGTGCTCTCACGCCTTCAGACCTATATTCCGACCGCCGCCCTGGCGATCCTGATCTTCTACTTCGCCTTTCACGCCCTGACCGGCGACAAGGGGCTGTTGCTGTCGCGCCAGCGCGAGGCGACCCTGGCGGAGAAGCAGGCGGAGCTGAAGGCGCTGCAGGCCGAACGCATGGATCTGGAAGCCCGCGCCCGATTCCTGCGCGACGACAGCCTTTCGGCCGATTTGCTGGAGGAAAGGGCGCATGTCCTTCTAGGCTTCACGGACCCGAGGGACTATGTGATCCGCACGCCCAAGGATCGCGGCTGACGGCGTCGGCCGGCTTCCCGGGCGTTCCATCGCGACGGCTCGGGAGAACACCATGGCGCGATCAGGCGCCGCCAAGACGACCGCCGGAAAACCCTCCGGAAAGGACGCGGGCGCATCGAAGGCCAAGGGCGCGGCAGGCGGCGGTGACGCCGACAAGGCGCAGCTTCTCGACTTCTACCGCAGCATGCTGCTCATCCGCCGCTTCGAAGAGCGCGCGGGCCAGCTCTACGGCATGGGGCTGATCGGCGGCTTCTGCCACCTCTACATCGGCCAGGAAGCCATCGCCGTCGGCATGCAGTCGGTGCGCGAGCCTGGTGATCAGGTGATCACCGGCTACCGCGACCACGGCCACATGCTGGCCGCGGGCATGGACCCCAACGCGGTGATGGCCGAGCTCACCGGCCGCGCCGCCGGCGCCTCCAAGGGCAAGGGCGGCTCGATGCACATGTTCTCCACCGAGGCCGACTTCTACGGCGGCCACGGCATCGTCGGGGGCCAGGTCAGCCTCGGCACCGGCCTTGGCCTCGCCAACCGCTACCGCGACAACGGCAATGTGGCCTTCGTCTACTTCGGCGACGGCGCGGCCAACCAGGGCCAGGTCTACGAGAGCTTCAACATGGCCGAGCTCTGGCGCCTGCCGGTGGTCTATGTGATCGAGAACAACCAGTACGCCATGGGCACCGCCATCGAGCGCTCGTCCTCCGAGACCCACCTCTATCGCCGCGGCGCCAGCTTCAATATTCCCGGGCAAGAAGTTGACGGCATGGATGTTTCCGCCGTCCGCGCAGCCGGCTTGGCGGCCGCCGAACACGCCCGCTCCGGCAAGGGCCCGTTCATCCTGGAGATGAAGACCTACCGCTACCGCGGCCACTCCATGAGCGACCCGGGCAAGTACCGGACCCGCGAGGAGATCGACGAGGTGCGCAAGAACCGCGACCCCATCGACCACCTGCAGGATCGCCTGGAACAGCTCGGATTCGCCGACGAGGCGGCGCTCAAGGCGGTGGACGCCGAGGTCAAGGCCATCGTCGCCGACGCCGCCGAGTTCGCCCGCACCACGCCCGAGCCCGATCCATCCGAACTCTACACCGACGTCTACACGGAGACCGCGGCGTGACCGACGTATTGATGCCGGCCCTGTCGCCCACGATGGAGGAGGGCACCCTCGCCAAGTGGCACATCAAGGCCGGCGACACGGTGAAGAGCGGCGACGTCATCGCCGAGATCGAGACCGACAAGGCGACCATGGAGGTCGAG
>JAFEEA010000264.1 GCA_018241335.1 Pseudomonadota bacterium
CGGCCGGCAGCGGGCAGTAGAAGATCGGCGCCGGCGGCGCGGGCGGGGCGTCCGTGGCGGCGGCCATGGCGGCGCTGGCGGCCAGGCTGGCCGCGGCGGCGGTGGACAGGGCGGTGGACAGGAAAAGCAGTCGCATGTCGCAGGAATCCCGCATCTTCAAAGGGCTTTGAGGCCTATTAAACGCCGTTACGCCACCGCTTTGCTCGCCTATTCTCCCCTGGCGCGAAGAAAGCCGTCCACCAGGGCGTCGAACAGGTGCAGCTTCTTGTAGGCCCGGAAGTCGTCGCTCGCCCCGCGCCAGGCGACCGCGAAGGCCTTCAGCCGCGCCGGGTCCTGGTCCAGGGCCGCCAGGGGGTGGCGCCACACCCGGATGGTGAAGAGCACGCCGCCGGTCTGGGGCAGCCGCCGCAGCGTCTGGCGCTCCATGCGCAGGAAAACGCGCTGGCCCGCGTCGGCCGGGTCGATCTCGCCGATGCGGGCGCGGTAGGGGGCCGGATCGGGGGTGTGCAGGGCGTCGGTGTTCAGCACCGACCAGTTGCGCCGCTCCAGGATCAGGTCGGGGCGCAGGCCGTCGAAGATGCGCTCCACCCGGCGCAGGAACCGGGCCGAGAACCCGGGAACCGGCGCATGCAGCTCGCCCAGCGAATGGCCGATCGCCTCCCTGGCCGTGAAGAACGATCCGGCGCAGAGGCTGAGCGCCGCCAGCCGCCACACCCCGTCGCGGCGCTCCATCAGGCAGAGGTCGTCGGGAACGGCGCGGGCGGCGGCCAGCAGCGGCGGCCGATCGCCCTCCTCCACCCTGACGCCCGCCGCGCGGACCATCGCCAGCACCTCGGCCTGGCCCGGCCGCGAGCCCTCGATCTCGCCCCACACCAGGTCCGGCTCGGCGGCCAGCAGCGGGTCCTTGCGGGCGGCGGGATCGGCCTCGCCGCCCTCCAGCCAGGCCTGCGGCGCGATGGGCTTCAGGCCGATGGCGAAGTCGGCCGGGCCGTCGGCGTAGGGCGCGTGAGGGGCGAGCGATGACACGTTTTTCCACTTATCCCTGTGCTTGCACCGAGGCCTTCCGATCTCTAGCGTCGCGCGACTTTCAATAGGACCGGGGGCGAGGCGTGACCATAGAGGCGGTGATCTGGGATTTCGGCGGCGTCTTCACCACCTCGCCCTTCGAAGCGTTCAACCGCTACGAGGCGCAGCACGGCCTGCCCAAGGACCTGATCCGCACGGTCAACGCCACCAATCCCGACGACAACGCCTGGGCCCTGTTCGAGCGCGCCGAGATCGACCGCCACGGCTTCGACCTCAAGTTCCTCGAGGAGTCCACGGCGCTGGGCCACCCGGTGCGCGGCGCCGACGTCCTGCCCCTGCTGTCGGGCGACGTGCGCCCACGCATGGTCGAGGCGCTGAAGCTGTGCAAGGCCAACTACAAGGTCGGCTGCATCACCAACAACATGGCCCAGGGACACGGCCCGGGCATGGCCGCATCGCCGGAGGGCGCCTCCAAGGCCGGCGGCATCATGGCCCTCTTCGACCTGGTCATCGAAAGCTCCAAGGCCGGGGTGCGCAAGCCCGACCCGCGCATCTACCAGATGATGTGCGAGGCCATCGGGGTGGAGGCCAAGGCCTGCGTCTACCTCGACGACCTGGGGGTCAACTGCAAGCCGGCCGCCCAGCTCGGCATGCAGGCGATCAAGGTGGTTTCCGAGGCCCAGGCCCTGGACGACCTGGCCCGCATCACCGGCCTCACCTTCCCGCACGTCGCCGCCGCGCACGCATGAGCCGCCCGCCCCGCATCGGCGCCGCCGCGGCCCTCGCCCAGCTTCCCGGCTGGGCCGCCGCCGACGGCCGCGACGCGATCGTCAAGACCTTCACCTTCCAGGACTTCAACCAGGCCTTCGGCTGGATGACCCGCGTCGCCATCAAGGCCGAGACCCTGGACCACCATCCCGAATGGTCCAACGTCTGGAACCGGGTCGAGGTGCTGCTGGCCACCCACGACGCCGACGGCGTCACCGAGCTGGACATCGCCCTGGCCCGCTTCATGGACGACGCCGCCGGCTGAGGGCGGGGCCGGTCCCCAAGGCGGGTTAAGCCCATTGCAAGGGGGCCCGGGCTAGGGTCGCGCCGCGCCGCGTCTGGCCGGCGAGCGACCTGCCGACCCTCCATGCCCGCCCTCCTGCGGACGACCCTCGACCAGGCCCGCCTCACCCGGGACGTCCCGCCCCGCTACGCCCAGGCCCAGTTCGACCAGTTCGTGGACGCCCACGAACGCTACGTCCGCCGCCAGCCGCGCGGCCACCGCCTGATCATGCGCTTCGTCCAGGCCGGCGGCGTCGACCTTTCCGGCCGCCTGCTGACCGAGGCGGACTTCACCGGCGCGCACCTGTGCAAGGCGCGCCTGGTCGAGACCGGGCTCGAGCGCGCCAACCTTTACTGCGCCGACCTGCGCGGCGCGGACGCGCGCCAGGCGAACCTGTTCCGCGCCGACCTTCGCGGCGCCAGCCTGCGCGAGGCCGACCTCTTCGGCGCCAATCTCGACGAGGCCGACCTGCGCGCCGCCGTCCTGGCCCGAGCCGACGGCAAGGCCGGCTTCCGCCTGGTGGGCCGGGCCGGTCAGGCGGGCCCCGACGGCGAGACCACCTATTCGGTCGATTTCGCCTACAGCTCCATGAAGCGCGCGCGCCTGGGCCGCTCACGGCTCAAGGGCGCCAACTTCACGGGCGCGGTGCTGACCGGCGCCCAGATGAACGGCGCCGACCTGACGGGGGCGATCTTCGAGCGTGCTGTTGTCACCGGCGTCGACTGGAAGGGCGCGCGCCTGGACCCCGGCGCCCTGGCCGGCGCCATCGGCGATCCCACCGCCCAGGCCCGCGAGCGCGCGCCACAGCTCCTCGCCAGGCTCGAAGGCGCCGATCTGTGGTTCTCCAGCGCCGGCAAGGCCGGGGCCGCCGCGGTGCTGAACGGCGAGGACCTGCGGCCCCTGGGCGGCGCCTTCCAGCACCGGCGCCTGACCGCCCTGTCGGCCGAGAACGCCCTGGCGGTGGGTGTCAGCTTCGCCGGCGCCCAGCTTCAGGGCGCGCGCTTCGGCGGCGCCGATCTTCGCGACGCCGACTTTTCCGGCGCCGACCTGCGCGGCGCCTCGTTCAAGGGCGCCAACCTCTGGCACGCGCGCTTCGACGCGGCCGACGTGTCACCCCTGCCTCTCGCGGGCGGCCAGGGACGGGCGGTCGACCTGACCGGCGCCAGCTACCCCGACGACGCCTTCGCCACCGCCATCCGGGCCTGACCCGCCGGGCCTCGTCCCGCCTGGCCCGCCGATTGCTTCCACCCCCGCGCGGGCGGCCAGGATGTGCCGTCCCGACCCAATGGCTGGGGTGTGGAGACGGGGCGATGGGCGCGGATACCGGACAGCTCGCGGCGGCGGACGTGGCGATCGTCGGCGGTGGATTCGCCGGCGCCCTGCTGGCGCTGGTCCTGGCGCGCGGCGGCGAGGCCGTCACCGTGGTCGACCTGCACGAGACCTACCCCGAGGACTTCCGCTGCGAGAAGCTGTCGCCGGCCCAGGTCCAGGGCATGGCCGACCTCGGCGTGCTCGACGCCCTGGCCTCTCTGGCGCCGGAAGGCGAGGCCCTGACCAGCGTCGGCCTGCGCTATGAATGGCTGGTGCGGGCCCTGCGCGCCGCCTGGCCCGAGGCCGTCACCTTCATTCCCGCGCGGGTCGAGCGCCTGGAGACCAGCGAGGATCGCCAGGCGGTGGTCCTGTCCGACGGCCGCCAGCTCGACGCCCGCCTGATCGTCATCGCCTCCGGCCCCATGTCCAAACTGGCAGAGCCGCTGGGCGTGCAGCGCCGCACCCTGCGCAAGCGCCACTCCCTCTGTGTCGGTTTCTCCGTCGTCTCGGCCGAGACTCCGCCCCGGCCGCTGCCGGCCCTGGCCTGGCACGGCGAGCGCCCCGGCGACGGCATGGGCTTCGTCAGCCTGTTTCCGATGCGCGGCGCCATGCGCGCCAACCTGTTCGCTTATCGCGATCCGACCTCGGCCTGGGCGCGCGGCGGTCTGCAGGACCCCATCGGCGCCCTCTACGAGGCCATGCCGGGCCTGAAGCGGCGCCTGGGCCCCCTGACCCTGGTCAGCCCCGTGGAGACCCGCGCCACCGACCTCTACCAGGTCGACGGCGTGGTCCAGCCGGGCGTGGTCCTGATCGGCGACGCCTTCCGGTCCTCCTGCCCGGCCACGGGCATGGGCGTCTCGCGCATCGTCGCCGACGTGACCGCCCTGGTCGGGATGCTGCCCGCCTGGCTGGCCACCCCCGGCATGGGGGCGGGCAAGATCGCCGCCTACTACGCCGACCCGGCCAAGCGTGAGGTCGACCACACCTCCGACCGCCGCTCGGAAACCGGCCGCCGCGTCGCCCTGGAGACCTCCCTTCGCTGGCGCGCCCGCCGCGGCCTCGCCCGCCTCAAGCGCGACGTCACCGCCCTGGCGCGGCGGGCCTAGGGCGCGGTCACAGCACCCCCCAAACCGTCATCCTCGGCGCCTTGTGCCGAGGACCCATACGCACGCTTCCTCAGGGTCACGAAGCGGCAGCGGAGCGACGCACGGCCGCTACCCTGCCCTGGCGCGCCCTCCGAAGCGCGCCACCCGTCCTCACGCGTTCATGGGCCCCCGGGACTGACGCCCGGGGGTGACGGCTAGGAGGTGGGCTACTTGAAGCTCAGCCCGTCCATCGCCTGATCCGCCCGCCAGGCCTTGGCCAGGGCGAAGAAGGCGTCCGAGCCCGGGCCATAGAGGTTGTCGAACAGCCCCTTGCCCTCGCCGGCGTGACCCTCGCCATTGTAGTAGCCGGGTGTGCAGTCCATGCGGAACTGCAGGTTGTTGATGGCGTTGTCGCGGATCGTCTTCAGCCAGCCGTCCTCGGCCTCAGGCGTCGGCTCCACGGCCTTGGCCTGGCGCAGGTTCGCCGCCTGCACCACGTCGGCCACATACTCCGCCTGCTCGTCCAGCATGTGCGGGAAGTTGGGCGTCAGGGTGTTCTGGGTCACCCCCAGGTGGAAGCAGTTGGGGAAGCCCGCGCTATAGAACCCGTGCAGGGTCTTCAGCCCGTCGGCCCAGTGGTCGCTCAGCTTTTCGCCGCCCCGGCCGATCACCTCGAAGCC
>JAFEEA010000265.1 GCA_018241335.1 Pseudomonadota bacterium
CGGGCGTAATCGCGGGCGGCCTTCATGGCCATGGTGATGGAGTCGGTGCCGCCCGAGGTGATGGAGCCCGCGGCGTCATCCGGCGCGTTCAGCAGCGACAGGCCATAGCCGGTCACCGCCTCCTCCATGGCCTTCAGGCTGGGAAAGGCCGAGGGGCCAAGCCCGTTCTCGGCCATGTAGAGGGTGTAGGCGCCCTTCTGGACCCGCTCCAGGTCCTCGCCGGCGTTGAACACATAGACGGCCGCGCGGCCGTGCCGCCAGTCGATGTCCCCACCCCCCATGGCCGCCATGCGGGCCTCGAGCTCGGGCCAGGGTTCGCCGGTTGGGGGAAGGGTCGCACGCATGTCAGACGGCCGAGTTCCTGCGGTGGCGGGGTTCCTCGACGAGCGTCACAAGCACCAGGAAGCCGGCCACCAGGAAGCCCATCGAGACCCCGAAGAGGGCGTTATACCCCATCGCGCCGACCAGCAGCCCGCCCAGCAGGGGGCCGACCGCCGCGGTCAGGCCCTGGGCGGTCTGGGTGAAGGCCAGGCGCATGGCCATGTCCTCGCGCGTGCCGAACTCCAGCACCATGGTCGACGAGCTCATCATCTGTCCCGACTGGGCCGCGCCCAGGCCGAAGAAGCTGATGAATATCCAGGCGATCGCTCCGATGGTGATCCCGGCGACGTGCAGGGTCGGCAGGCCCGGCGAGGCGATCAGCAGGCCGGTGGCGGCGGCCCACAGAACCAGCGACAGGATGAAGGTCAGCCGGAAACCAAACTTGTCGCCCGTATAGCCCCAGGCCATGTTGGTCAGGGTGTCGGCGCCAAGGAAGGCCAGCGACATCACGCCCAGGGTCTTGCCGTCCAGGTGGATCACCCGGCCGGCCGACAGGATGTAGAACGGCGCGGCGATGCGGGCCGCCGTCGACAGCAACTGGGCCAGCATGAAGAACATGAAGCTGCGGTCCGAACGGATCAGCGCCGGGAAGTCCTTCACCCGGGCCATGATGGTGCTCTTCTCGCGCACAGTGGGCGGCTCAGGCTCCCTCATGAGCATGGCCAGGGCGGTCAGGCCGGCGCTGGTCAGGATCACGGCCAGGAAGAAGGTGGTGGCGTAGCCGTTGCCGAACAGGTTCGGCTGGATGATGTAGCGCCCGGCCACCAGCGACAGCCCGGCGGCGACGACGCCGCCGATGACGTTCCGCAGCGCCTGCAGGATTCCACGGCGCTTGATGGGGATCACCTTGGCCAGCAGGAGCTGGAAGGCCACGCCCTGGGCGCCCTGGAAGAAGCCCATCAGGAACAGGAACACCAGGGTGGTGACCAGCATGGCCCGCATGTGGCCAGTCAGGAACCAGCCCGCCAGGGAGATGCCCAACATGCCCAGGCGCATCATGGTGCCCATGAGCATGGACACCGGCAGAACCTTTTTGCGGTGTTCGATGTGGGTCGCGCCGACGATCGGCGAGACCACCGCGCCCACCTGCTGCAGCGACTGGCCCAGGCCGACCATGAAGTCGGACCCGCCGGAGATCTGGTGCAGGTAGGCCGGCAGGAACGTCGGGGCGTTGAACAGGCGAAAGCCCGTCATCCCCAGCATCCCGTGCATGAAATGGCCGGCGAAATTGCGCGGCAGGTTATCCCAGACGAATTTTTCGTAGGCGGCTTCGGCGTCCAATTCGCTCGCCGTCGGCGCCGCGTCTTCAATCACGACATCAGACAAAGCGTTTCCTTCTCTATCCGCCCGTCCTAGCAGGAATCGGACGTCGGGGAAGCGTTTGTGATCGCCGTTAAGCATGCCTTCCGTGTCGCACCCTGGAGCGTCGGCCGGGCTTGGCCCCCGCTCCGCCGCCATCGGCCGAAACGCAGCGCCAGGACCCCTGCCCCGCCCCGTCGCGCGAAGCGACCTGCGGATAGGGGCACAGGAGCTGGGTCGGCCCGTCGGCCGGCGGCGGCGTCGGCGCGAAGGGCGATCCCGAGGCTGCGGTCAGCGGTCCCGGCGCCTCGCCAACCGTGACCCAGCGGTCCAGCACCCCCAGCCAGTCGACATTGCCCGGCCCGGCCCCGCCGCCGCAGTGGAGCATGCCGGGAACCATGTAGAGCCGGTAGAAATCGTCCGCCGGCCCCACGGCCGCGCGCACCGCCTCGTAGTAGACGATCGAGGACCGGGCCGGGATCGCCGGGTCGTTCCACCCGTGGTACTGCAAGAGCTTGCCGCCATGGGCCCTGAAGGGGGCCAGGTTCGGATCGGTGCTGTCGAGATCGTGGCTGGTCTTGTCGCGCGCCCGGTCGAGGTCGGCGCCAAGGTCCAGGCGCAGCATGTCGTAGCCGGCGTCCTCGAAAGCGAAGTACTTGAAGAAGTTGTTCCCGAACAGGTTGCTCAGGGCGATCCCGATGCGGTCCTGCGACGGGCCGGTGACCCAGGTCGCCCAGCCGCCCGGCTGCGCCTCGCCGCCGAAGGTCAGGCCCGGCAGCAGGGTCTTGCCCGAGCGCGGGTCGACAAGGCCGGCGTAGATCTTCCGCGCCGCGGCCACCTGGGCTTCGGTCAGGCACTGCGACGGATCCTGGCCGGCCTTGCAGGCCACCTGCCCCGGATCGAAGCGGCAGGCGGCGGGATTGCGGATATAGGCCTCGCCTCCGGCGCAGGCGCTCAAAGCGCCGGCCTGCAGGATGGCCAGCTGCGGCGGCCCCAGATAGGCGCCGGGCGTGTTCATCAACGCCTGGGCCTCCACGGCGGCGTAGCCTAGCAGGTGCGTGAAGTCGTAGGCCGGCGCGCCGGCGACGATGCCGTCGAAGTCGTCGGGATAGCGCTGCGCCTCCATCAGCGCCTCGCGCCCGCCGTCCGAGCAGCCGTTGAAGTACGACTTGCCCGGACCGACGCCTTTCTGGGCCAGGATCAACGACTTGGAGACCGTGGTGGTGATCTTCAGGGCGCGCCAGCCGAAGTCGGCGATCTTCTCGGGATGGCGCATGGCCCAGCGGCCGTCCGTGCCCTGGTCGGTCTGGTGACCGTCGTCGGTGGCCGACACCGCGTACCCACGGGCCGCCAGGGCCTGCAGCATCGGCGTGCGGATCGAGCCGGCGAAGCCGCCGTTGCCCAGTTGCACGAACTTGCCGTTCCAGGCCTCGCCCACCGGAATCCAGACCTCGATGCGGATATCGGAATCAGCGGTCGGCTTGGCCGTGACCTGCAGTCTGCAGGCGCTGGCCTGACCGATCGTCTCGGTGGTCACCTTGGTCACGCCGGCGCGGTCGAGGGCGATGTCCTTCAGCGCCGCGCACTTCAGCTCCCGCGCGCTGGCGGACTGCGGCGCGAAAGCCAGGAAGGCGAACCCCAGGATCGACGCCAAGGCGAAGACAAAACGCATCACAACCCTCCCGACCGGCCATTCGGCCTCGCCGCCTCCCTTGAGTTTCCCCAAGCCCGGCTCGGCTTGCAAGCGAGAACGCCGCGCCTTGCACGCATCCCGGCGGCGGGTCATCGTCGGCCATCGCCAACCAGGAGCCGCCCCATGCTCGTCTCGTCCAGCAACGACATCCCCGGATACCGCGTGGTGCGCCACATCGGCATCGTTCGGGGCATCACCGTTCGGTCACGCAGCGTGCTCGGCAACTTCGCCGGCGGTATCCAGAGCCTGTTTGGCGGCAAGCTGTCGGTGTTCGTGAACCTGGCCGAGACGGCGCGCCAGGAGGCCTATGACCATCTGGTCCAGCACGCAAACGAACAGGGCGCCAACGCGATCATCGCCATGCGCTATGACGCCAACGAGATCATGGAAGGCATCACCGAGGTGCTCGCCTACGGCACCGCCGTGGTGGTCGAGCCGGCGACCTGACGGCCGTCAGTCCGCCATCGAGCGGGACAGCGGCAACTGCATCAGCCACTCGCCGCCCAGCGCCCCCGCCGTCGGACCGATGTCCCGGCACAGGTGCGCGCGCAGGGCCGGATCGATCGCCTCGATCGGCTCCAGCGGGTTGCCTTCGATCAGGCGGTGGAACAGGGCCTCATCCTCCGCCGGATCGTCGCCGAGGTCGGCCACCCGGCTGAACACGATGGTCGACGCGGTCGGGGTGCGGCCGGTGTCGTGGATCGAGGTCAGGGTCAGGCCATCCAGGACCTGGGCCTTGAGCCCGCCCGTTCCATGGAAGATGCCGAACACGGGCGAACCGGTCGCCCGCTCGTTGCCGATACAATAGAGCTGGTTGTGCAGCGGCAGCATCCAGCCGTCCGTCATCACCCCGGCCGTGCCCATGGTCAGGCGCAGCAGGCCGGTGGCGTCCCTGCGGATGATCCCGTGGTCGTGGATGACGTGGGAAGGATCGCGCGCGTGCACCCGCGTCGAGCGGAAGACCCCTTCGTAGGCCGCGCCGCGCAGGGCGGTGGTGGCCAGCACCTGGGGCAGGCATTCCAGCGGCAACCCGGTCGGAGCCCTGGCGATCCTTGGCGCATCCTCGGCGCCGAGCCTCTCCGCCAGGCCCTGAAGATCGCGGTCCCAGTCCAGCGTGCTGAAGCCCGGCACGCGCCGGGCCACCAGGGCGGTAAGCTGGCTGAGGTTATGCGCCGAGGGCTTCACCGCGCCCGACACCCAGCGCCCCGCCACCGACTTGTCCACGCCCAGGTCGGCGGCCAGCTGGCTTCGGCTCATCGACAGGATCTTCAGAGTCAGTTCGAGCTTGGCCGAAAAGGGCTGCGGCATGGGTCGGGGCGGCTCCTGGGTGGGGCCCGAGTCGCCCCGGGCCACCGCAGGGTGCACACCGTCCTTGCCGACACAACCGCCTGTCGCGCCTTCGATACCTTCGCGCCGGAACCTGCCCCGCCCCTGGGCTAGAAGGCGAAGGTGAAGGTGGCCTTGGCGCCGTGATCGCCGACCTTGCGGGCGACTTCGCCGGCGTAGCCGATGCTCAAGGTCGCACGCTTCGAGATCGCCAGGTCGACCCCTGCATCCAGGATCGCCGCGTCCCTGGCGATCGGCAGGCCCGCGATGTCGAACGCCGTCCCGCCCGAGGCGAAGGCGAAGCGCGAGATCGGCGTGACGTCGCCGAAGGCGCGACGCCAGGCGACGCCGCCGTGCAGGCTGACGTCGGCGCCGGACCACTCGGCCTTGGCCGACGCCCGCACCCCCACGGTCGCGAAGGTGGTGGCCGAGTTCGACGCCC